>NZ_CAMYIC010000032.1 GCF_947258355.1 uncultured Allomuricauda sp.
AAACTTCGGTAATATCCTTTAATATAGAAGGCGTTCACCCCTACGATATTGGTACTATTGTGGACAAATTGGGGATAGCTGTCCGTACAGGGCACCATTGCGCACAACCTATCATGGATTTTTATAAAATTCCAGGAACGGTAAGGGCAAGTTTTAGCTTTTACAATACCAAGGAAGAAGTGGATAAGCTGGTTGAGGGGGTGACACGTGCAAGCAATATGTTGCAATAACCTTTGTGCAATTGAAAATTCATAGATTCAAAAAACCGTCAGTTCGAGTTTTTTGAAAAAAAATATCGAGAACAAGGTTTTTGCTCTGAAAATTCTGATTCTCGATACAATTTTTCAGGATTCTGTCCTGAAAAATCACTCGAATTGACGAATTGTTGATAAATGCATCATGAGTTGTTATAGTTGGAAGTTATCTTTCTCTTAAAGACTTGAATGGCAACCCTCCGAGTTGTATTTTTGAATAAAAACATCGCATGACCATAAAAGAAATACAAGAAGAGATAATAGACGAGTTTTCCATGTTCGACGACTGGATGCAGCGCTACGAATATATGATTGAGCTTGGAAAGTCACTTCCTTTAATAGAAGAGCAGTACAAAACCGATGACAACCTTATAAAAGGTTGCCAAAGCAAGGTTTGGGTACATGCAGAATTGAATGACGATAAATTGGTTTTTACAGCGGATAGCGACGCCATTATCACCAAAGGAATAATCGCCATTTTGGTCAGAGCTTTCAGCAACCAAAAACCGCAGGATATTATTGATGCCGATACCGAGTTCATAGATGAAATCGGACTTAAAGAACATTTGTCACCCACACGTGCGAACGGATTGGTAAGCATGATCAAGCAATTGAAGTTGTACGCAGTTGCCTATCAAACACAGTTAAAATAACAAAGAATGAGCGAAGAAACTACTATAGATACACAAGAGCTGGGCGAAAAAATCGTAAAGGTGCTCAAAACCATATACGATCCAGAAATTCCTGTGGATATTTACGAATTGGGATTGATTTACGATGTGTTCGTGAACGAGGAATACGAAGTAAAGATCTTGATGACCCTTACTTCGCCCAATTGCCCTGTGGCAGAAACCTTGCCCGTGGAGGTAGAGGAGAAAGTGAAATCCATTGATATGTTGAAGGATGTGGAGGTCGAAATCACTTTTGATCCCCCATGGACCCAAGAACTGATGAGCGAAGAAGCGAAATTGGAGTTGGGACTTTTGTAAAACCAAGAACAGATGACCACAAGACAGATTGATAGAATTATTGAGATGGCTTGGGAGGACAGAACCCCGTTCGAAGCCATAGAGTACCAGTTTGGCCTCAAGGAAAACGATGTTAGGGAGGTGATGCGAAGTAACCTAAAACGCTCGTCTTTTGAGTTGTGGAGAAAACGGGTAAAAGGGAGAAAAACCAAACACCAGAAAACGTCTTCGGCGAAAAGGTTTAGATCACAGAATCAAAAATTATAATGGATTCCAGACTTTAAGTTGGATGTCAGACGTAAGAATTCAGACGTCTGACCAATAAAAATAATAGAAACGGATATCGAACCCCCGATAGCAACAGTATAAATGTATGGAAAAGGGGTTTGAACAGATAGTTTCCTGGAAAAAGGCCCGAGAGCTAAACAAGGAAATATATAAAATAACTTGTGATAATAGATTTCAAAGGGATTTTGCACTGCGAGACCAAATACGGAGAGCATCCATTTCTATTTCATCGAATATTGCCGAAGGGTATGGAAGAAAAACCAACAAAGAGTTCATTTATTTTTTGAATGTGGCCAAAGCCTCCTGTTACGAAGTAAAATCACAATTATATTTGACCATGGATATTGAATATGTGGATGATGAAGTATTTAGAAAACTTTATGCTCTTTGTGATGAAATTTCCAAGACCTTACATGGATTAATAAAACATTTGGAGAACAAAAACTGAAGCTTTAAGTCTGACCACTGAAATCTGAAATCATATGTCTGAAATTATAAATAGAGTAGCCCAAAGCAAGTTGATTACCTTCAACCTTGAGGATCATTATCCCAAGGGGGAGCGAAAGGTGCTTGACATTAAAGATTGGTTGTACGAAGGTTTTATTTTGCGTGAAAAGGAATTTCGAACCCACGTGGAGGCGCACGATTGGTCAGCATACCAAGATGCTTATGTGGCGCTTCAATGCTCTACTGATGCCATAGTTCCGGGTTGGGCTTTTATGTTGATTGCCTCCCGTCTGCAGCCCTATGCCAAAAAAGTAGTGCAGGGCAGTTTTGAAAACCTCGAAACCGCACTGTATCAAACCATTTTGGAAAATTTGGATGTTACCGAGTTCACGGATAAACCTGTAATCATAAAAGGGTGCTCCAACAAACCAGTACCCGAAAACGCCTACCTCATGGCTGTTATCAAAATACAAGAAGTGGCCAAAAGCGTAATGTATGGCGAAGCCTGTTCTTCGGTACCCTTGTTTAAAAGAAAGAAATAATTTTTTATTCCCCTGATGTCTGATGTCTGATGTCTGATGTCTGATGTCTGATGTCTGATGTCTGATGTCTGATGTCTGATGTCTGATGTCTGATGTCTGATGTCTGATGTCCGTTCCTGTCATTTCGAGCTGTCACCCCGAGCGCAGTCAAGGGGGCAGTCGAGAAATCTTTTCATTGGGCAAAGGGCAAAGGGTGAAAGAAGTAGGCAGTATGTCAGTAAGCAGTGGGGAGAGTCTTGTTTATTCGCAATTAAAAGTAGATGGTTTGCAGTCAAATTTGTTCAAATGTCATTCCTGCGCATGCAGGAATCCATTTAACAATCATGGATTCCGTGTCAGGTACGGAATGACAGCTCAGCATCCGCACAAAATAACGCCTTGAACCTTGCTTGTCATTTCGAACCCCTGTCCCGAGCTTGCGAGGGAGCTGAGCGAGTGTGAGAAATCTGCTTTTTAAATGTGTTTTGGAATGAATGGGATTTCTCGATCGTCCCGAATTATTTCGTTCCTCATTTCGAAATGACCTCCGATGATATCATTCCGAACGTAGAGAAGCATCTTTTTTATCCAGTAATCGGACATCAGGAGCCAGTGCACTGACATCTGTCCTCTTAAATCTTAATCATCCCATAAAAACAAAAACCGCCGACAGCCCTTTGGCCATCGGCGGAATATTATTGATGCTATATATTTTAGCTACTTATTTATGAATGGGTAATGATTATGGGCAGTTGATGATACCAGAATCCCCATTAAAAGCCCAGTTCCAGGTATCTATAAGAGCCTGTCTGGCCTGTGCTCCCGTGGAACCGAGACAATATTGTAGGCCTGCTGTACCTATTGTCAAATCGCTGTTCAAAAATGGCTGCTGGGACCATCCAATTAAAGTTGCACTATAATTTTGTATGGACATCCCTGAACCGTCCAGCATATTCGATGCTTCCTGTAAGCTGGAAATATCCCAAGAACCAAGATCTTGGTCAAAGGATTCTGCAAGGATGAACATCTCTCCCATATTTGTCACACTGGAGGTCTCCCACCCTGATATGTCCTGGTCAAAGGAATCGGCAGCGGAGAACATTCCTACCATATTGGTTACACTTGAGGTGTTCCACCCGCCGATGTCCTGGTTAAAGGAAGCTGCTCCAGCGAACATGCCTGCCATATTGGTTACAAGCGGGGTCTCCCACCCTGATATGTCCTGGTCAAAGGAATCGGCATCGGAGAACATAGATGTCATAGTTGTTACACTGGAGGTGTTCCACCCTGATATATTTTGGTTAAAGGAAGTTGCAAAATTGAACATGCTAACCATACTTGTCACACTGGAGGTGTCCCAGCCTGAGAGGTCCTGGTTAAAGGAAGTTGCAGCAAAGAAAACACCTGACATATCGGTCACATTGGAAGTGTCCCAATCCCCGATGTCCCCATTGAACAAGGAGCACGATTCAAACATTAGGGACATATCCGTCACCGCTGAGAGGTCGGGCACATCGGTGGCGGTATATTCGGCAAGGTTTGCACATCCCCTAAAAGCGGATTCCATGCTCTGCCATTGGATGTCTCCCCACTGTTGTATGCCCACCAGTTTGTCGGCCGTGGCATCGCCACTGTGCATATTTATGGCGGGGAACTGCCCCTCTATGGCAATGGTGTAGGTCCCTGGCTCGTTATAGGCATGGAAGAACACTGGCTCATTGGTGAAGGAAATGTTTTCCACCGTCGTGCCATCTCCCCAGTTGATTCTAAAGTCGTATTCCGTGTTTACCTGTACCCCTATGATTATGGACTCAAATGCCTGTTCTGTAGTCCAAGTGGTCACAAAGGTGGAGGGATCCTCGGCGGAGGTGATGTCCTCCACGAGCACGGTCACAAAGATCTCGAGCTTGTTAACGCCATCGCTGGCGATCACGGTGATGTTGTGTGCGATATCGGTCTCATAGTCGAGGTTCTTGCCCTCGGCCAGGCTGAGCTCCCCGTCATCGTTGATCTCGAAAAGATCGTTGTCGTTGGGGTCTATGGAGAAGGTGATGGCCTGTCCCTCGGGATCCTCGGCGGTGATCAGGCCGATAATCTCGGTATCGGCAATGGTCTCGACCACGGAGAACTCGTACTCCACCTGCCCGGTGGGCGCAAGATCCTCGGTGACGTTGATGGTGACCTCGGCGGTGGCCGTGCCACCCTTACCGTCGCTTACCTGCACGGTGATCACATGCTGTTCCTGTTCTTCAAAGTCCAGGGTGGTACCTTCCGTAAGGCTCAATACCCCTTCGGGGGTGATCTCAAAGTGGTCGTTGTCGTTTTCGGCAATGGAGAAGGTCAGCTCGTCCTGGTCCTGGTCCGTGGCCGTTACGGTGCCTATTTCTTCGGTGTCGGCAATGCTCTCGACCACCTCAAAGGCCTGGGCCGCGATCACCGGGGCCACATTGTCGGGCTCGGGCTCGGTCACGGTGAAGGTCTTGGTGCTGGTGGCGGTATTCCCGCCCACGGTCACGGTGATCTTGCCGGAGGTGGCGCCCTGGGGCACGGTGATGGCCAGTTTGGTTGCCGTGGGCGTTCCGCTTATGGTCGCCGTGGCGCTTCCCAGCTTTACGGTGTTGGCAGCGGCGGTGGTGCCGAAGTTGGTCCCGTTGATGGTGACCAAGGTGCCCACCGGGCCCTGTTCGGGCGTAATGCTGGTAATGGTCGGCGCCTTGGCCGTTGGCGTACTTGGCCCATCGTCCTTGGAACAGGACCAAAGGGCGGCCACTGCAAAGAGCGAAAGGGCTAATTTTTTAAGATTCATAGTCTTTGTTTTTGATGTTAAAAGTACAAGGTGTCATTTTTGAAGAAGAATTTGGCTCATGATCTGACGGATGCCCTGTTTGGGTTGATGGATGTTCTTTTTTGAAGAAGTCAGAGCTCAGATATGAGAGGTCAGAGATCCGTTCTTGTCATTTCGAACGAATGTGAGAAATCTAAAAATAGAAGAAGAGATTTCTCCATCGTCACTTCGTTCCTCATGTCGAAATGACCTCTTATCGTCACGCTGAACTTGTTTCAGGGTCTCACTCAGATGGGATTCCGTGTCAAGCACGGAATGACAGCTCTGCATCCAGAGTAGAATGCCAACTTGGGTCGCTGAGCGCTGGCCATTGAGCGCCTGCCTGCCGCAGGCAGGCGAAGGGGGCATTCGAGAAATCTTTCTTATCCAGTAATCGGACATCAGAAGTCTGAGCTCTGAAGTCTTATCTCTGATTTCTGACACCTGTCCCCTGACATCTTAAATCTTATCAGCTCAAAAACAAAAACCGCCGACAGCCCTGTGGCCGCCGACGGTATCTTTTATATAATTTGTTTGTTTATAAATTTATGGGCAGTTCGCGAGTCCTACATCTCCCACAAAATCCCAGCCAATGCCTTCTAAAATATTCATGGCATCAATGGCGTCTTCTCCACAATATTGCAGGCCGTTTGCTCCAACCGTTACATTGGGTTGTAGGTCTGCTTGCTGGCCGGCCCATCCAATCAAGGTGGCATTGTAACTCACCTGTGACATTCCAGAGCCGTTCAACATGCCTGTGGCAGTTGTAAGGCTGGACAAATTCCAAGTTGCCAAAGAGTTACTAAAACTGGAAGCATTGTTAAACGTATTGTTCATATTCGTTACATTACTGGTATCCCAACCTCCAATATTCCTGTTAAAATCGGTAGCATCTTGGAACATTGAGGACATATCCTGGACATTGGTGGTATTCCAACCTCCAATTCCTCCGTTAAACGAACTGGCGCCCCAAAACATATAGGACATATCCGTAATGTTGCTGACATCCCATGAACTTACTCCACTTTCCATTGAAAAGCAGTCTGCAAATGTATAAGCGGCCAGGGTGACTTGGGATAGATTCGGCACATCTTCTGCGTTGATTTCCATATTCTCACAGCCATAGAAGGCATAATTCATGCTGGCCCATACAATCTCGCCCCACTGGTCGATGGTTCTTAGTTTATGAGCACTTCCATTGTCATCCATATATATTGCTGGGAACTCTCCTTGGATCGCTATTTGATAGACTCCCTGTGAGGCATATTGATGGTCGACTGAAGATAAACCGGAACCAGAGATTACTTCGATGGTGCCGTCGCCCCAATTAATGGTGAAATTGTATTCCAAAAGATTGCTCAATCCAATTTCAATCGTGTCCCCATCAAAATCAGTAAGCCATGTGGTCACAAAGGTAGAGGGATCGTCTATGTTGATGATATCCTCTACGTTAATGGTAACGGAGATTTCGACCTCGTTAAAGCCATCACTTGCAGTTACGGTAATATTATGGGCCGTATCTGTTTCATGGTCCAGGTTCTTACCATCAGCAAGGCTCAATTCGCCATCGTTATTGATCTCGAAAAGGTCGTTATCATTATCGGATATGGAGAAGGTGATGTCCTGTCCTTCTGGATCATCCATGCTAATGGCCCCTATGGCTTCGGTATCGGGAATGATCTCAGCAACAGAGAAATTGTACTGCGTTTCTCCTGTTGGCGCCAAATCTTCGGAGACATTTATGGTGATATCGGCAGAGTCAACTCCTCCCTTTCCATCGCTCACTTGTACGGTAATGGTGTGGGAGTCTGCGGTATTAAAATCAAGTTTTTTGCCCTCCGCCAGACCAAGCAGTCCAGTGTTTTGATCAATAACAAAAAGATCATTGTCGTTTGATGATATCACGAAGCTAAGTTCGTCTCCGTCTTCATCGTTGGCAACTACTTCACCAATCTCTTGAACGCTTTCCATGACCTCGAATTCTTGGGCCGCGATCACCGGTGCCACATTATCGGGTTCGGGTTCGGTCACGGTGAAGGTTCCGGTGCTGGTGGTGGTATTCCCGCCTACGGAAACGCTGATCTTTCCGGAGGTGGCGCCCTGTGGCACGGTGATGGTCAGTTTGGTTGCCGTGGGCGTTCCGCTTATCGTTGCCGTGGCGCTTCCCAGCTTCACGGTGTTGGCAGCGGCGGTGGTGCCAAAATTGGTCCCGTTGATGGTGACCAGGGTGCCCACCGGGCCCTGGTCGGGCGTAAAGCTGGTAATGGTCGGTGCCTTGGTCGTTGGCGTGCTCGGGCCATCGTCCTTGCTACAGGATCCTAAGGTGATAATGGTAATAAGTGATAAAAAAAGATTTCTAATTTTCATAACAAAATTGTTTATGGGATTATTTAATAGGTTGCAAGATGTGGTTTTGCCAAACAATTTTTTGGTACGATCTGACGGATGCCCTGTTTGAGTTGACGGGTGGACCTTTACAGATTGACGGGATGTTTTAAGATGTTGATTTTAAAGAGGGGTGATGAAGTCGGTTTTGGTTTAATTATGGCTAGGCTGCTCCACTATATCTACCTAAGGTTTATTTTAAATGGATGAAGTGAATAGTTGTGACATTTCTTATTTTTACGGTTCTAAACATTAAACTCCATACTATGAAAAAATTGCTGCTGGCCTCCTTGGCTATTTTTATGGTGTCGTTTGCCACCGCTCAAACCGCAGAAGAAATCAAAGCTGAAATGGGACCTAAAAAAGATTCCATCGCAGCTATTCAAAAAAGGGTAGATGCGCTTCAGGCAAAATTGGACGCTCTGCCCGGATGGAAAGTTGGTGCTTTTGGTACCATTGGTGGAAGTATTTCGGAATTCAACAATTGGTTTGCACAGGGTATTCCCAATAACTCATCGGGCAATATTGGATTTACCGTCAATGCGTTTGCCAATCTACAAGAAGAAAAGTTTTTTTGGAGAAATGCCGCTAACGTAAATCTGTCTTGGGTAAAGTTGGACGACAAAGACGACCCAACTGATAACGACAGTTTTCGTCAAGCTACCGATGTGTTCAATATTTCATCGTTATATGGTAGAAAATTGAGTGAGAATTTTGCCATTTCCGGTTTAATGGAATATCGGACTACCATTCTGAGCAACTTTAACGACCCAGGTTATTTAGACCTTGGTGTAGGTGCTACATGGACCCCAATTTCAGATTTGGTCGTAGTGATACATCCGTTGAACTACAACTTTGTATTCAGTAGCGAGGATACTATTTTTGAATCTTCCATGGGAGCTAAAATTCTAGCGGACTACACCAAGCAAATCGGCGCTATAAGCTTTAAAAGTAACCTGTCTTTGTTCCAAAGTTATGAGAGCAGTAACCTGAGCAACTGGACGTGGACCAACTCTTTTAGCTATACCTTGTGGAAAATGATCGGTGTCGGGTTCGATTTTGGGCTGCGAAACAACAAGCAGGAGACCTTGAATTATATTGTGAACAATGCGCCAACTCCAAACCCCGATGCTACGTTTGACACCATTGATAACGAACTACAAACGTATTGGACTTTGGGATTGAGCTATAAGTTTTAAAACAACAGTAAAAACAAACAAAAAAAGCCCTTAATTTTAAGGGCTTTTTTGTGGGGTGAAAAATGTTTTTCGTGTTTTTAAGACCATGGTCTAAGTAGGTTAAGATCCATAAGATCTGTGCGTGACACTAAAATGACTTAAAAACAATATGAAAGTAGCTTATCAGTGGTCACTCCCTAAACTTTTGTTGTGAACTGGTCTAAAAATGTTGTGAACTGATTTTAGTTTTACCTTTTATCGAGGAAGTTGGCTGCTTAACTGTAAAAGGTTTAGTATTCGTCCAAATGCTCAGGGTACAAAAAGTTGTTGTACGGAAATCGGGTGATATGGATATCGCGCACCGCATCATATACGCGCTTTCTAAATTCATCCATGTTTTCCTTGTTCAATGCAGAGATAAACAAGGCCTTGTCACCAAGCTTGTTGAAATAGGTTTTTTTCCATTTCTCCAGCGTGAAATGAGCGGTGGTGCGTTCGGTCACCAAATCATCCTCATCAATAGTTTCGGGCGTGTACTGGTCTATCTTGTTGAAAACCATAATGCACGGCTTGTCCGAACTATCTATTTCATCCAAAATTTGATTCACCGAATCAATATGTTCTTCAAAATTGGGATGGGAAATATCCACCACATGGAGTAACAGGTCAGCTTCGCGAACTTCGTCCAAGGTACTTTTAAAACTCTCTACCAATTGTGTGGGTAGCTTTCTGATGAATCCAACCGTATCACTCAACAAAAAAGGAAGGTTCCCCAGTACCACTTTGCGAACCGTGGTGTCCAGCGTAGCAAAAAGTTTATTTTCGGCAAATACATCGCTCTTGCTGATCACGTTCATTAAAGTGGATTTCCCTACATTGGTATAACCCACCAATGCAACTCGTACCAAAGAACCCCGGTTACCTCGTTGGGTCTCCATTTGGCGATCTATTTTTGCAAGTTTCTTTTTTAGCAGGGCAATTCGGTCACGAACAATACGTCTATCCGTTTCAATTTCGGTTTCACCGGGTCCGCGCATACCAATACCACCTCGTTGCCTTTCCAAGTGCGTCCAAAGACCGGTCAGTCTAGGCAATAAATATTCGTATTGGGCCAATTCTACTTGAGTCCTGGCATAACTGGTTTTCGCTCTTTGTGCAAAAATGTCAAGGATTAAGCTTGTCCTGTCCAGTACTTTGCATCGAAGCAATTTTTCGATATTGTTTTGTTGTGCAGGTGATAATTCATCATCAAAGATGACCGAGCCGATTTCGTTTTCCTTTACATATTGGCGTACTTCCTCCATCTTACCGCTTCCGATGTATGTTTTCGGGTTGGGCACATCAATGCGTTGTATAAATCTTTTTTCTACTTCACCACCGGCAGTATAGGTCAAAAATTCTAGCTCATCCAAGTACTCTTTAACCTTTTCTTCATTTTGGTGTTGGTTCATTACACCAATGAGTACCGCCTTTTCATATTCTATTGACTTCTTTTCTAGCATTAAATGGATTTAGAGTACAAATTTACGCAATGTTTTGGAAGCAATAGTGAAGTAACAGTCGATGTGTTTTGAATTGGAATAATGGTTGAACAGCGTAACCGAATTAGCAGGAAGAGGTGTCCCAATTCAAAACCTAATAATAGGGTGGAGCCATTCTGTAATCCGTAAATTTCAAAATCTGATGAGGAAAACTTGTTAGTTGCTTTGTTATAAATTGAAAATTTTTTAGTTAGTAAGAAAAAAACTACACCACATAAAAGTTTATTTTCACAACATAATGAAGTAAAACGCTATGTATTTCGTCGAATAAAGTAGGAATTTTATCGATGAATCCTACACTTCCTTATATATTCGTAGTCCAAATCTTACCTAAACTTAATTATGGACTACAGATTTCCTTTAAGGGCCAAGGGAGCTATCTTCTCCATTTTATTCTTGCTTTTAGGCATTGTTTCCACTCATGCCCAATCCAAAAAAGCCAAAGAGAAAATACGTTTTTCCTACGATCAAGGAAAAATATCGGGTGTTATTTCTGAAATGGAAATGGAACACCAATCCAAGTTACGTAAAATAGGGGAGTTAATTAAGTCTGAAGGTCTTAGCGCATCAGAAAAAAAAGCAGACGGGACACAAGTTGCCTTGAAGGATATCGGTACCGATGGCACACCGCTTTATTATACCACACTCAATGATCCCGCTTCCCAAACTTCTAGGGCACATACATTATATGATAAAGGCTTATTGAATTTGGGCTTAACCGGAACAAATATGGAAGTGGGTGTTTGGGATTCCGGTGTGGCACTATCTTCCCACCAAGAGTTTGATACTCGGGCAAAAAATAGCGATAATGTGGATGAAATTAGCCTACATGCCACTTTGGTTACCGGAAATCTTATTTCTGCCGGGGTAGAGCCCAATGCCAAAGGCGTTGCTTACGGGGCTCAGGCGTTGACCCACGATTGGAGCAGAGATAAAATCGAAGTTGCGGAAGCGGCCGCCAATGGTATGTTATTGAGCAACCATTCCTATGGAATTTTGTCCGATAGGGTTCCCGATTGGTATTTTGGGGCTTATATAAAGGTTTCACAAGATTGGGATAGAATCATGTACAATGCTCCTTACTATTTGATGGTAACAGCTGCGGGCAATGCCCAAAAATCCTATGATAACGAATCGCCAAGTTTTGGTAAAACTGTAGATGGGTTCGATTTGTTGCTTGGCTTTACCACAACCAAAAATGGACTGACCATTGCCGGTGCCAATACCGAAATTGATAGCAATGGGGATTTAAAGAAAGCTTCAGTTGCGGGGTACAGCAGTTTTGGCCCTGTGGATGATGGCCGAGTAAAACCAGACCTTGCCGGTGACGGGGGTAATATTCTTTCTACAAGCTCTGCCACCAACAGCAGTTACCAGGTTTCCGCTGGAACCTCAATGGCTGCACCTGGTGTAACGGGCACTCTTTTGTTGTTGCAACAGTATCACGAAGAATTGTTCGGCAGTTATATGAAAGCAGCTACCTTGAAGGGACTTGCACTTCATACTGCAGATGATGTGGATGCCCAAGGTCCAGATTACAAAATGGGATGGGGCATTATGAATGCGAAATCGGCAGCGCAGGTTCTTCAGAATAAGGATTATACTACCTTGGTGAACGAAGAAAGTTTATCGAACGGTGAAACTTATAGTATAACGGTAAATGCAATTGAGGGTGCTCCTTTGGTGGCTTCGATTTCTTGGACAGACCCGGAATCAGAAAACATAAACCGAGGAGACCTAAATAGTACAATGGCCGCTTTGGTGAACGATCTGGATATTAGGATAACCAAGGATGGAGAAACGTATTTTCCTTGGAAGTTGAACCCGTCAAAAGCAAACAATGCCGCTACACGTGGCGATAACAAAGTAGATCCTTTTGAGCGAGTTGAAGTGGAAAATGCTAGAGGCACCTATACCATTACAATTTCCCATAAAGGAAGCCTTAAAAATGAACTTCAAGATTTTACTTTGATCGTAACCGGTGCCAAAGTATCCAATTGTTCAATCGATGTTCCTACAGAGATTGATTTGGATGGCTCATCCGTTGATGGCGCAACCATTTCTTGGAAAAATGCAGAGGAAACCCTGTTCGAGGTGCAGTATAAAAGTATTGAATCGGACAATTGGAACAGTGAATTGATTTTTGAAAACAGTTTTGAACTTTCTGCGCTGGAAGAAGGTAAGGTTTATGAAGCCCGAATTAGGGCCATTTGTACCGAGAGGGCTGTTTCCGAGTTCTCGGATACTATAGAGTTCGAGTTTAAGGGGGCAGAGACCACATTGATTCAAAATGCCCCCATGTTTATCCCACAGGAATTGAACATATCTGTTTATCCCAACCCATCGGTGGACTTCTTGAATGTAAATGCAGAGTTGTCCAAAGATGCCGAATTCTCTATTGTAACTACTTCTGGAAACGTCATAAAAAAGGGTAAGACCGAAGGTTCCATAAATGTGTCCTCCTTATCATCTGGATTGTACGTATTGGTGATTCAGGACTATGCGGGTATTAAGAGCACAAAATTTTATAAAAACTGATTTCAATAATCAATTAGCAATAGGTAGGTTCTTCGCTTCGCTAAGAGTGACAATTATCCTGAAACCTTAACTATTCCCCCTTTTACCTTTCCAAAAGATCAAACCTTTTTGATTTCTTCATCTGATAACAGTTCTTCATTGCGCAGTCGCAGAAATACTTGTGCTGTCGTGATCACATCCAATTCACAATAGGTTATGATTCTATCGATATCGTTTTCCTTGTAGAATACATCCTTTACCATACTGCCGTCCATATCTTCCTTAGGAGAAGGGATTCCTAGCACATAGGCCAATAGTTTTAAAGAGGTATAATGTTTGTAGTCGCCAAACTTCCAAAGCTCCATAGTGTCCAAATGTGGGACTTCCCATGGCTTTTTGCCAAACAAATCCAATTTGTAGGGTAGATTGATGCTGTTTATCACCATTCTACGGGCGATATAGGGAAAATCGAACTCTTTGCCATTATGGGCACACAGAAGGTGCTTTACTTGACTAAAATGCTCTTTGAGCAATTGTTTGAACTCTTTTAAAATTTTGATTTCATCACCATAAAAGGAAGTGACCCTAAAATTTCGGTTTTCTCCTTTGTGGGTGAAATAGCCAACAGAAATACAAACAATCTTACCGAATTCTGCCCAAATCCCGGCACGTTCGTAAAATTCCTCCGCAGTGTATTCATCTTTGCGCTGGTACTGTGTTTTTTGTTCCCATAAAAGCTGGGCGGTTTCATCCAAGTCGGAGAAATCTTGTTTTTGTGGTACGGTCTCGATATCCAAAAAAAGGATATGCTCCAGGTTAAGTTTATAAAGCATGGTAGCCAATTAAAAAAGAGTCGTCTGCTTTGCAGGACTCTCGTGTTCCAATAACCATTTTTTTCTATGCAGTCCGCCTGCATATCCTGTGAGGTCTCCATTGGTTCCTATTACACGGTGACAAGGAACCACAATCCAAAGTGGATTTTTGCCATTGGCCGAGGCTACTGCACGAATGGCCTTTACGTCACCGAGTTGTTTGGAAAGTTCCAAATAAGAAATGGTTTTTCCAAAAGGTATTTTTAAAAGGGCGTCCCAAACTTTCTTTTGAAAATCGGTTCCGGACGGATTCAATTTAAGATTAAATACCGTTCGGTCACCATCAAAATATTCTTGAAATTGCTGCGTAGCGTCCTTTAAATTTTCAGGAATTGTACTACTTGGTATTTTATTGTCCAAAACAGTAATGGAAGCAAGGCCGTTTGAGTCGCCTTCTAGTTTTGCTGTCCCGATAGGAGTCTGTATATAAGCAAATTCCATTACTCTATTTTATCTTCATCTTCAATAATTCCCAATCGCTTTGCCCGGGCGTGCCAGTTCTTTCTAGCGAGCTTTTGAAGGTCTTCAACATTGTCACTTTCGTCCATAATTTCGAAACCTAGAAGGGTTTCAATCACATCTTCCATGGTAACCAAACCACTTACGGAACCATACTCATCCACCACCAAAGAAATGTGCTCTCTTTTCTGCACAAATTTTTTGAATAGATCATTGATGGATTTACTGCGGTTAGTTACTAAAAGTTCCCTTCTAATTGTCGATAAGGTTTCATTCCCCTTTTTGTTAATGATGGCCTCCAATAATTCGTCTTTTAAAAAGAAACCGGTTATGTTGTCCATCCGATCTTTGTACAGAGGAATCCTAGAGAAGCGCAGGGGTCTGTTTTTTTCAAAAAATTCTTTGATGGGCGTATCTTCAGAAGCCACCTTCATTACGGTTCTTGGGGTCATCACATCGCGTGCCAGAATTTCATCAAAATAGAGCAGATTCTTGATCATCTTCGATTCCGATTCCTTGAACACGCCTTCTTCATGCGCAATTTCCGTCATGGCACTAAAATCTTCACGGCTCAATATGCTACCGTGCTCACCTTTGGCACCGACCAGTTTAGTGAAGAGCTGCAGCAACCATAACAGTCCTGTCCATTTTAGGATGAATACCATAATGTTCAGCGCTTTGCTGGTGAAGTTCGCCAGTTGTTTCCAAAAAGTGGCTCCTATGGTCTTAGGAATGATTTCTGACGCTACCAGAATCAATATTGTCATAATGGTGGATACTATACCAACCATAAGGTCTTCGGTCAATGCAAAGCCAAAAATGGTCCGCTCCGCACTTCCATACATTTCCGCATAAGCGGCTTTTGCTTGTACCCCTACCAAAATGGCCCCAACGGTATGCGCAATGGTGTTTAGGGTTAGTATGGCGATCAGCGGCTTGTCAACATCTTTTTTAAGGGTTTCCAAGGTGGCCGCATAATCTTTTCCCTCTTGCTTTTTTACATTGATAAAGGTGGGTGTGATACTTAACAGCACCGCCTCCAAAATGGAGCATAGAAATGAAAAGAAAATGGAAATAAGGGCATAAAATAGTAGTAGTCCCATAGAATGGCAGAATCTTTAGTACCAAGATAGGGAATAGGAATTAATTTTGAATGTTTAATCCTTCTGCTTTGTAAAAAACATCCTGAAGCGCCTGTCGAATATCCAAACTATATAATTTTCGGTGGTCACGAGAGGGGTATACCCGGTTAGAAAGAAAAATAAAAGTCAATTTTTTTACCGGATCTGCCCAAACAAATGTTCCTGTAAATCCAGAATGCCCAAAACTTTCTGAAGAAGCTAGTTGTGAAGGGTAGGCTTCTTCTATAGGAAGTTCCGAATTGTTCAAAAGCGGCTTGTCAAAACCCAAGCCTCTATAATTTTCATTTTCGGGATATTGAACTGTAGTGAACTCTCTCAGGGTTTCTTCGGAGATAATCTGTTTACCATCCACATTTCCATAATTTTGATAGAATAGCATCAGTTTGGCCAAGTCATCCGCCGTGCCAAACAAACCTGCATTGCCCGAAACACCTCCCTTAAGTGACGCATTTTCGTCGTGCACCCAACCTTTTACCAAGGTTTTCCTAAAAAGTGTATCCACTTCGGTGGGAACAATGGCATTTACATAATTGTTTTCCTTGGGCAGATAACCAAGTGTGTGACAACCTAAGGGGTGATAGAAATTTTCATCCAAATAGGTTTGATAATCGGTTCCGGTAAGTTGTTCAATCAAACTGGGGAAAATCAGAAAAGTGAGCCCTGAGTATTTGTATTTCTTTTCATCCGAAACCTTGGATCGGTTGATGATGCGGTTCATTTTTCGTTCAAAACGATTGTTGATATAGAGCCCGTCGTATACTTGTCCTTGAAATTTTTTATCCGATGCATTGTGTACAAACCTCCTTTTGATCTTACCATTTTTCCGAAGAACTTTCTGTAAAAACACAATGTAGGGCACCAAACCAGCCTGATGTGCCAAAATCTCACGAAGCGTGAGGTTCTTTTTGTCTTTTCTACTTTTCCATGGTTCCCAATATGTACTGAAAGGTTTGTCCAGGTCTAGTTTGCCCTCGTCTACCAACTTCATCAGCGCAGGTAGCGGTCCCGATATTTTGGTGACGGAGGCCAAATCATACATATCGTTCAATGCGACAGGCTGAATGCTATCATAGGTGTGGAAACCATAAGCCTTGTGAAAAATAACGGTATCGTTCTTTGCAACCAACAATTGTGCTCCTGGAAAGGCCAAACTATCAATGCCCATTTCCATAATGGAATCTACTTTTTGGTTGATGTAATCTTCATCAAAACCCAATTTGTGTGGATAGGCATGAATAAGTTCTCGTTGGGCAAACCCAAAGGGCATCACTAAAGTGATGAAGAAAAACGAAACCAATAGTTTTTTCATGTAGGTTGAGGTTTATCCCAAAGTACGGATAAAATCCTTCGCAAAATAACTGGCTATGATATCGGCACCAGCTCTCTTAATGGCGGTCAGTTGTTCCAGCATTACGGCATCGTGGTTCAACCACCCTTTTTCTGCTGCAGCTTTTACCATGGCATATTCTCCAGAAACTTGATAAACAGCAACGGGAACCTCTACTTCATTTTTTATTTCCCGAACAATGTCCAAATAGCACAATCCAGGTTTTACCATCACGATATCGGCGCCTTCATCGATATCCATTTGGGTTTCTTTGATGGCCTCATACCGATTGGCATAATCCATTTGATAGGTTTTTTTGTCCTTAGGTACATTGGCAATATCAACGGGAGCGGAGTCTAGTGCATCACGGAAGGGACCATAGAAAGCACTTGCATATTTTGCGGAATAGGCCATAATTCCGGTCTTGATGAACCCTTCATCTTCCAATGCCTCGCGAATGGTAAGAATTCTACCATCCATCATATCGCTAGGTGCCACAAAATCAGCTCCAGCTTTAGCATGCGACACACTCATTTCTGCCAAAACTTCTGCAGTTTCATCATTTAGGATTTGCCCTTCAGCCACAATACCATCGTGTCCATAAGCGGAAAATGGGTCAAGGGCCACGTCCGTCATCACCAACATTTGTGGACAGGCGTTTTTTACGGTTTTTATGGCGCGTTGCATCAAACCATCGGGATTCAAAGCTTCTGTTCCCTTATTGTCCTTCAGTTTATCATCAACTTTTACAAAAAGAAGAACAGAGCACAATCCCATTTTCCAAAGTTCCTTTACTTCTTTTTCGAGATTGTCCAAACTCAACCGAAAATAGTTGGGCATTGAGGGGATTTCTTCCTTGATACCCGTTCCTTCGGTGACAAATAATGGCACCAAAAAATCATCCGGGGTCAAGGTGGTTTCCCGAACCAACCTTCTGATGGATTCGGATGCGCGTAGTCTTCTATTTCGTATTAATGGATACATATTTTAGTTTTAGGTGATAAGCTTTCAGCTGTAAGCTTAAGTTTATAGTGATGTTTTTATGGTGTTGATCAATCTATTTATTTTAAGCATACAATGATGTGATTAATCCCAGACCTTATAATTTTTATAGTTTCCCATAGCTTAGAGCATATTGCTTGATACTTAAAGCTACTATCAAATATCAATTTGTCCTGTTAGATAAAGTACGGCCTTACCTGAAATTTTAACACGCTCGCCTAAGTACTCACACACCAAATCGCCACCTCGTTTGGAAAGCTGTTTAGCTGTCATTTTGGTTTTGTCCAATATTTCGGTCCAATAGGGAGTCAATGAAGTATGGGCAGAACCTGTCACAGGGTCTTCAGGAATTCCACAGGCAGGAGCAAAAAAACGGGAAACAAAATCTACTTCGTCCCCTGGTCCGGTTACAATTACTCCTCGAACGTCCAATTGCCCCAATAAATGATGGTTGGGTTCTATTTCCTCAATTTCTTTTTGTGAGCTATAGACCATCAGATAATCGGTTTTGCCCTTCAAGGTTTTTACCGGGGCTTTCCCAATAGCGGTGTCCAACTCCTCAATATTCTGAATGGCAATTAAGTTATCGGTAGGGAAATCCATGGTTAACCAACCATTATCTGCCTTGGCTACAGTTAGATTCCCACTTCTGCTGGAATAAAACTGAATGGTATCTTTTTCAAACTCATAAAAATGGAACAGCACAAAAGCGGTGGCCAAGGTTGCATGTCCGCAAAGGTCCACTTCCACTTCGGGGGTAAACCATCGAATTTCGTACAAATCATCTTTTTTTACGGCAAAGGCTGTTTCGGCAAGATTATTCTCTTGTGCAATTTGTTGCATCAGTTCAGGGTTCAACCACGAATCCAAAATGCAGACCGCTGCAGGGTTGCCCCCAAAAGTCTGGCTGGTGAATGCATCTATTTGATAAATTTTCTGTCTCATTGATTTGGTTTCAGGACAAAACTACGCATTAAACCCAAGTTTTTGGATTTTGCAAAACCGCGATCAATTTCTCTTCCTCGCTTCCTTTTTCTGGATGATGGTCATATCGCCATTGCACATGTGGCGGCAGGCTCATCAAAATACTTTCGATACGGCCATTGGTTTTCAAGCCGAAAAGAGTGCCCTTATCGTGCACTAAATTGAACTCTACATAACGCCCTCGACGAATTTCCTGCCAGTCGCGTTGTTCTTGAGTATAGGGGAGATTTTTTCTTTTTTTAACGATTGGAGCGTAAGCCTCCAAAAAACTGTTCCCAACCTCGGTCACAAAATTGTACCAGTCTTCCATACTGGTTTCTTCGGTTGCTTTGCAATAATCGAAGAATAATCCACCTACACCACGAGCTTCATTTCTGTGTGAATTCCAGAAATATTCGTCGCATTTCTTTTTGTAAGTTGGATAAAATTCTGGGTTGTGGGCATCGCAGGCCTTTTTGCAAATCGCGTGAAAATGTGTGGCATCCTCATCGAACAAATAGTAGGGGGTGAGATCTTGTCCACCACCAAACCATTGGTCCACAATGTTGCCATCTTTGTCGTACATTTCAAAATAGCGCCAATTGGCGTGTACAGTTGGAACCATCGGGCTTTTAGGGTGGATTACCAAACTGAGGCCACATGCAAAGAAATCTACATCCTCTACTCCAAAATAGTTTTGCATACTTTTTGGTAATGGACCGTGGACTTTGGAAATATTTACACCTCCTTTTTCAAAAACAGCTCCATTTTCAATGACACGGGTTCTACCCCCACCGCCTTCTTCACGCTCCCAAAAGTCTTGTTGGAATTTGGCGGTCCGGTCAAGTTGTTCCAGTTTATTGGTGATGGTATCTTGTAGTTGTTGAATGTATTCGTAGAATTTATTTTTCATAATTTAATTCATAAAGTTCCATGTCAAGAGGAGCCTCATTTGGAGGTTGATAGGCTTTCGATAAGGTTTTGACCCAAAGAAAACCCGTTTTTTCGGCAACTCTAATGCTGGCCACGTTACTACTGTGGGCAAAGATGATTAACTTTTTTAGTTTAAGTTCTTCAAAGGCTGTTTCGATAATAGTTTTCACACTTTGAGAAATTATTCCCTTTCCTTGATGTTTTTTGTCCAAACAATAGGCCAATTCTCCTTCTCCCGTATCCCAGTGTATTTCTTTGAGAATAACAAGTCCAATAACTTTGTTGGTTTTATTCCTGATGGCATAAGTAAATTCAAGCTTTTGTTCTATTTCCTTATTTTTATTGGAAATATATAGTTGAGAGTTTTCTATAGATTGATTCTGAGATAGGGTTTTTGTAAAAAAACGATTGAAAATGTCAGCGTTGGACGTCATCAAATGGTAGAGATCTTCAGAATCGCTCTCATTCAGATAATTTATTTTGACTAATGCTGACTTTTTCATTTCTGAAGAATATGTACCATTCGATTTTCATATTCAGATAACACTGAACTTTCATCAATTTTGATGGATTCAGACGCCATTTTCCGTAACAGCCCAACGATTTCATCCTCCGATTTTTCAGGATGCTGTCTAAAAATGTATCGTCCCACTTCATTATTGTGTAAATCCATTGTCTTTGGCAATTTTTTGTTCGGAAATGAATCCTCGTGCCAATCGGTTACCTTTTTGGCCCAAGCCAAAGCTATTTCCTCGTTCCTTTGCCATTTAAAACACCTTTTTGCGATCAAGTAATTCCAAAAGGCGTGTCTAAATGCATTTGCAGGACCATTTTTATGGTGCAGCTTACCGTAGTTTTTTGTTGATATGGCTATGCAATCCTTGGTGGCCTTTATGGTTGGCAATATAAAGTGAGGCCGGATCAATCCAATAAAAACACCTTTCAGTATATTTTTAAAATCGACCCGCTTTACTACTTCTATAAGGTTCACTCCTTATATTCTTTTACCGCATCTATAAATGCTTTTGCATTTTCTACCGGTATGTTGGGTAAAATACCATGGCCAAGGTTAACTATGTATTTGTCCTTGCCAAAATCACGAATCATTTGGGTTACCATTTCCTTTATTTTCTCTGGAGGGGACAGTAGACGTGCAGGGTCAAAATTACCTTGAAGGGTAACATTGCCTCCTGTTAAGTATCGTGCATTTTGAGCAGAACAGGTCCAATCGACACCAACGGCCGAAGCACCTGAATTCGCCATTTCCTTGAGTGCGAACCAGCATCCTTTACCAAAAACAATAACGGGAGCTTCGTCTTTTAACGCATCCACGATCTGCTGAATATATTTCCAAGAAAATTCCTGGTAATCCTGAGGCGATAGCATTCCTCCCCAAGAATCAAAAACTTGAACGGCATTTACGCCAGCTTTAACCTTGGCTTTTAGGTAAGCAATGGTGGTATCCGTAATTTTTTGAAGCAATTCGTGTGCAGCTTCGGGTTGAGTAAAGCAAAATCCTCTGGCTTTGTCAAAACTTTTGCTGCCTTGACCTTCCACGCAATAGCAAAGAAGGGTCCAAGGTGAACCTGCAAACCCAATCAAGGGAACTTCATCATTCAATTTTTCTTTGGTCATGGTAATGGCATCCATCACATACCCCAAAGTGTCTTGAATGTTCGGTACGATCACTTTGTCCAAATCTGCTTGTGAACGAATAGGATTTGGCAAATATGGACCAAAATTCGGTTTCATCTGTACCTCGATGTCCATGGCCTGTGGAATTACCAAAATGTCGCTGAACAAAATGGCTGCATCCATTCCGTATCGGCGTATCGGCTGTACGGTAATTTCCGAAGCCAATTCCGGTGTCTGGCAACGGGTGAAGAAATCGTATTTTTTACGGAGTTCCATAAACTCTGGCAAATAGCGCCCTGCTTGTCGCATCATCCATACGGGTGGACGTTCAACGGTTTCGCCTTTCATTGCCTTTAAGAACAAGTCGTTTTTTATCATAAATTTTAATTTGTCATTCCTATGAAGACAGGAATCTTTTAATTGTTTTTTCGATGTTGAAAGATGCTTCGACTACGCTCAGCATCCGTTTTATTGCGACATTTCTTTTATCGCCTGGACCAACACGTTTTCCACGGTTGGTTTGTTGGCTACAATAATATTTTTTGAATGTTTTTCAGCTTCGGAAGCGGTGGTATTTCCAATACAGAACAAGGTGCTTTTCCCTAAAGTGTTTTCCAAAAGATAGCTTCGGATGCCACTGGGGCTAAAGAACAGGATGCCATCAAAATCGCGTTGAAACTTTTTCGAATTCAAGTGGGTGTGGTAGACTTCCAATTCTTTATACTGAATGTTATATTTTTTTAAAGTATCAGGAAGTTCATCTCTTCTTTTGTTACCGCAAAGAAATAAAAAGGACTCGTTTTGATACTTTTTGACCAAAGTTTCTGCCAATTCTGATGCATTTTCGGCCATTTCTATCACTTTTAGACCCTTTTCTTCCAAAAGTGATTTTGTCTTTTCTCCCACACAAAACGCATTGAATTTGGATAAATCTAACCTTTTGGCTTGCCGTAAAAATGCTTTTACTGCATTCTTACTTGTGAAAATATAGTTGCTGTAAGTGAACGGGATTTTTACATCCAACAGTTCAATTTTTAGGGCATCGTACTCCACCAATCCCAAACCAGAATTTAGAAAAAGCTCCTTTTGGGCCGGACTCAACATTTTAGTGGACAGTACTGTTTTCATTTCTGATCTCTTGCATCAATTTGTCGCCTCCTTTTTGCAACACTTCTTCCGCGCTGATTTTTCCGAGGCCTTGCACATTGGAGAGCTTTACTTCTTTTTTAATGTCGATTTTTTGCCTTCCATCCAAGGAGAAAACAACCCCCTCAAAATATACCGTTTTGTCTTTTATGTGTGCCAAGGCCCCTATTGGCGCGGTACAACCGCCTTCCAGCGTACGCAGAAACTCCCGCTCAATGGTTGTGGCCAATTCAGTTTCTGAATGGTTGAGTTTGCCCACAGCTTCTTTGGTAAAATCATCTTCTTCTTTGGTAACTACGAGCATCGCACCTTGCGCTGGGGCGGGAATCATCCAATCCAACTGAATGGCATCCTTTGGCAATAGCTTGATTCGTTCCAATCCTGCCTGTGCAAAGATGGCTCCTTGCCAATCATTTTCAATGAGTTTCAGTAGGCGGGTGTTTACATTTCCCCTAAGGTCCACTACTTTGTGTTTGGGGTATTTGTTCAGCCATTGGGCCTTTCGCCGTAAACTTCCCGTGGCAATGGTCGCGGATCCATTCGAATTTAAAAATTCAGCACCTTTATGAACCAATATGTCATGGGTGACGGCACGTTCCAAAACGGCAACTTGAACAATCCCCTGTGGCAATTGTGTGGGGACATCTTTCATGGAATGCACTGCAATATCAATATCCCCTTTGAGCAAAGCAACGTCCAGGGTCTTGGTAAATATTCCCGTAACTCCAAGTTCGTACAGGGGCTTGTCCAATACTTGGTCCCCCATGGATTTTGTTGGCACCAAAATGGTATCGTACCCGAGTGCTTCCAGCTTTTCTTGCACGGTGGTGGCTTGCCACAGCGCCAATTCGCTGTCGCGGGTTCCAATGCGGATTATTTTGCTCATTTGGAGTGTAGTTCTAGCTGAAATACTTTCTGGATCAGTTCCAGACTATCATCGGTATCCACCTCGTTGCTCTTTAAGTGGTTGGCAAACTGCTTGGTGATTTTTTGAATGATCCTGTCGGAGATGATTTCTGCCTGAATTTGGTCGAAACCTTCAATTTTTTTGGTCTGAAAATCGATTTCTTCGGTCTTCATCGTATTTAGTTTGTCCTTAAGTGCATTGATCACAGGGGCAAACTTGCGGGTTTCCAACCATTTTAGGAAATCCTTTTTCACTTTTTCTATGATTGCTTCCGCTTTGGGGATGTATTTTTTTCTTTTGGCCAAGGTCTCATCCGTAATTTGTGAGAGTTGGTCCAAATGTACCAAGGTCACATTGTCCAATTGCTTCACGTCGTCCGATACGTTTTTGGGAACGGACAAATCCAATACCAATAAAGGTTTCTTCGGATAAATAAGTGCTTTGGAAACGGTTGGCAATTGGGCTCCGGTGGCAACTACGAGAATATCGGCCTTTCTGATTTCCGTTTGCAGGTCGCCGTAATCCTTTACCGTTAAATGAAACTTGCCAGCGATATCCTCCGCTTTTTCCCGAGTTCTGTTGATCAAGGTAATGTGTGAGTTATTGGAGTGCTTTACCAGGTTTTCGCATGTATTTCGTCCAATTTTACCCGTTCCGAACAACAAGATGTTTTTGTTGGAAATGTCATCAACATTGTCCAAAATATATTTTACCGAAGCAAAAGCCACCGACGTAGCTCCAGAAGACAGTTCCGTTTCATTTTTGATACGCTTACTAGCCTGGATTACAGCATTGCACAAACGCTCCAAGAACGGATTGGCCATTTCTTGCTTTTTGGAGCGATAAAATCCTTGCTTTATTTGGCTGATGATTTCAAAGTCGCCCAAAATTTGGCTGTCGAGTCCGGTGCCTACTTTGAACATATGAGAGATGGCATCATGGTTTTTATACACGTAGGCCACTTCCTGAAATTCTTCAACGGTTCCATTGGTCTCGTCGCAAAGGAGCTTGATAAGCTGGTAGGGATGTTGTGCAAAACCATAAAGTTCGGTCCTGTTACAAGTAGAAATAGCCAATAGGCCATCAATTCCGATTTCCTTGGCCTTGCCCAAAATATGGTCAATGGCAGGAACATCCAGACTGAACTTTCCTCTAACCTCTGCATCCGCCTTCTTGTAACTCAACCCTATGGCGTAGAAGGAATTATGTTTTGAAATATGGTAGTCCCTCATAAAGGATATAAATCGCAGCACAAAAATAACAGGGTTATGGGTCAAAAAATAACGCTAGCGGAACTATGGGTGGTGGCTAAAATTATTTTATGTGTTTTTTTTGATAAAAATGATGTAAAGCATTGTTATTATTGATAAATTTGGTGATACACAATACAATTTAGAGCGATTCTAAATTAACACAAAAACAAAATTAGATTGAAAATCAATATGAAAAATATCGCTAGCGGTTCATATGACGAAATTTTGGTCGAGGATGGTATTTACATCCTTAAAATACAAAACGATACTAAAGAACCTAAGCTGATAGAACGGGATATTGACAGTTCCTATATTCAATTCCACTTCTGTTTGAAGGGTAAGTCAAAGTTCAATTTTAATGAAGGCAACTACTATTTGGAGGTAAACGAAGAAAACTCCTTGTTGCTTTACAATACCCAAAAGGATTTACCTCTGGATTTGGTGGTTTCACCTGGGTCCTGGTTGCTCTCGGTGGTGATGACCATAAGAAAGTTCCATTCCCTCTTTTCTGATGAGGCTAATTATATTCCTTTTTTGAGCGAAGAGAACAAGGAAAAGAAATATTATTCACAGGAAATGGTATCCCCGGCTACGGCGGTTGTATTGAGTCAGTTGATGAATTTCAACCTGCATCCATCCATCAAAAAATTATACCTGAAGGGAAAAGTGTACGAACTCATATCACTTTACTTTAATAAAACCGAAGATGCCGATTTGGAACAATGTCCATATTTAGCGGATGAGGATAATGTGCGTCGAATACGCATGGCCAAAGAGATTATGATTTCTCGAATGGCCGAGCCACCCACATTGGCCGAACTATCACAAGAAGTTGGGTTGAGCCTTAAAAAATTAAAGGAGGGCTTCAAACAGATTTATGGCGATTCCGTATTTGGATTTCTATTTGATTATAAAATGGAGTATGCCCGTAAAATGTTGGAAACCGGCAAGCACAATGTCAACGAAGTAGGTTTAAAAGTAGGATACAGTACGGCCAGCCATTTTATTACTTCCTTCAAAAAGAAATTCGGTACCACACCTAAAAAATATTTAACTTCAAACGTCTAAACAAACATCTATGAAACCATTTGCACTATCGTTGCTTGCTTTTTGTTTTATGTTTCAAATAGTGGCGCAAGATGAGCCTGCAACAGAGGCTGAAGCACAAAAAATGCCCGAATTGGTAATGGTATTTACCAAAACAGAGGGCTGGAGGCACAAATCCATAGAAAAAGGGGTGCAAACCTTACGGGAACTTGGCAGACAAAATGGGTTTATAGCGTTACAAACAGAATCGGGGGAAGATTTTACCCCACAAAATTTAAATAACTACAAACTCGTTGTTTTCTTAAATACAACTTTGGACGTATTGAATAATGGGCAACAGAAAGCTTTTGAAGGCTATATACAAGGTGGCGGAAGCTTTCTTGGAATTCATTCCGCATGCGACACCGAGTATGATTGGCCCTGGTACGGTGAATTAGTAGGTGGATATTTTGATAGTCACCCCAGCGATCCAAATGTTCGAAAAGCAAAAATTGATGTGGTAAGCAAAGCGCATCCATCTATCGAACATCTGCAGGATTCATGGATCAGAACAGACGAATGGTACAACTACAAAAACCTAAGTTCCGATACCACGGTTTTGCTCAATTTGGATGAGAGCAGCTACGAAGGTGGCACCAACGGCTCCAACCACCCAATTGCTTGGTATCACGAATTTGATGGTGGCAGGGCTTTTTATACAGGGGGCGGCCATACAGTGGATTCTTACGACGAGCCCATGTTCCGTCAACATCTTTTAGGCGCTATGGAATGGTGCTTAAAACGAAAGTAGGGTCGGCCTCGCGACAATAATCCCAATATTGCTTTTGATGTTTTTGAGGTAATCTGCCAAAGGCATTTCAGATATTTCCACCTCACCGTTTTTGCTGGATGCATGCAATAAGTGTAACCTACCATCTGGTTGATGAATTGCAATGCCTGTATGGGTAACATCCAAGCCTTTTATGGAAGTGGCCAAAGCAAGAATGTCACCCGATTTAATGAGGTGCTCTTTACTTTCAATTTGGTCCTTAGGCAAATAGCATAATTTTTCTTTGGCAATTTCTTTTTCCACGGCCAACATGGCCTCAAAATTTTCATCGCTGGCCAAAAAAGGATACAAGTTGCGGTGCATGCCCATAAAATTTATGGGTTTTACCAATTTCACCCCGCCAAGTTCGGCAGTGATGTCTTTTACCAATCCCTTTTTCTCGTTGTTTCTAATCCATTCCGTGAAGTAATGTAAACGGGATGGATACCCATCTAATTCACCATTTCTGTACCGAACGGTTTCCAAATTTTCAGTGAAATTTTCAAAATCTTTCTGTTGATTTTGAAGCATAAGGCTAAATGCCATCACGTTTTCCACAAAAGTGGTGCAATCCAACCCGCCGAAGTTCACCACTAAGGTTTCTGTGTTGCCAACTTCAAGGGTTTTTTCCACATAAGGAGTCCCAAGGAAGGATTGTCCTACCAAAGCTATGGTGTCTCCCAAGCTGGTACCTTTTGTAGGTTCCAAATCGGCTATTTTAACCTCAAAAAGGGTTTTGTCCTCAGGAGAACAAGTGATTTGTTGGGCATTGGCATAAGTCACCAAAATCAAGAAAACACCAACTATCTTATTCTTCATTATTGCCATCTTTACGTTCAACCGTTAATCTGGTAGTTCTTGCGATACTTTCAGGATAATTTTGCTGTAAAAATACAATTAGCTTTTCGCGTACAAGAACCCTTAGGTCCCAAGCCGTAGGGGAATCCTTGGCACTTACCAAGCTTCTTATCTCAACATAATTGGGCTTGGTGTCCGTAACCTGGACCACATCCACTTTACCATCCCAAAGATCGGTATCATTCAATATGCGCGTTTGTTCCTCACGTATTTTATCAAAAGGCACATTGTAATCCACATATAAAAATATCGTGCCCATCAAATCCGATGAGGTCTTGGTCCAATTCTGAAAAGGTTGGTTGATGAAATAGGGAGTGGGAACAATCAAGCGTCTTTTGTCCCAGATACTTACCACAACGTAGGTCAGGGTAATCTCTTCAATGCGGCCCCATTCACCTTCAACAATCACCACATCATCCAGTTTGATCGGCTGGGCAATGGCAATTTGAATGCCCGCTAAAATAGTTCCTATAAATTGCTGGGCAGAAAACCCTATGATTATTCCCGCAACACCCGCAGAGGCAAAAATACTGATGCCCACTTCGCGGATTTCTTCAAAACTCATCAATATAAATCCTACACCAAGTAGAACGATTATGAAAATAAAAATACGTTCCAGTATAGTAAACTGGGTATAGACCTTTCGTGCCTTTAGGTTGTCGACTTCTCCAATGTCATAATTGCTAATGACAATTTTTTTGATAATCTTAATCAAAGCAATCATCACCCAGGCCATGGAAAAAATGAAAAGTATGGTACTCGCTTTTCTGAACCAGAAACCTGCATCCTCAAGGTTTAAAATATCCCGTAGTGCTTTCAATCGGAGCAATATGGAAATAAAGATCAGAACCAAGGGGAAAGCCAACTTTTTAAAAGCACTTTTGGGCAAGAGGTATTTTGGATTTTTCCCAAATCGTTTTAGCACAACCGAGGTGCTCCAATAGAGAATAATCAGCACTAAAAGGGCAACCCCCAAGTAAATAAGGGATTCTTTCGAAACATTGTCGTAGAAGGACTCCATATTCCAAAAATAAGGCAGAAAAGTCCAAGGAAGGAACATTGGTTAAACAAAATCGAGAAAGATTATTTCATCATAAGAAAGTATTTTGAAGAGGAAAAGGTGAAGTCCACTTCGTGTTGTATTTTAGCGGCCTAAACTAAAAGCCGTGAAAAAAGGAGTTTTATTGGTCAATTTGGGTTCCCCAGATAGCCCTACTGCAAAGGATGTAAAGCCATATTTGGATGAATTTTTGATGGATGAACGCGTAATAGACGTAAATCCTATTCTAAGAAACATAATAGTACGTGGGATTATCTTAAATACCCGTCCCAAAAAATCGGCGGAGGCCTATTCCAAAATTTGGTGGGAAGAAGGCTCCCCATTGATTATCCTTTCCGAAAGATTCACGGAAAAAGTGCAAAAGCACACCGACCTTCCTGTAGCTCTTGGGATGCGTTACGGTTCCATGTCCATTAAAGAAGGATTGCAGGAATTGAAGGAAAAAGGAGTGGATGAGGTGTTCTTGGTGCCATTGTATCCGCATTATGCCATGTCTTCCTATGAAACTGTGGTGGTAAAGGCACTTGAAGTGCAACAAAAGGACTTTCCCGAAATGCATTTGACCACCTTGCCAGCCTTTTATAGTAATCCGGATTATATTAAAATATTATCAAAAAGTATTGCCGAAGGCCTTGAGGGTTTTGACTACGACCACATCCTTTTTTCCTATCATGGCATACCCGAAAGGCATATCAGAAAATCGGACCCTACCAAGTTTCATTGCCAACTGAACGGTGAATGCTGTAAGACCAATTCCGTTGCACATCATACCTGTTACAGACATCAATGCTACGACACCACAGAGCTTGTAAAAAAAGAGTTGGGTTTGCCAGAGAATAAGGTAAGCACCTCATTCCAATCCAGGTTGGGCAGTGATCCATGGTTGCAACCCTTTACGGACAAAGAATTTGAACGATTGGGAGAAGAGGGCGTTAAAAAATTGGCCGTGATCACCCCGGCATTTGTGAGTGATTGTTTGGAGACTTTGGAAGAAATAGCCATGGAAGGAAAAGAACAGTTCCAAGAAGCAGGTGGTGGCGATTATATCCACATTCCATGTTTGAACGATCGTGACGATTGGGCAGAACTAATGGCCAAATGGATCAAGGAATGGGAAGAAAAAGACACCCTGCCCGAAACCAACATCCGATAAATTCCGTAAAAAGGAAAGAACAATAAAATTGCTATGAAAATTGAACAATTGGAGCAGGAGCTCCAACCTCTGCGCGAACAACTCAAGAACCATCCACTTTATGCCCAATTGGAGTCGGTTGATGACATTAAAACGTTTATGGAGAGCCATGTCTATGCCGTTTGGGATTTCATGTCGCTCTTAAAAGCCCTTCAACAGCACCTAACGTGTGTGGGTTTGCCTTGGCATCCAGCTGCCGACACATCAGTGGCGAGGTTCATCAACGAGATAGTGTTGGAAGAAGAAAGCGATTTCAACGAAGAAGGAGAGGCCAAAAGTCATTTTGAGATGTATTTGGATGCCATGAGGGAAGTACATGCAGATACCCAAAAAGTTGAGGCCATCATTTCATCTTTCACAGATTTAAACACCGTTTCAACCCAAATTGAAGCCACTCAACTCAATCAGGCCGAAAAGAATTTTCTTCAATTCACCTTCGAGGTCATCAATAGTCAACAACCGCATCTTATTGCAGCTGCATTTACCTTCGGTCGTGAAGACTTGATTCCCGATATGTTCTTGGGAATAATTGAGCAGTCCGGGGAAAATGGTCCGAGTAAATACAAAAAATTGGAATACTACCTCAAAAGGCATATCGAATTGGATGGGGACGAACATGGCCCATTGGCATTGCGCATGATCAAGGCACTTTGTGGTTCTGACGAGGAAAAATGGAATGATGTACTGGAGTATAGTAAAAAAGCGCTTCATTATAGAATTGAACTTTGGAACAGTATCACCGAAAAACTAAAAGAGAACAAAGGCAATTTGGTGAATGCGTTGTAGTTTTGAAGCAGATGAATCATGAACCCGAAGAACACCTGCTGGCATGGCCAAAATAACCTCTAACGACCTCGGGGAAGAACCCATTGGAAAATTGCTGATCAAACAGGCCGCACCTGCTTCCATTGGTATTTTGGTGATGTCCTTGAACGTTTTGGTTGATTCTATTTTTGTGGGGAACTGGATTGGTTCCATAGCCATTGCCGCCATTAATGTAGTGTTACCGGTCTCCTTTTTTATAGCGGCCTTGGGAATGGCCATTGGTATTGGTGGTTCCAGTATTATTTCACGTGCCCTTGGTGCCAATAATCGCGAAAAGGCCCTTAAAACGTTTGGGAACCAAATTACTTTGACTTTGTTGGTCACCATTTCCATGGTGGCATTAGGACTTTACTATGTGGACAACCTAATTCCTGCGTTTGGGGGTAAAGGAACCATTTTTGATCCAGCAAAGATTTATTACACCATCATTTTATATGGAGTTCCTTTCTTGGCGCTCTGTATGATGGGCAACACGGTGATTAGGGCAGAAGGCAAGCCTAAGTTTGCCATGGTGGCCATGATCATCCCGTCCATTGGCAATTTGCTCATGGACTACATCTTTATCTACCTGTTTGATTGGGGCATGCATGGCGCGGCATGGGCAACAACGGTGGGCTATCTGCTTTGTTTTTTATATGTTTTTTATTTTTTCCTTTCGGACAACTCCGAATTGAAAATCAATATTTCGCATTTTGGGTTGGACCGTCCCATTCTTAGGGAAATTGGTTCACTAGGATTTGTGACCTTGGCCAGACAAGCAGTGACCAGTATCACCTATTTATTGATGAACAACATACTGTTCAATTTGGGAGGTGAGGCCATGGTGGCGGTCTATGCCATAATCGGTAGAATGTTGATGTTCGCCCTATTCCCGGTATTTGGGGTGACACAAGGATTTTTACCCATCGCGGGCTACAATTACGGAGCGGTAAAGTACGACAGGGTAAAGGAATCCATTTATACAGCGATCAAATATGCGGCCTTGGTCGCAACGCTCGTTTTTGTGATACTCATGATCTTTCCTTCAGAAATCGCCTCATTATTTTTGAGTGATCGACCAGATTTGTCGCCAGAGGAGCTGGAAGCGAACAACTTTGTTCTGCGACATACACCATTGGCCATGCGTTTAGTTTTTGCCGCGACTCCGATAATTGCCATTCAATTGATAGGGGCAGCCTATTTCCAGGCGATTGGTAAAGCTATTCCTGCTTTACTGCTCACTTTGACCCGTCAGGGCTTCTTTTTTATCCCTTTGATTTTGATACTTCCCCATTATATGGGTGAAATTGGGGTGTGGCTTTCATTTTGTGTTGCCGATGTATTATCGACAATAGTAACGGGAATTTTTCTTCAAAAGGAAATCAGGACCGAACTATCTTAATTACCTCCATTTTGATTTAGATTGTTTAATTTGGGTGACCTAACTAAACAACCATGAAAAAAATTATCCTAGCAGGTGTAGTTGCTGTTTTAGCAATAGCCTGTACAGAAAAACCTGAAGAAAAACCTATGTATACCCTGTTTGTCGGAACTTATACTGATGGAGATAGTGAAGGCATCTACACCTACACTTTTGATGCAAATACTGGTGAACTTTCCAACCAAAAACTGGCGGCCGAACTGATTAATCCGTCTTATTTGGCTATTTCGGAGGACAAGAAAAACCTTTATGCCGTACAGGAAACGGCCGATTTTGATAGTTTGGGCGGAGGAGTAACCTCTTTTAAATTGAACGAAGGTGTTTTGGAACTTCAAAACAGTATGGGGACTCAAGGTGCACACCCTTGTCATGTATCGCTTTCAGGAGATGGCCATTTGGCCGTTGCCAACTATACTGGAGGCAATGTTTCCATATTTTCACTAAATGATGACGGTTCTCTGTCTGAAAATCCACAAATCATTGACCATAAACCATTGGATTCGGTAAAAACCTCACATGCTCACATGGCCCAGTTCAACGTTGATGGGCTAATGGTAACCGATTTGGGATTGGATGCAGTGAAGCGGTACAATCAGAAGGATGGAGAGTTCGTCCCCGCCGAACAATACTCCCTATCTTTTGAAGATGGAGCAGGCCCTCGCCACTTTACTTTTGGCAACAATGGAAAAACGCTCTATGTCATCAATGAATTGAACAGTACCATTTCAGTTTTTGAAAAAGAAACTAATGGTGATTATAAAGAAGTTCAAGTGTTTCCGACCTTGGCTGCCGGTTTTGATGGGGAAAGTTTCTGTGCGGACATTCATTTATCTCCCGACGGTAAATTTTTATACGGCTCCAACAGAGGGGAAAACACCATTGTAATTTTTGGGGTAGATGGCGATTCAGGCCAATTGGAATTAGTCGGAAGGGAATCTGTCCACGGGGATTGGCCCAGAAACTTTTCCATGGATCCAACAGGTGAATTTTTGTTGGTCGCGAATAAGAAAACAAGCAATATTGCTGTTTTTAAAAGAGATAAAGAAACCGGAACCTTGACTTTTTTGAATGAGACCAAACACCCGAATCCTGTTTGTTTGGTGTTTTTGGATTAAGTAATTATTTATTAGCTAGAAAAACAATTATTCCTATAACAGCAATTACAGACAGAACAGTAAAGAATATTTTCCAGAAACTATACGGTCGTGTGCCCGATATACGTCCATTTTCCCCATTGATGAAAAAATTGTATTCCTTGCCATTATATCGGTAAGCACTCACATAGACGGGCAATAGTATATGTTTAAAGGTCTCCTCGGTCAATTTCATGTTCATGGAGGTTACGCGCTGAGTATCGCCGCCAATATCACGCCTGCACCAGGAATCTGCAATATCCCTTGCCACTTCTTTGGAATGCAGGTGGCCATCTTTTAAGGGTATGGTATATTTTTCGGTAACAAACCCAGATAGAAATCCACTATCAAAGGGTTGAAGTTTAGAAAGGTCCCAAGATGAAATTTTTGAGGGAATACGACCTGTTTTTTGGTGCGATGCTTTAATCAATGTATCGTCCACAAAGCCTGAAACCTGTCCCGACGCAGGATACCATCTGGTTTTCCTGACTCGTTGGGTCACCATTTTGCCATTGGCATTCCGAACTCTTTTGGTTTCATAATAATATTCACCCCTTTGTCCCGTGTAAGAAGCATACAGTTGCGCATCGAACGTCCAATAAGGCAAATAAAGTCCTTTGGTAAACTGAGGGTCCAATGCAGCTTTCTTTAAGTTGTTCGGCGCAAACCACAACCGCTTTACCCAGTTTTTAAAAATGAGAAAAGATTTCTTTTGATCAATTTGAAAAGGCAATACGGCTCCGGGTAGGATCCAATTTTCTTTATAGGCGTCCTCGATAACTAAAGGTTGACCGCAATACACACAATGAAGGGATTTATAATTTTCCTCCACGTGTTGGTCTGCACCACAATTTTTACAATGCAACATGGAGATTTCCTCACTGTGCTTTTGTGCTCCCATTTCCTTTAGGAAAGGATATAGTTCCAATTCCTCGAATCCATTTTCATCTAATGCAATAGATTCTTCATGGCCACAATATTCGCATGTGATGCTTGTTGTACCGGGTTTGTACTTGAGTTCGGCCCCACAATTGACACAGGCCTTTTTAAGTTCGGTCTTTTGGATTTTTTGTTCTTCCATAGGTACATTTTCGCGTATGCGGAAATCTATATCAATTGGGATAAAATGTCATTTCGAAAGAAGTTGCAAAGTAACGATTGAGAAATCTCATTTTTAAAGTTGGATTTCTCCGTCGCTAGTCCCTTCGAAATGACATTGGATATTGTTATTCCGTTGGTAATGGTGGTGGTGTGTTGCCTCCTAAAAAGGATTTCAGTTCCTCTACTTCTTTCAATGCTGTCCAAGCGGACATACCCTGTTTCCATACCAAACTATCGCGGTTGATGGTTCGCGAAGCAAATAAAGATTGCATTTGCTCGAAGGTTACCGGTCCATGTTGTGTCCCATTTGTGGCATAGTAATACATGGTTTGTGCAGGCATTGGTGGTGGTACTGCACCTCCAACGGGTTGAGCAACTTGTTGTGGAGCAGCTTGAGTGGTTCCGCCCATCATTCCGCCCATTTGCTGGGCCAGTACAAATCCCATTCCCATTCCCATTCCGGCACCAGCAGTTCCGCCTTCGTTCTGGGCCGCAGCTTCGATGGCTTTGGCCGTTTTGAACTTGGTCAGTTTATCCAAATCGAGCTTATCAATACGGCTGTATTCGAAGATTTCTTTCTTAAGATCCTCGGGCATGGAAACATTTTCGATATAGAATTTCTCCAAGGATATACCAACACTTTCAAACTCAGGTGCCATTACTTCCCGGCAGGTGTCCGATAGCTCGGTGGTATTGGCCGCATAGAGTTCAATGGGTAAATTGGCTTGGCCTACGGTATTTGTGAACCGTGTAGCAATCAAACTTTTTAGGTGCTCGTTTATCTCAAAATTGGTGAAGTTGCTATCCGTGCCAACAATGTCTTTGATGAACTTACCTGCATCGGAAATTTTGAAGGCGTATGTTCCGAAAGCTCTTATTTCAACTAGTCCAAATCGGTCATCACTTAAAGTGATGGGGCTTTTGGTTCCCCATTTCTCATCGGTAAAAAGATGGGTGTTCACAAAATACACCTCAGCTTTGAAAGGAGAGTTGAACCCGTATTTCCACCCTTTTAAGGTTGCCAAAATCGGAAGGTTTTTTGTGGTGAGGTCATAAGTGCCGGGTTCGAACACATCGGCCAATTGACCTTCATTGATAAAAACAGCGGTTTGTCCCTCGCGCACAATGAGTTTTGCGCCATTTTTTATTTCATTTTGATAACGCTCAAAACGGTAAGCAATAGTGTCGTCGGTATAGTCGAGCCACTCAACAATGTCGATAAACTCATTGCTGAGTTTTTCCTTGATCTTTCCAAAAATATCCATGGTAGTGTTTTTAGTTTATTTGATAGGTAATTTATAAAAAAAGAAGCTTGCTTCCGTTAGATTAGTGTGAAATGACAAAGGATTGTTACAGATGGCATATCATCGGTCTATTTTCCCGGCCTCTTTCAACATCTCCAACACCTTTTCCTTTGGAAGAGCTTCAATTTTATGTCCATCGCGTCCAACAGTGGTTTCACCTGCAAAAAGGGAATTCAAAATAGCTTCTTCTGTGGCTTCAATAGTGGCTAAAAATAATGGGGTCATGGCCTCATTGCGCAAGGTTGGAAGGGTTTGAATGGGGCTTTCACTTTTATATGGAATTCTACATTCCTCAGCCGTGGAAACCGCAATCACATAATCGCCACTGCCATTGCTGGCTATTCCTCCGGTTCTCGAAAGCCCTAACATGGCCCGTTTGGCCAATCGTTCCAAGTTTCTGGAGTCCAAAGGAGCGTCGGTAAGAACCACCATCATACAGGAACCATCAGGGGAATATTTGAAAGAATCCGAATAATGTCCCAGTTTTTTGCCCACTTCAACACCGGCCACTTGCAACACCCCGCCAAAGTTGGTCTGCACCAATACACCTACGGTATAACCACCGGACTTTTTTGGCAACACTCTAGAAGATGTGCCAATACCACCCTTGAATCCAAAGCAAATGGTTCCTGTGCCGGCTCCAACGCTACCTTCCTTTACTGATCCAATTTCCGCATTGTTGATTGCTTCAAGCACATGTTCTTCTTTGATATGACGACCCCGAATATCGTTCAGGTAACCATCGTTGGTTTCGCCGACCACTGCATTCACGGAACGTACATTTTCGTTTTCAGGTTGATTGAGGGTATAACCGATAAGGGCATTCATTGCTGTTGGGACACTCAAAGTGTTGGTCAAAATGATTGGGGTTTCCAGATTGCCCAACTCCTTGACCTGCGTATATCCTGCTAGCTTGCCAAACCCGTTGCCCACATAGATGGCTGCAGGTACTTTTTCTTGAAAAATGTTTCCCGAATGTGGTAAAATGGCCGTGACTCCGGTACGGATATCTGCTCCTTTATTTAATGTATAGTGACCGACTTTTACCCCAGGTACATCTGTGATGGCGTTCAAAGTTCCAGGGTGTAGCACCCCTATTTCAACACCATGGTCCCGAAGTCTATTTTGTGCAAGCATTGATACTGGGAATAATAAAAGTAAAAAATAAAAATGTTGCTTTGGTACGTCCATAATCAATTTATTGATTTTCCAAAACACTAACCGTTACCAATAATTGCCCAACATGACGTTGACTATGTTCCGCTGCGTGGAAAAGCAAACCTATTAGAGTAGTAGGCAGTTTTTTGCGTCCAACAAAGCGTTTCTCTGTAAACATGTTTTCTGGGATTGTCTTAAAATATGACAAGGCTTCCTCCACTTTATGTTCAAATTCAGAAATCAATATTTTGGATGAGGGCGCATGCTCTCCATTGCCTTCGTTTTTTAAAAACCCAAACTGTTTTTCAGTCAAGGTTTCTTGTTTGGCATAAGTCAATAATCTATCCAAGACCCCCGTCAAATGCCTCAGATGAAACCCAACAGATGCCCTGCCATATGGTTTTTCCCAAAGCTTCTCTTCCGGAAAATCCGACAGGTATTGTTTCAACTCACGAACCGATTGCAACAAGGCATGGGCTGAAGGTTGCAATAATGCAGGAACATCGGGTATGGGACCACTTAACCAATACTCTTGTTTTGATGACATGGAAAATGGTTAAAAATCACGGTAATCCCCAGCCAAATATTTGTTGGCTTTCTCTTCTTTGAACTGAGCAGTATCAGCATCCCAATGCAAGGTTTCCCCTGGGAAGCGGCCTGCTATGGTGCCCAATAAAATGGTTTCGGTCAATCTAGCCGCATAATCAAAAGGAGCGGTTGTGGTATCCTTTCCTAAACAAGCGTCCACAAATTGATGGTAGTGCTTTGGACCTTCGGTGGCATAGTTACGGATAGGCTCTCCCAAATTGTGCTCTTCGGAAACCTTGGCAATTTCTTCGGAAATATCCACATATTTCCCTCTTCGTATTTTTTTTGGCAATTGCATAAAGTGGGGCAGGAGCAAACGTCCTTTGGTGCCGACAAACATAGCCCCTTGTTCTGGCAATTCATTTTCTCCGGCTACGCCCGCATCCAAGGAAATACTGTTTTCATCTTTCTTATCCGCCTTTTTATCCTTCTTCATTTCCATACCTGGTAACATAAGGTCCTTGTGCATCTCAGGAGCTCCGGGGCCATCATACCAAATCCATTTTAGGGATTTACCTGTGTACTTGGTACCTGGGAACTCATAGGTGACCGTATTTTTTTCAGGGAAACCGAATCCGTTGGTGGGTCGACACTCCGTCATAATGGTTCTGGGCACATCCAGTTCCAATGCGTTGTAGGGTGTATCGAAAATATGAACTCCCATATCGCCCAAGGTGCCACAGCCGTAATCCATTAATTTTCTCCAGTTGCCGGGGTGGTACATGTCTTTTTTATAAGGACGCTTTTTGGAGGTTCCCAACCAAAGGTTCCAATCCAATTGGTCTGGAACGGGGTCTTCACCTTCCGGTAACGGACCATCATACCCCCAGTTTTTTGGGGACCATGCGTGAACGGTATGTACTTTTCCAATTATTCCGGATTGAATCAAAAGTGTGGCCAATTTATAATCGTAAAACGAGTGTACCTGTATGCCCATTTGAGTGACCAATCCTTTTTCGGCGGCCAACTTTTTCATTTCCCTGGATTCGGAAACATAGTGGGTCAATGGTTTTTGACAGTATACAGGTTTGTCCATCTTCATTGCCATCAATGATGCAGGCGCATGTGTATGATCGGGTGTGGAAACAATGACCGCATCGATTTCATCGCCCATTTCTTCCAACATGGCACGGTAATCAAAAAATATACGTGCGCCTGGATGCATTTTATGTGCGGTGGATAGATTGATGGCATCCACATCACAAAGAGCGACAACTTCCACTGCTCCGTGTGATGAAACTGCTTTTAGATCCTCCATTCCCATGTTCCCGACCCCAATGTGGGCCGTTCTAAGCTTGTCTTTTGGAAATCCTGCCTTTAAAATGGAAGGTGCAAGCATAATGCCGAGTGCACCTACACTACTTTTCTTGATAAATTCTCTTTTGTTCATGGTCTGGAGGTTATAGTTTTTTAATTTTTATGTTTCTGAACCAAATGGGACTTGCATGGTCTTGTAAAGCAATATAGCCTGTTTTATATTTTCCGTAATCTGGAGCATTGTCCCATTTTCCTGAATTCTTTTTGGTTTTCCAATCGTCGGACCATGGGACAAATTCCAATAATTTTTTTCCGTTGAGCCAGTGCTCTACCTTTTCGGGCGTGAAGACGATTTTTGAGGAGTTCCATTCGCCGACAGGATTCAATTGTTTTTGCGAATCGTCAGCAACATGCATGGCATAATCCGCTCCTGTTTTCTGCCAATCTTGAAGCAATTCGGGGTGCTCGGCACCAAATTGTGAATTGTAGCCCACTAAATCGTGGATGTCCGCGTAGTTCTCATCATCGATGATTTGATATTCCGGTGCCACTTCGGGCGGACCGTCATAACCTTCTTTTACATGATAAAAAATCCCACTATTTGCCCCTTTGGGTATTTTCCATTCCAGATAGAGCTCAAAATTATTGAACTCTTCGGCCCCGTAGATAATGTCTTTTCCACCCGTATAATTTTGTTCCAACCCTAGTTCAGTGTCAAAAGTGAGGACACTGTCCTTTATGGTCCATCCTGGGGGAAGCGAGTCCATGTTGTATCCGCGCCACCCTTCCAAACTGCTACCGTCAAAAAGATAGGTCCATTCGGATGTTTTTTCTTCGGTTGAAGTGGTTGTTGCTTCTGCCTTTTTGTTTGATTGGTCTTTACAAGCTGCAATCAATAAGAGTAAGATTGCGAGCTTAAAAAATTTGAGCATGGTTTGGTTTTTGAGTTTTATATGCTGGGTTAAAATACAAAATATTGGATAATTTTTTTTGCGCCTTTTTCACTACATTTAAGGCTGACTAACTCAACACTTTTAAAAATGAAAACCCGCTTTTTCAAAATTGGTATGCTCTTGCTTACCGCAACATTGTTTATTACCCCAATGCATTCCCAGCGCAGGAACAAAAAACAAAGCGCTCCGGAATATCCCGAAGAACTTTATTCAAGCTTGGAATACCGGTTGATCGGTCCTTTTCGTGGAGGACGTTCTGGGACAGTTGCCGGTGTGCCGGGAGAACCTAACTTATATTATTTTGGAGCCACAGGAGGCGGCGTTTGGAGAACTACTGATGGAGGCCGCTCTTGGGAGAATATTTCTGATGGGTACTTTGGTGGTAGTATTGGTGCTGTTGAGGTAGCACAAAGCGACCATAATGTAATCTATGTAGGTGGAGGTGAGCAGACTGTTCGTGGTAACGTCTCCTCTGGTTACGGTGTTTGGAAGACCGAGGATGCCGGAAAGACCTGGAAATCTTTGGGGCTGGATAAAAGCCGTCACATTTCCAGAATGCGTATCCATCCCAAGGACCATAATATTGTTTACGCCGCGGTTATGGGAAATTTGTACAAACCAACCACCGAAAGAGGTGTGTATAAAAGTACAGATGGTGGCGAAACATGGAAAAAAGTACTTTATGCCAACGATATGGCCGGTGCGGTTGATTTAACCTTTGACCCGAACAATCCTAGAATCTTATATGCTTCAACATGGAGAATAGAACGTACACCGTATAGTTTGAACAGTGGAGGTGAAGGCTCTGCATTATGGAAAAGTACCGATAGTGGGGAAACCTGGACGGAGATCTCCAAAAACGAAGGTTTTGCAACCGATACCTTGGGGATAATCGGTGTGGCCGTTTCTCCCCAAAACAGCAATAGGGTTTGGGCAATGGTAGAGAACAAGGACAAGGGTGGTTTGTACCGCTCCGAAGATGCAGGAAAAACATGGTCTTTGGTCAATAGCGATAGAAGTTTAAGACAGCGTGCTTGGTATTACACTAGGGTTTATGCAGACACCAACGATGAAAATGTGGTATATGTATTAAATGTCCGTTATCACAAGAGTACTGATGGCGGAAAAACTTTCGAATCCAATAATGCTCCGCACGGTGACCATCACGATCTTTGGATCGCCCCTGAAGATTCCAATCGGATGATTATGGCCGATGATGGTGGCGCCCAGGTAAGTTATGATGGAGGTGAAACATGGAGTACCTATCATAACCAACCAACAGCGCAATTTTATAGGGTCACTACGGATAATGCATTCCCATATCGAATTTACGTGGCACAGCAAGATAACTCAACGGTAAGAATAAACTATAGAAGTGATGACGGTTCCATTGGAGAAGATGATTGGGAATCTACGGCAGGAGGTGAGTCGGCCCATATTGCAGTAGACCCAACCAACGATGATATTGTTTACGGCGGTAGTTACGGAGGATTGCTTACCAGAGTGAACCATGCGAAGAAGACGACAAGAGCAATAAATGTTTGGCCAGATAACCCGATGGGTCATGGTGCTGAAGGGATGAAATACCGCTTTCAGTGGAATTTTCCAATCATGTTCAGTAAGCATGACCCCAATAAATTGTACACGTTCTCGAACCATGTGCATATGACCACCAATGAGGGTCAGAGCTGGGAATTATTGAGCGGTGATTTAACTAGAAATGACCCCACAAAACTGGTGTCCAGTGGAGGACCAATCACACAGGATAACACAAGCGTGGAGTACTACTGCACCATATTTGCCGCCAACGAAAGCCCATTAAAAGAAGGATTGCTGTGGGTTGGTAGTGATGACGGGCTAATACACGTGACCAAGGATGGAGGACAAACTTGGGAAAATGTCACTCCTCCAAATATGCCAGAGTGGAACATGATCAACAGCATTGAGCCTTCCGCTTTTGACGAAGGTACATGTTACGTTGCCGCAACGCGTTACAAATTAGGCGATTTTGCACCATACCTGTACAAGACCACCGATTACGGAAAAACGTGGACCAAAATCACCAACGGTATAGAAAACGAGCACTTTACCCGCGTGGTAAGGGAGGATCCAAAAAGGCAAGGACTGTTGTATGCAGGTACTGAAACAGGAATGTACGTTTCTTTCAATGATGGACAAAACTGGGAAAAATTCCAGTTGAATCTGCCCATAGTTCCCATTACGGATTTGACCATTAAGGATGATAATTTGATAGTAGCCACCCAAGGAAGAAGTGTTTGGGTAATAGATGACCTTACCGTATTGCACCAACTGGATGATGCCAAGAAATCTGCAGATGCTGTTTTGTACAAGCCGAGAGATAGCTATAGAACTAAGGGTAGAGCTGCAAGAAGGCCATCGAAAACAGAGGGTGAAAACTTGGCCAACGGTGTGATTACACATTTTTATCTGAAAGATTTCTCCGAAAAAGACAGCATTGCATTGACTTATACCAAAATGAATGGGGATACTTTGGCCACATACAGTACCTATGCCAAGGAGAAAGGTAAAAAATTGGAAGCCAAAAAAGGAGGAAACACCTATGTTTGGGATACGCGTGGCAAGGGAGCGGAAAGACTAAAGGGAATGATTCTTTGGTGGGCCAACCTTAGCGGTCCAAAAGCAGTTCCTGGCACTTACAAAGTCAGTTTGAATGTTAATGGGGACGATCAAACCGAAGAATTTACCATTCTTCCCGATCCCAGGGCAGAAGTTACGGTGGCCGATATGCAAAAGCAATACGATTTCATTACTGAGGTGAACGAAACAGTGGATAGAGCACACCAATCCATTAAAAAAATCAGGGCCGTCAATAGTAAATTGGATGAATTCATCAAAAAGTACAAAGAGGATGAAGCAACCAAAGCTTTGGTAGAGAAAGCGAAAAAGATGAAGGAGGAATTTGGATCTATTGAAAAAGAACTGTATCAAACAAAGAACAGAAGTAATCAAGACCCATTGAACTTCCCCATCAAGCTGACCAATAAATTGGCACACTTGAACAGTTTGGTTTCCATTGACGATTTTCCACCAACGGAGCAGGATATTGCTGTTAAAAACGAGATGTCAGGGAAAATAAACGCACAATTGCGAGCTTTTGATACCTTGGTCGACAAGGAAATTTCAGCTTTCAATGAAGAATTCAATCAACTTAAATTGGATTATTTGAGCATCGAAGAATAGAAAAATGGCCCTTATGTTCTGCATAAGGGCTTTATTTTACAGATTACATTACCTCTTAAAACAAACCAACCAACACCATGAAAAAAGGACTTCTTTTTTTGTTATGTGCAGTTTTTGTAACACTCACCTTTGCACAGACCGCCAACGATTATTTTGAACCCATGAAATTCAGGAACATAGGCCCTTTTCGGGGTGGACGTTCTGTAACCGCCAGTGGGGTGGTGGGCGACCCGCTTACCTATTACATGGGAACTACCGGAGGAGGTTTATGGAAGACCAGCAATGCAGGGGGTCAATGGGAGAACATTTCAGATGGTTTTTTTGATATGGGCTCTGTGGGTGCAGTTTCCGTATCCCAATCGAATCCCAATGTTGTGTACTGTGGTATGGGAGAACACGCCCCTCGTGGTGTGATGACCTCATATGGTGATGGCATGTACAAATCCAACGATGCAGGAAAAACATGGATCAAGCTGGGCCTTGAAAAAACCCAGCATATTTCACGGATTATTGTCCATCCAACAAATCCGGATACTGTCTATGTTGCCGCCCAAGGTGCCCTGTATGCTCCCAATCCCGAAAGAGGGGTTTACCGGTCCATGGATGGTGGAAAAACTTGGGAGAAGATTTTATATGTGGATGAAGGAACCGGAGCTGCGGAACTTTCCATGGATGCAAACAATCCTTTGGTTTTATATGCTGCTATGTGGGAGCATCAGCGTAAACCCAATAAAGTGATTAGCGGCGGACCTGGAAGTGGCTTGTATAAAAGTACCGATGGTGGGAACACCTGGAAAGAGATGACCAAAGGCTTGCCAGAAGAAAAAGGAAAAATGGCCATTGCAGTAAGTGCTGCCAATTCTGATAAGGTCTATGCAGTAATAGAAAGCGACTCTAACCAAGATAAGGGAGGTTTGTTCGTCTCAAATGATGCTGGTGATAGCTGGCACATGATAAGTGGTGATAACCGTTTGGTACAGCGTGCGTGGTACTATATTGAAGTATTTGCAGACCCCAATGATGAGGATACGGTATATGTTCTCAGTGCCTCCATGTTCCGTTCCGAAGATGGTGGTAAAACCTGGGAGACCATTTCGGTTCCCCACGGCGACACCCACGATTTGTGGATCAATCCTAATGATTCCAAAAACATTCTTTTAGCAGATGATGGTGGGGCAACCATCTCTTTTGACTACGGAAAACATTGGACGCATCAGGATAATATGCCAACGGCCCAATTTTATCGAATTAATACGGACAATCTTTTTCCGTATAACATTTATGGAGGTCAACAAGACAATACTTCTGTAAAAATTGCAAGTTTATCTGTAGGTCGATGGAGTATTGGAAGAGAAGACTGGCACTATTCCGCAGGTGGTGAGAGTGCCTTTTTGGGCTTTGATCCAGATAATCCCCGCTATGTAATGGGTGGAAGTTATTTGGGAACCATTGAACTTTTGGATATGGAATCCAAAATGTCCAGCAATGTGATGGCGGCACCAATTCAGTATTTGGGACGTGATGCCCGCGATATGAAATACCTGTACAATTGGAACGCACCCATAATTTGGTCCAAGCACGAACCAGGAACGTTTTACCATGGGGCACAATTGGTACTCCGAACAAGGGATAACGGTGTGACTTGGGAAGAAATATCACCAGATTTAACTAGAGATCAAGATGAATTACAAGGAAAAGGAGGAGGTCCATATACCAATGAGGCTGTTGGGGCTGAAAATTATGGAACCTTGTCCTATATCATCGAGTCACCTCACGAAGCTGGAGTACTGATCACAGGCAGTGATGATGGTTTGGTACACATTACCAAAAACGGAGGTGAATCTTGGGAAAATATCACTCCAAAGGGATTAAAGGAATGTTTGGTGAACGCCATTGAAGTTTCGCCTCACAATCCAGGCACTATTTACATCGCTACCACACGATATAAATTCAACGATTATACCCCCGCATTATATAAGAGTACCAACTATGGAAAAAGTTGGACCAACATTAGCGAAGGAATCCCTTATGGAGCCTTTACCCGCGTTGTTCGTGAAGATCAAGAACAAAAAGGCTTGTTGTATGCAGGTACCGAAAAGGGACTTTATGTATCTTGGAACGATGGGCAAAAATGGGAACCGCTACAATTGAATTTACCGAAGACTCCGATTACGGACCTAAAAGTTCATCGAGGTGACCTGATTGTCGCAACATCAGGGAGGAGTTTCTGGATATTGGACAACATTACCACACTTTCTCAATATAAGAGTAGCAACGATGAAATGAAAATTTTTAAACCAGAAGAAGCCATTCACGGATATTGGGGAAGTCAACTGAACAGCAACTCCAAAAGTGTAACAGGAACCAGTACTTTTGAAGGTGTTAACCCGGCCAACGGTATGGTAATTTATTACAATCTGCCGGAGCAAATGGATTCTACAGAAGTGACCATGGAGATTTTGGACGGACAGGGGAAAGTGGTTCGCAATTTCACTTCCAAAAAAGATAAAAGCTATATACCCCACAATGGTGGAGGAGCACCACCAAAACCTGTTTTGGGAACGGATAAAGGTCTGAATCGTTTTGTTTGGGATTTAAAAACGCCGATTGTACCAGGTGTCCCAGGAGTTTATATCGAGGCTAATTTTACGGGGCATAAAGTACCGCCAGGTAGCTATACGATTAATTTGAAAGCTGGCGATAAAATGGTTTTCACAAACGGAACCATTGTACCAACCCCGAACACCGATATTTCCCAAGAGCGGTTTGAGGAGCACCATGCTATAATGACGGATTTTGAGGCGAAGTTGACGGACATGCACAACAAGGTGAATAAACTCAAAAAAGTTCAAGAGCAATTACAAAAGCTTTTGAAGGATTTGGAAAATGATGAACTTAAAAAAGAAGGTCAAGCAGTTTTGAAAAAGCTGAAAGATTGGGATGGAGAAATGGTACAACGCAAATCAAAGGCTTATGACGATGTGGAGAACTTTCCCAACAAGTTTACTGCGGAATATCTTTTTGTTATGAACCACAGCAACAGTGCATTGCCACAAATCAATCAACCGTCAAGGGATAGAAAGGCAGAACTGGATGCACAATGGGTCGGGTTAAAACAGCGTGCTGAGACACTAATGAATACAGAAATCCCTAATTTTAACGCTAAACTATGGGAGAATGGTATAGGAGCCATTCGTATGTAAAACTTAAAAACCTAGCAATTGCTTTATCCCTATATAAAATCGTTACACTTAATATTCGTGGTGACCTGGTTTGCTGGTTTGTTCTACATACCCAGACTGTTTATCTACCATATTGAAGCTTGGCAAAAATCATCGCCCGATAAGGAAATACTGTCCGATCAACTAAAGTTGATGACAAAACGATTGTGGTATATCATCACATGGCCGTCTGCAGTTTTATGCACGCTTACGGCCATTTGGTTGTTAATTTTAATGCCTGGATGGTTGCAACAACCATGGATGCATGTAAAACTTGGCTTTGTGCTCTTGCTTTTTGGATATCATTTTAAATGTCATCAAATTTTTAAACAGTTACAACGCGATGAAGTTAAATACACCTCCAAATTTATGCGGATATGGAACGAGGTAGCAACTATCATACTTTTTGCGGTCGTTTTTTTGGTGGTTTTAAAAAGTGCTTTCAATTGGATCTATGGCATAGTGGGTATGTTTGTACTGATGATTCTATTGATGCTGGGTATTCGATGGTACAAAAAAGTACGGGACAGGAACCCCAATGCGTAGCAAGTCCGAATTAAAGGCCAAGTTAAATAACCTGGAACATGGTTCTCTTTTTTATTTGGATTTGAATCTGACTCTGAAACTTGCACTTTATTTGGCTCGATAATTGCTAAATTTAACCTTAAACCAAGCGAGCTTGCTAAGAAAACTTTCCTTACGGTCACGAATATTCATTGCCATGATAACATTGGTAGTGCTGGCCTCTGTGCTTATTGCCGGGGTCACTGTTTACCAATATAAGGAGCAAGGAAACGATTACCACAACGAAAGGTTGGAGCGAAAGGAAGAGCAATTGATGAAGAGCATCAACTACACGCTTAAGGAAACCACTTATCCCGTAACCACAGAAAACCTTCATCTCATCTTCAGTGAAGAGATTTATGAGATTGCCAATATCCAAAACGTCAATTTTAATATTTATGACCTTGAGGGTAATTTGATCAAGAGTTCCAGGCCCACATTCGAATCAAATTCAATAGCTACTTGTTTGGATGCAGAGGTGCTGAATTTTCTAAGGGAAAGCGGCGAACCACGCTTTATCGAGGAACAAAGGACAGCGGGTGATAACTATCAGGCTACCTATAGGTATATCTACGACCTCAAGTTTAAGCCCATAGGTATTATGAACCTTCCTTATTTTGAGGATAACACCTTCAATAATATGGAATTGAAGGAATTCCTTTTTAGATTGGGAATGGTATATGTTTTAATGTTGATCGTGGCCATCATTTTGGCATACTTCATTTCTAAATACATTACAAGATCACTTCAAACCATATCGGACAAAATCAATCGGACCAACTTGACCCATCAAAACGAAAAGATTTATTTGGAAAGTCCCGGCGAGGAAATAGGTAAATTGGTCGACTCTTACAACCGAATGATAGACGAACTGGAAGAAAGCGCTGTAAAATTGGCACGAAGCGAACGTGAGCAGGCATGGCGAGAAATGGCGAAACAGGTTGCCCACGAAATCAAAAACCCTCTTACCCCCTTGCGCCTTTCTGTTCAAAGCTTTGAACGCAAGTTCGACCCCGACGATCCGGATATACAAAAAAAGGTAAAGGAGTTTTCCAAGACATTGATTCAGCAAATAGATACCATGAGCAATATTGCGACGGCGTTTTCGAGTTTTGCGGATATGCCAGCACAGCAGAACGAGACTTTGAACGTGGTAAAAGTGGTGAAGCTGGCATTGGAAATTTTTAATGAGGATTATATTCATTTTATTGCTGACGAAGAAGAGATCGTTGCCAAACTGGATCGCACACAACTGATTCGGGTAATTACCAATTTGGTGAAGAACGCCATTCAGGCTGTTCCTGATGTGGAGTCGCCCAGAATCTTGGTAACCGTGGCCACAGTGGGAGAACGTGTAAAAATCTCCATTGCAGATAATGGCCTTGGCATTGCGGACGAATATAAGCATCGTATTTTTGAACCAAAGTTCACTACCAAATCCAGTGGAACGGGATTAGGCTTGGGTATGGTAAAGAACATAGTGGAAAACTATGGAGGAACCATTAACTTTACTTCCAAAGTTGGGAAGGGAACCGTTTTTACCATTGAATTTCCTAAAGAACATAAATAATAATGGCGGACATTTTACATACCGTCTCAAACATCAGTATATATGGATTTTGAAAACATTTACATTGAAGAAGAGAACAATTTGGCCACCATAACCATAAACAGACCCAAAAAACTCAATGCCCTCAATAAAAGAACTATCGAAGAACTACACGTAGCTTTTAAGGAATTGGATGAGGACAATGAAACCAAAGTGATCATTATAACCGGAAGCGGTGAAAAAGCCTTTGTGGCAGGTGCCGATATTTCAGAATTTTCCAATTATTCAGTTAAAGAGGGACGCCAACTGGCGGCAGCAGGACAGAGCAGCCTTTTCGATTTTGTCGAAAATCTTTCCACTCCGGTCATAGCTGCCATCAATGGCTTTGCTCTTGGAGGTGGTCTGGAGCTTGCCATGGCATGTCATTTTAGGGTGGCCAGCAGCAATGCCAGAATGGGTCTGCCCGAAGTATCTTTAGGTGTAATTCCCGGATATGGCGGAACTCAGCGTTTACCTCAGTTGGTCGGTAAAGGTAGAGCCATGGAAATGATTATGACGGCCGGTATGGTTGATTCCGACAAAGCCTTTGGTTACGGATTGGTAAATCATGTGGTATCCAGTGAAGAATTGTTGCCATTTTGCAGAAAAATCGCTGGCAGGATATCGAATAATTCCACCATAGCCATAAAACACGCAATAAAAGCTATAAATGCTGGTTTTAAGTATGACGCTGATGGTTATTCGGTGGAAATTGATGCCTTTGGCAATTGCTTTGGCACGGACGACTTTAAAGAGGGTACCTCAGCTTTTTTGGAAAAACGTAAAGCCGATTTCCCTGGATCATGACCATTGGCCTAACTAAGCCAGACCATGAAAAACAACCTATTTCTACTATTTTGCTTTGTACTGACAGGCATGGCGGTGAACGCCCAAAAAATGCCCGTTTCCTACGATTTTGGGGAAAAATATCGCGACAGGTATCGCTATTCCAATCTTGTTGCCATTGATGAAGATGATTCAGGAGGGTATATCTTGGTTCGTTCCTACTACCAAGGCTTGATTCTAAAGCCCAAAGGATACCTAATAGAAAAGTACAATAGTGATTTGGAACTGGTTTCCGAGTACAACTATAAGCTCAAAGGGTTGGATTTTGTGAACGGGTTTCTTAAAAATGGCCAGTTGAATCTTCTGTTCCTGAAATACAATCCCAACAGAGGTGAATATGAATATTGGGTTCATACCAGCCCAATTATCGACTTTAATTTTAAGGAGAAGAAACTGCTTTCGATTGCCTCGGAAGAAGTAAACAGTCCAGTGGGTAAAAACTATTACAATCGGGATTTTTCGCGCGGGTTCACTACCGCTGTTTTGTTCGATGAGGACAAAACCGGTTTTGTAATCAGTACCCATCACAAAAGAGGAAAGAGCAACAAGCATATGATCCATATGTACGATACTGCCCTCAACAAAAAATTCGAATATGATTTTTCCGATGAAATCGAAGAGAAAAACTACGCCTTTGAGAACGTAGCGTTTTCACCGGACCTGCAAACTGCTTTCATCGTAGGGAAGGCCTATTTTAAAAAGAGACGTTTTAGGGTGGATGAAAGAAAATTTCAGTACGAATTGGTTAAAGTGTCACAGTACGGAAACAAAACACAGTCCTTCGTGGACCCAGGCAAATATCCGGAAGCCCTATACCCTGTTCTTGTAAAGAAAAAGCTGGTTTGTGTTGGGTTTTATGCCGATAGAAAAGACAACAGGTATAATGGCATTGCCTATTTTGACGTAAATCCGAACACATTGGATATCCAATCACAGAAGTACAACTCCTTCTCACAACAGTTTATGGATGATAAATTTGGTCGTGAAGAAGATAAGGATATCAAAAACTTGGTTTTCAAAGGGGTTGAGGTGACCGATGAGCAAGAGATTTTTTTCAATGCCGAGGAATACTTTGTTACATCCGGTTTGGAAACAACAGGTGCTGGTCAGCGAATAAGGATAGAGCGCTATCACCACAACGATATTGTTAGTGTTAAACTGGATTTCAATGGCAATATGGAGTGGGCAAGGAATATTAACAAAACCGAGGTTACCCAAGGCGATGGGGCCTACGCTTCGTATAGTTCTTATTGCAAGGATGGAAACACCTATTTCTTTATCTGCACAGCGGCCGAGAATCCACAATTGATCAATAACGAACGCTTGATTTTTAAGCAAGGATTCAGCCGTAACCGAAATGTTTTTATGATCTCTTTAGATCAAAACGGAGTAATGGATTATGAAAAAATTATTGATCAACAAGAGGCAAGATTACCGCTGATGGTTTCCAAACCTTTAAAGGACGAAATGGAGGACAAAATGCTTTTTTATGCAAAACGAGGAAGCAGAAAGCAATTGGTGAAGGTGGATTTTAAATAAAACGCACCCTCCTTTAGATAAAGTAATGGCCCCAATTCGGGGCTTTTTTAGTTTTACATTTTAAAAAAGAAAGAAAAAACCTACAAAATAATTGTATCGTCAATTCATTTGTGTCATTCATCAATTGGTAACCCAGTTAGGTTAGTTAGGGTAAAATTCACCCATGTATACAACATATTTTTGGCCTGTTAATTACCCAAATTAAAAACAAAGTATTATGAAGACATTAAAATTATTTAGTATGGCCATGCTATGTATGGCAATAGCATTGGTTTCCTGTTCTGGAGAAGATGGGGAAACCGGACCCCAGGGTCTACAAGGTCCTCAGGGAGAACAAGGAATTCAAGGCCCTCAAGGTGAACAGGGCCCTCAAGGTGAAGAAGGAAATGCCAACGCCCAATCCATTACATTTGATATGACCGAGTTTGTTGGAACCATATTTGTCGGTTCCTCAGATGAGCTTACGGAAGAAGTAATTGCAAAGGATGCAATTTTATATTATCTGGAAGTACAAACTGTAAATGCTCCAAGGTTCTTTTCAATTCCAGGTACCGTGTCTGGAGACTTTAATACCCAAGTATATACGGAGCCTGGAAATGTAAATATAAACTTTAGAGAGTTAGATAATTCCTCAAGCTATGTAATTTCAGAAAATGACAATTTACAGAGTTTAAGAGTTGTGATTATTGAAAGTAATGCAAACACTGGTTCCAAATCTTCACAAAGTCTTGTCTTAGCCGAGCTCAAAGCTGCGGGAGTTGATACAAGTGACTACCATTCTGTTGCCGAATATTTTGGTTTAGAATAAAAGATATTTTCCCCCTTGGGGCAACCTAACCATTAGCTAAAAGCCGGGCGAAAGCCCGGCTTTTTTAATCTAGTACTGGTAACTTAAGGAACTTAAAATATAGAAAATCATTGGTGTAAGAGCAGACTTTGTCATAATGTATTAAATCCATCAATCGAAAACAGCTATCCGTCAATTAAAGTATAGTAACAGGCGTTCCTTATTCTATTTTCGCAGGAATTAATTAAAATCCCAAATATGACAAAGTTTAACTTACTTAAAATTAATTTATTGATAATTGGTACCTTTTTGATTTCATGCTCCAAAGAATCAAATGAGGCAATGGAAGATACTTCAAGGCTTTCTGCAACGGAATATCTTGATGAAGCCCATTGTTGGGACCTGAACAATAATGGCATTGCTGATAGGGGAGAGGATAAAAACAAGGATGGAAAAGTAGATACCAACGATTGTAATCAAAGGTAGTACTTGCTTTATTCGTTGTTTGAAGGAGAAACCCATGATTTGGGCTTCTCCTTTTTTATTTCCAAAAGGAAATATTCCATATATTTGGAATAAATCCAATAAATGTCATCCAAAGAATATATAAAAGGAAGAGGAGCGCAAAAGAATACGAACAATAGGTTTTTGCAGCATGTGTCCGAAACGCGTGATGATTTTTTGGAATTCTGTAGGTTGGAAGGAGAAGAAGCTGAAAGCAACAAAACCAAGTACATTCCAATTTTCCCAAAAACCATTGTGAACAAAGTGGACAGTCCTGATGTAGGGATGATGTATTCCATGAATCCCTACCAAGGTTGTGAGCACGGATGTATTTATTGTTATGCCAGAAACACACACGAATATTGGGGATACAGTGCCGGTCTCGACTTTGAACGTAAAATACTGGTTAAAAAATCAGCCCCGGAACTTCTGGAGGCCAAGATAAGGTATAAAAATTGGAAGGCACAGACCATTGTTTTATCTGGTAATACCGACTGTTACCAACCTGCGGAACAAAAATTTGAGATCACCAGAAAATGTCTCGAAGTCTTCTTAAAGTATAGGCATCCCGTGGGCATCATTACAAAGAATGCAACCGTCTTACGGGATTTGGATATTTTACGGGAGTTGAACAAACATAAATTGATAGGCGTTAATATATCTGTGACTTCACTTTCTGAAAAGACCAGACGAATTTTGGAACCTCGAACCGCTTCCATTCAAAAAAGGTTGAAGACCATTAAGGTCCTTTCGGAAAATAACATTCCCGTAAATGCTATGTTGGCTCCAATTATTCCGGGAATTAATTCCCATGAATTATTGCCATTGGCCAAAACTGTCGCTGATCATGGTGCATTATCTTTTGGACTCACAGTGGTACGGCTCAATGGGTCCATAGGACAAATATTTTCGGATTGGATAAAGAAGACCATGCCGGATAGAGCTGAAAAGGTGCTACATCAAATTCAGGATTGTCATGGAGGAACCGTCAATGATAGCCGTTTTGGAACCAGGACACGCGGGGAGGGGAAAATTGCAGAACAAATACACCAAACTGCAATTCTTGCCAAACAGCGTTATTTTAAAGGGAGAACTTTTCCGAAATTAAATGGGGACCTTCACGAGCAATACAAAGATGGTCAGATGAGACTATTTTAAACGGAAAATGGCCCTTTTAGGGCCATTTTCGATACTTTCCTTTACTGTTATTTGAGTTCCCAGCCCTCTCGGTAATCCCTGGTCACCCAATCGTTTGCTTTTTCGTAATTGGTGATTTTCATGTTATCACCGTCCCACATCAGTTTTCTCCTTCCTGGAAAAGCATATGGTGCCCAATCGCCAACTTTCTTGCCCTCTTTCAGCTCTTTGTACTGATAAGCTTTTACGGCCAAGTTACCCATTAGCACTGTTTCGGTTAATCTACCAGCTTTTTCAAAATTGGAAGATGTAGGTGTACCGTTTTGGCAACCATCTACAAAATTGCCAAAGTGTCCTCCAATACCTCCTGGTACCCTTGGATATTTCGGTTCTGGGGCGTTATAAAGGTCCATCATTTCGGAAGGTAACAATCTGGCGTTTTGGGAATACGTGTCACATACCAATATTCCTTTTTCTCCGTACATAACGGTTCCTCCACCAGTATCACCTATGGTTTCATCATCTTTAAGTTCATCTGGCAGGTTGGGCTTCAATCCACCATCGTACCAATTCAAGGCAATGTCCCCGTGTTCTTCATGTTCAAATTTTAAATGTATTTTGGAAGAAGGAGGACAGGAATGGCTGTAATCTGCTTCCACAAAATCATCTACCCAAACCGTTGTGCAGCTTGCTTCCGCTTCCGTAGGATAGCCAAGGTCTAAAACACTAAAAGGTGTTTCCATAATATGGCATCCCATGTCGCCCAGCGCACCAGTACCAAAGTCCCAAAACCCTCTCCATTTAAAAGGCAGATAAGCATCGTTGTAATCGCGCATTTTCGCAGGTCCTAACCAAAGGTCCCAATCCAATTCTCTTGGAATACGGTCTCTTTTTGTGGGCATGGGAACTCCTTGTGGCCAAACGGGACGATTGGTCCAACAATCTATGGTGTGCACCCTTCCAATGATTCCGGACTCTACCCACTCACGTGCAATTCGGCTACCATCACTGGAAGCGCCTTGGTTCCCCATTTGAGTTGTAATTCCATTCTCTTTGGCAACTTTGGTCATTAAACGGGCTTCCTGAATATTATGGGTCAACGGTTTTTCCACATAGGCGTGTTTTTTTTCGCGCATAAATGGCAGAGCGATAGTGGCATGAGTGTGGTCCGGTGTTGCAACCATTATTGCGTCTATATCATCCAAATGGGCATCAAATACCTTACGAAAGTCCTTGAATCTTTTAACATCGGGAAATTGCTCGTATGTCTGTTGGGCACGACGGTCATCTACATCACAAAATGCTACGAATTTTACTTTTCCTGTGTCGTTTAGGCCATTAATCACATTATTACCCCTTCCTCCAACGCCAAAACCAGCAACATAAAGTGTATCGCTCGGCGGCACATGGGTTTTCCCCAAGACATGGCTGGGAACTATGGAAAAAGCAGCTGAAGCGGCTGCAGTACTTTTGATGAACTTTCTTCTTTGCATTTTGTTTAGTTTGATTTATGTGAATCCCTAAGATACAAAAAAGAGTAAGAGTACTGTTATGGACTATTCTTTACCATTCCACTCTTTATAAAACCGATCTAGATACTGCAGCATGAACAGATGCCGTTCCTCGGCCAGTTTTTTTCCGGTCTTGGTGTTCATTTTATCCTTTAGCAGCAATAGCTTCTCATAAAAATGGTTAATGGTCGGAGCAGTGGATTTTTTATACTCTTCTTTGGTCATCTTCAGATTTGGTGGAACCGTTGGATTATAAAGCTCCCTGTTTTTATAACCTCCGTAATTAAAAGCCCGTGCAATACCGATAGCACCAATAGCATCCAAACGATCGGCATCTTGGACAATAGTAAGCTCCTGTGAAGTAAACTTTGTCCCATCCGGTTCCAAACTGTTCTTAAAGGACATGTGTTTGATAATGTTCACAACATGATCTATGGTCTTCTGATCAATAGATTCGGTTTCTAGAAATTTTCTTGCGATTGTCGGCCCTATGGTTTCGTCCCCATTGTGGAACTTTGGGTCGGCAATATCGTGAAGCAATGCGGCCAGTTGAACAACCAAGGAATCTCCCTTTTCATGTTTCAACAGTAATTTGGAAGTATTATAGACCCGTTCAATATGGAACCAATCGTGTCCACCTTCTGCATTTTTAAGCTCCTGTTTTACAAAAGCAATGGTCTTATTTACTAATTGGTCTTGTTTCATTTTTCTGTCTTCACGCCAGAAACAATCTGTTTTTCAATCCGGGAAATAAGTTCGTCTGCATTTCCCTTGTTTTCGATCGGTGGATGAACATCAAAGGTTACATGTGAACCCAAGCCCATGGGAAATTTACCATAGCGCAACAATTCCCATGAGTTGTTTATACTTATGGGTACGATCAATGCAGAAGGTGCATTTTTCATCATCACCTTTAGCCCTGTTGTTCTAAATGGTTTTGGGACACCGGTTCGGCTCCGCGTCCCCTCTGGAAAAATTACGGCACTTCGGTTGTTCGCTTCAATATACTTTGCCAATTTTTGAAGTTCGGCTATAGACTGCTTGGGGTCTTTTCTGTCAATCAAAGCAGAACCACCATGCCTTAAGTTGTACGATACACTTGGAATCCCCTTTCCCAGTTCAATTTTACTCACAAATTTTGGATGGTATTTTCGCATGTGCCAAATAATTGGTGGGATATCGTACATACTTTGGTGGTTGGTAACAATAATAAGGGGCCTATCGGTAGGGATTTGCTGATTGTTGTTGAAGCTGTAACGAGTCCCAAGTACATTGGTACATCGCATAATAAACCAATTTAATACGGAAACGCTGCCCTTATGTGCATTATAACCGAACACGTTGAGGCAAATCCATTGTATGGGATGGAAAATGACCAAAACCAAACCAAATAGCAAAAAGAAAATTATGGTAAGGGGGTACGATAACAGTTTTAACACGGTTATATAGGTTTATAGGTTGACGTAAAAATAAAAAAACCACCCTTTAAGGGGTGGTCTTTCAAAATCTTATTTACTTGAATTTAGCAAAATTCGTTATAAGCTTCCATTAAGTTTTCCGCAATAAGTTCAGCAGGTCTTCCTTCAATATGATGTCTTTCGATCATGTGTACCAATTCACCATCTTTGAACAAGGCCATGCTTGGCGAAGATGGGGGGAATGGAACCATGTGGTTTCTAGCTGTTGTAACAGCCTCCATGTCCACACCGGCAAAAACAGTGACCAAATTATCAGGTGTTTTACTGTTTTGTAGGCTCAACTTGGCTGCTGGTCTTGCGTTGGCGGCAGCACAACCACATACCGAATTTACGACTACCAAAGTGGTTCCGTCCTTTTTCAAGGCATTTTCAACAGCTTCACTTGTATGTAGCTCTTCAAACCCGGCTACGGCCAAGTCTTCGCGCATAGGTTTTACCAATTCTTCTGGATACATAGACTTCTTTTTAATTAGAACTACAAAGATAAGGGTTTGTTTGGTTTTTTTCATCACCCTTAACATTGCTTAAAGCTTTGTTTACCCAGTAAACCCCTATATTTGGGGTTTAAATTTTGAGGCATGATCAAGTGGATAGCCGCTTTTCTCGGTTATTTTTTATTTCGGTTTCCCGGTGCGGTTTTAGGTTTTATCGTAGGGACTTTTTTAGATAATTTGGGGGGTTCTGGCAATAGATCCAGATCAGTGTTTGAAAATGTAACCAGACAATCGGTTTCTCCGGCCGATTTTGAGTTGAACCTACTCTCCCTCTGTTCCATTATAATCAAGGCCGATGGACAGGTCAATCAAAGAGAATTGGACTATGTTCGACAGTATTTTCTGAGCACTTATGGCAAGGAAAAAGCAAACGCTATCTTCAGAACCTTCAATGAAGTCATAAAGAAAAGAGAGATTTCCGCCCAACGTATATGCAACTTCATGGTACAGCGCACAAGGTACGAGGTGCGTTTGCAAATGTTACATTTTTTGTTCGGTATAGCCCAATCAGATGGACAGGTGAGCAAAGCGGAAGTCGAAAAGTTAAGAGAGATCGCAGGGTATTTTCGTTTGGGTCAGCACGATTTTGAAAGTATCATGGCCATGTTCATAAAATCGGCCGACAATGCGTATAAAATTTTGGAAATTGAAAGGACTGCTAGTGACGATGAGGTGAAGAAAGCTTATCGTACCATGGCAAAAAAATATCATCCCGATCGAGTGGTCACGGAAAACGAGGCAATAAGAAAGGGAGCCGAGGAAAAATTTAAAGAAGTGCAAAAAGCTTACGAAACCATACAAAAGGAAAGGGGAATATCTTAATCAAGAGTAATCATGGAGGAATTTTTGTTTTATGTTAAGTTGGGACTCAACCATGTATTGGACTTTGGTGCCTATGACCATATTTTGTTTTTGTCTGCATTGGCGGTGCCCTTTACATTTAAGTATTGGAAACGCGTGGTGATCTTGGCAACCATTTTCACTATTGCACACTGCACATCGTTGGCATTGTCCGTCTATGAAATTGCAACCGTGGATGTTGGTCTGATCGAATTCTTGATTCCGGTAACCATTTTGTTGACAGCACTGTTCAATTTCGCATATGTTTATAAAGAAGCCTTGAATGTGGGGCTTTTTCTTCATGTTTTGGGTACCGCTTTCTTTGGATTGATCCATGGTTTTGGTTTCTCCAACTATTTTAAAATGTTGATGGCGGAAGAAGAGGACAAGATTACACCATTATTAGGTTTTGCAACGGGGATAGAGTTGTCTCAAGTAACCATTATTTTGGTTGTTCTGGCCATCGCATATGTAGTTTTGAACTTTTTAAAGGTGAAACGGTCAATTTTTATTGCTGTCGCCTCAATTTTGATTATCATCATTACAATACCCCTACTGATTGCTACGTTCCCCATGTAGGACCTTAGTTAAATTTTATCGAATAAGGTTGTAAAGGTCTTTTAAAGCAGGTATATTTATTTAATTATCAGCGTTTTTTGGATAAATGAAGGCGAGCAAGCAAGAAAAATACGATAAAGCCTATTTGCGGATGGCACAAGAATGGGGCAAACTTTCTTATTGTAAAAGAAGGCAGGTAGGTGCGATTATCGTTAAGGATAGGATGATAATTTCCGACGGGTACAATGGAACCCCGACCGGCTTTGAAAATATTTGTGAAGATGATGAAGGGTACACTAAATGGTATGTGCTCCATGCCGAGGCCAATGCCATTCTTAAAGTAGCATCATCTACACAGTCTTGCGAAGGAGCCACCCTCTACATAACCTTGTCGCCTTGTAGGGAATGTAGTAAGCTTGTGCACCAAGCTGGCATAAAACGTGTGGTATACCAGAATGCGTACAAAGACGACTCTGGAATAAAGTTTCTGGAAAGGGCAGGAGTGGATATCGTCCATTTGCCCATTTTGGAAGAAATGGTTTAAAACCATAATTGCTATATGAAAAAGATCAAAGGATATATTTGGCCAACACTTCTTGCGTTAGCGGTGGCACTCGGTATTTTTATTGGGGGCAAGCTCCATTTTAACGATTCTCCGGAAAAGCTTTTTTCCACGAATTCAAAAAAAGATAAACTCAACAGGCTTATTGATTATATCGACTACGAATATGTGGATGATGTGGATACCGATAGCATTGTAGATGTTACCGTGAACAATATCCTGGGCAAATTGGACCCACACTCTGTTTATATCCCCAAAGACGAAATGAAGGATGTTGCTGAAAGCATGAAAGGTGATTTTGCCGGTATTGGGGTCAGTTTTTACATGTACAGGGATACCATTACGGTGATTAGGACGATAAAGAATGGACCAAGTTACATTAGTGGAATAAAGCCTGGTGATCGCATTCTAATGGCCGATAGCGACACCCTGTTTGGTAGACGAATTGCCAATGATGATGTGGTCTCTACTCTTAAAGGGAAAATCGGTACCAAGGTCAATTTAAAGGTCTTTAGAAAAACTGAAGACAAAATCATGGATGTGCCCGTGGTTCGAGATCGAGTTCCGATCAGAAGTGTTGAGGCCTATTACATGCTAACCAAGGACATGGGCTATATAAAAATAAACCGTTTTGCTGAATCCACTTTTGATGAATTCAAGGACGCCTTGAGAAAACTGAAGTTAAGGGGAGCAGAGAAATTGACCTTGGATCTAAGGGACAATCCAGGAGGTTATTTGGGTATTGCCGAAAAACTGGCCGATGAGTTTCTTGGTGAGGACAAATTGATTCTTTTTACAAAAAACAAAAAAGGAAGGGTTAAAAAAGCCTATGCGACCAAAAAAGGTGATTTTGAAGATAAACCCGTCTATGTTTTGATCAATGAACGTTCTGCATCTGCTAGTGAAATCATTGCGGGTGCATTGCAGGACAACGATATCGGCACCATTGTAGGACGGCGTTCCTTTGGAAAGGGTCTGGTGCAACGTGAAATGGATTTGGGCGATGGTTCCGCGGTTAGACTTACCGTTTCACGATACTACACACCTACGGGAAGATCAATCCAAAAATCCTATAAAAATGGCAACCATGATTATTACAAAAAATTCATGGAACGATACTCTAGCGGAGAGCTTATCTCTGCAGATAGTATTAAGGTGGCCGATTCGCTCAAATTTGTAACACCAAAAGGGAAAGTAGTGTACGGTGGTGGAGGCATTGTGCCGGATGTTTTTGTTCCCATTGGCAGTAATCAGGAAGAGGCCATTGAGAGTATGGACGATACCTATCAATTTTTTGCCCGTTTTGTATTTGAGCACTTGGAAGAGGACAGAACCATGTATGAAGGATATACCCAAAACCAATTTTTGGACGAATTCAGGGTGGATGATATCCTTTTCGACAAGTTTATCCAATTTGTACTCGATCGTAAAGTAAAATTGGACTTCTACGCCTTTGAGGATAAGATAAAGGCTTATTTGAAGGCCAATATTGCCGAGCAATTGTTCTCACCCAATATTTCAGCTCAAATCAAGGGAGACTACGATGCTATGCTTAAAAAAGTAAGAGTGTTGGATCAAGCTCAAATCGACCAATCCCAAATAGGTGCCGTAGAGATAAAGCCTTGATTTATTTTTTCAGCTTTTTATCAATCTTTTTTGAGGTCATAAAAATCAACATGAGCACTATGGCGCACAAAGAGGCCACTATTCCAATCAAAGCAATGGTACTATCGCCCTGAATCGGATTGTTGAAATCTACCATGGTTACGTTATAAGCAATAAGCCCCAACGCAAGTATTATAATTATTACAGCAAAGGTCTTGTTCATATCAATAATTTACACACCGTGGGCCAGTAACTCGTTAATGTTGGCGGCAAAAAGTTTTACCGCAATCGCCATAAGTATAACACCAAACACTTTTCTAATGATGTTGAGTCCGTTTTTACCCAAAATCCGTTCAATTTTGGCACTGGATTTAAGCACGATATACACAAAGATAACGTTTATAATTATGGCTACTATAATGTTCTCTACATGATATTCTGCTCTTAAGGATAAAATGGAAGTCAATGTACCTGCTCCGGCAATAAGCGGAAAAGCAATGGGAACAATAGAAGCTGTTTCTGGCTCATCATCCTTGTACAGGGTTATTCCAAGAATCATTTCAATGGCCAGGAAGAATATGATAAAAGCACCGGCAACTGCAAACGAGTTCACATCGATACCAATTAAGGAAAGGATGCTCTCCCCGACAAACAAAAAAGCGATCATAATACATGCTGCAACTATCGAAGCTTTTTCGGATTGTACATGACCTACCTTGTTGCGTAGCGATAGAATAATCGGGATACTCCCCAAAATATCTATTACAGCGAACAATATCATTCCAGCAGTAGCTATTTCTTTAAAGTTAAAATTCATACCCTTATTTTTTCGGACGGCAAATTTACGTGTAAAAAATACTTTTGGACTACATATTATGTTTAGAAATCATCAATTTTTTGGTTTTGAATTACCTTTGCCCAAAAAGTTAAGGCCTATATGTTTCAAATAGGAAAAACCATTGTATCTGAAGAGATATTGGAAAACGATTTTGTATGCAATCTAAATGCTTGCAAGGGAGCTTGTTGTGTGGGAGGGGAGTATGGAGCACCGTTGGAAGATTCAGAAACGGATAAACTGGTCAATATCTATCAAGATGTTAAACCCTTCTTACGTCCCGAAGGTATCAAGGCCATTGAGGAACATGGGGTTTTTGTGAAAGGTGAAGATGGGGAATGGGAAACCCCTTTGGTAAACAACAACGAGTGTGCCTATGTAATTTTTTCTGAAGATGGCATTGCAAAATGTGGCCTGGAGGCTGCCTACGAGGCGGGTGCCACCAAATGGAAAAAGCCTATCTCTTGCTATCTGTATCCGGTAAGAACCAGAGAGTACTCGGAATTTACGGCAGTAAACTACCATAAATGGGAGATTTGTGATCCAGCCTGTGCGTTGGGGGAAGAGCTAAAGGTTCCTATTTACAAATTTGTAAAGGATGCATTGGTCAAAAAGTTTGGGGAGGCCTGGTATCGTGAACTGGAAGAGGTGGCAGCCGAAAATACTAAATCGTAGGAATATCCAATACTACTTTTGTTCCAATGGGATTGCCTTTGGTGTCAAAAAGATCTAAAATATCCACATCAAATTTATTTTGATAATCCTTTGCAAAATTGGCCAAACGTTCCTTGGTGATTCGAATGCCCAATGATTTTCTTTTAAGCACCCTATTTTCTTTGTTTACTTCCGCCATGGTTCTGCCCACACCATTATCAACGATTTCTATACTAACATGTCCCTTATCCTTATTTTTCACATTGATCTGTATCTTCTTTTCACCATCTTTAGGGGAGAGGCCGTGCCAAAGTGAATTTTCCAGAAATGGTTGCAATGTTAGCGAGGGTATTTTGATATTCTCAATATTGATGTCTTTTTCTACTTCTATTTTAAAATCTATTTCGTTGGAAAACCTTATGTTTTCGATATTCATGTAGAGTTCCATCGTATCCAATTCCTCGGCCAATGGAATTTCCTTTTGGGATGAGGCCTCCAGAATTTTACGAACCAGTTTGGAAAATTTGTTCAGATAATGGACCGCATTTTTTTGTTCGTTGTTTATTATATAAAGTTTGATGGAATTTAACGAGTTGAACAGGAAATGTGGGTTCATTTGACTACGCAGCATTTTTTGCTCCAATGTAAGCACCCTTTTCTCGTTTTTGTTCTGGTATTGGCGATATAGAATATAAAGAATAGAAGATATGAGTCCTACGATCAAGGCACTTACCAATAGTGTGGTCTGTTGTTTCTTTAATCTTAAGCGAACAATTTCATTTTCCTTGGCGAGAACGGCTATTTGGTTGTTCTTCTTGTCATTTTCGTACTTAATGATAATGTCGTTCATGTACCGAAGATTCGTAGCACTGGAAATCTGCTTGTCGTACTCGTCGGCTTTTTTATAAAATTCGAAGGCTTTTTTGTAATCCCCTTTGGTGTTTTTAAGCTCGGATAATTTCTCATAACCATATAGGATATTGCTCGGAATATTTCGGTTTTGAGCCATTTTAAGACCCTCCTGTATAAAGTTCTCGGCCTCTGTATAATTGCCTAACTTGGTGTGGGCCCACCCCGTATTTATGAAAACAAGGGAGGTTATTGAAAAGTCACCTATTTCTTTGGATTCTTCATGAAGCGGTTCCAATAGCACCAATGCCAGATACGGCATGTTTTGTTTAAGGTATATCTGGGCAAGGCTGTTCTTGCATATTACACGGCCAATGTCCGAATTTATTTCCTCATTGTATGCCAACGACTTTCTGTAATTTTCAAGAGCTGCTTCCAAATCGCCTTTTTCCTCCAAACAATGTCCAATATTTTGATGATTGATGGCCAGGCCCAGTTTATTGCCAAGCTCTTCTTCCAGTTTTAGTGCTCTTTGAAATTGCAGGATGGCAAGGTCATATTGTTCCAAATTTTGGTAGAGGTTCCCAATACCGTTTAGGGCAACATTGATACTTCTTTTTATATGATTGGAGGGATTTTCCACTTGTTCTGCCAATTCCAATGCCTTTTGGTTGTAATCCAAAGCCGTTTTAATGACATCTGTACGCCTGTATACAACTCCAAGCATATTTAGACTAAGAACCCTAAAATCGATATTATTCGCTTTTTCAGAAACCGCTAGGGCCTCTTCATGCAGCATTGTTGCTTTTTCATATTGGGAAATGTTCCGGTATTTCATGCCCAATAGGTTTAGGCCATAGGCCTGACCTTCCAAATAATCGTTCTCCTTACTTATGTTGACGAAATAGCGCAATAAGGTTGTATCCCTTTTGTCTGGGTAAAGTTCTTTGTCAAGCGATTCGTAAGTTTTGGGCTGTAGTTGAACCAGCGTCTCCGTTTTTTCTTGAAATGCTTCAGGGATTTGTTGGGCGATCAATGAACCAAAAAACGAAAACCATAAAAGAAATATCAGAGTAACTTTTTGTACTCGATGTAGGTTTTCGATTTGTTGGAACTTTATAATAGGCACGGTAATATTATGGAATTAGAGCATATCCAAAAAATCGGATTTTTTTTGACGGGAAACAGGAATTTTATGATTGGATTCCAAAACCACGTAACCGTCGGTTTTAAGGAATTCTTTTATTTTATTGAGATTGATGATATAAGAATTGTGTATTCGAAAAAAGCTGCTTTCGGGTAAAAGTGCATTTACCTCTTTTAGCTTTTTGGTAAGAAGTATTTTTTGCCCATCTGTAAGGAAAATGGTGCTGTAGTTACCATCGGATTCTGCATACAAGATATCTTCGCTGTTCAAGAAAACCAACTTACCATCGGTGTTAATCGTGATTTTTTTGCTTTGGGACTCAGCATTAAAGTTAAGTAAAATTTTCTCCAAACGCTCTACTGTAAGGTTCTTGGCATTATACCTTTTGATCTTGGCAATAGTTTCCTCAAGGTCATCCGTATCAATAGGTTTGAGGAGATAATCAATGGCCTCGTTTTTCAGTGCTTGCAATGCATATTGGTTATACGCCGTGGTAATAACAACAGGGAAGTTCTTGTTTTTAAGATTTTTAATAAACTGGAACCCGTCCATAGCCGGCATCTCAATATCCAAGAACAAACAATCAGGTGTGTTTTGTTCTAGATAGGTCAAGGCTTCCCGTGCATCTGTAAAGGACGCAATAATGTCCACTTCATCACTCAAATTGGTAAGTTCCCAACTTAAGCTTTGGAGCGCCTTGATTTCATCATCAACTATTACGGCTTCTAGCATAATTTAGAATAGGTAAATCAAATTTAGGATTATTCTTTACACGGTAATAAAATTATGTGTTAATGGATATTTAGCACGTATAATTGGTATAAAAACTCAAATCAAGGGGAAAACCACCACTTTTTCAATATTCGAACCAAAGAATTGTAAGAAAACACTAACAAGGTCCAAAAAACAAAAAACCAGTTATACACAAAAAAGAGCAGTTTATACATAGACCCCATGGGAGAGGTTTTTTGTTATCTATCTTCGAACGGCAATAAATAAAAAACAATCTGATACAACCTGATTATGAAAAAGTGTGCTGTATTGTTCCTGATTTTAATAGTAGCCTTGATTTTTGCTGCTGTTTCAGAAAAGAACGACGCGAATTTTGATTCGGATTGGAATAAGGTTGTTGCAAGAAAGTAATCTCAAAAAAGAGATTATACGTTTTCGCTCTTAGAAATTTTGTATTACCAAATAATTGTACGGCCACAGCAACCAATCTTTTTGATTGTATAAACCGCTTGCACAATAAAATCTTCGATTTGATCATAATCTGGATTTGACTTTAGGTTTCGGGGGAACTACCTAGGGCGAAAAAAGATTTTTAAAGGTCATGATTGAAGAGGCCGTACTCTTTGGTAATATTTTTGGCCAGTGGCCGGTTCATCATAAAAGCAAGACCAAGTAAGTATAATGTAATACTTCTTGGTCTTTTTTGTTTCATAAATATCAAGGTGGTTCCTTTGCCGTTTATCTCAACAAGGCCTAGATGTCAACATCTTATGTTAAAAACTTTACACTCATTTTGTGGAAGTAACTTTATAATTTGATTGCATTTTTAAATATTTGCCAAGGCAATTTCAAGATTAAAATTTGATAAGGTCATATTAGTAAAAAGGACGAGCAAAGTTTTTTGAAATTACCGAATAGAACAACGATATACACAAACAATAAGAGTTGTTCAATGTATATGCGGTTCAATTAGTACTGATAATAAAGTACATGTGATAGTGTTTATTGATTTAATACCTCGGAGAAGTTCACCCCACTTTGGAACATTCCGGGGTATTTTTATAAAGTTGAATACATAAAAAAACCTCCAATTTTGGAGGTTTTTTATTTTATGCTGAGCAAAGATGCTTACAATGACCAAGCTTTTCCGCCGGACAATGTCTCGAGATCCCCACAGGGAACGTATTCCCCTGGAATAGGCAAATAAGCCAATACTTCCTCACCGACATATTCTGAGTTTTTGTAGGCCCAAGTGGCCAAATCCCTCAAATCACTGGCAAAGGAGATACGAGCAATCTCATCGTCCAATACGGCCTCTCCGCCTTGCATTATGGCTTGCATATAGCTCATAATGGCTTCCATATGTGCTTCTTCTTCCTCTTTGGTGCGTTTCTTGAGATATGTTTGCAAGGCTGGCTCAATGTCTGCGGCCTCAATATCCATCAATGTTTCTTTACCTGAATCCGCAAGTACCTTATCATAGAATTTGTTCATTTTCATCATCACAAAATCCCTTTGGTCCAAAGGCATTACTTCATCCAGATAGGCATCGATAAAAACATGCACTTTTACTTCCGTGGCCGAAGGCGTGTCCGTTTTTGGAAGAATCACGTCCAATGTCTGTGCCATGGCATATCCGTGTTCTTTATCAAGGAAACTTGGAGTCCATTCGGCATAGGCCGGCTTGTTTTTACAGCTCTGTAGTAGCGATAACAAGGTTGGTGTGGCCACGGCGTAACCGAAGGCCAATCCCATATTTTTAAGTGCTGATCTTCTTTCCATTATATATTTCCTTTTTTAAGTTCTTGGGCTGCATGGTTGGCTGCCCTTGCAGTAAATGCCATATAGGTCAACGATGGGTTTACGCAACTTGCGGAAGCCATAAAGGCACCATCGGTAACATATACGTTTTCACATCCGTGTACTTGGTTGTTGCCATTTACTACGGAAGTTTTTGGGTCAAGACCCATACGAGCAGTACCCATTTCGTGGATACCAAGTCCAAGGGCATAAGGCGCATTAAAAGGCATTACATCTTTGGCGCCGGCTTTTTCAAGCATTTGTACAGCTTGTTCCTGCATGTCCTTTCGCATATTGTACTCATTCTCTTGGATTTCAGCATCGAAGGTTACCGTAGGAAGGCCCCATTGGTCTTTTTTATCGTAATCCAAGGTCATTTTGTTTTCGTGGTATGGAAGTGTTTCTCCGAAAGCGTTGATGCTCATGTTCCATCCTCCCGGTGTCATCATAGCATCTTTATAGGCTTTTCCATATGCAGCTTCGGCAACCATTTCTTCATAATTTCCTCTACTGGCACCACCTTGATAACCATACCCGCGGATAAAGTCTTTCATATTGGAGTCACCACCAAGGTTTCTGAATCTTGGGATATATACTCCATTAGGTTTTCTCCCTTTATAATATTTGTCTTCGTATCCTTCAAACGTACCGCGTGCTCCTACCAAGAAATGGTGATCCATTACATTGTGGCCCAATTCTCCTGAGTCGTTACCCAAACCGTTAGGGAACCTGTCGGATTTGGATTGCATCAAAATAGAAGTCGAAGCAATGGCTGAAGCGCAAAGGAAAATTACTTTGGCTTTAAACTCAAACTCTTCTTTGGTTTCTCTATCGATTACTTTAACACCGGTAGCTTTCTTGGTATTAGGGTCATAAATAACCTCATGTACAATGGAATCCGGTCTTAGCGTCATATTTCCTGTAGCCTCGGCTGCTGGCAATGTAGATGAAACGCTGCTAAAGTATGCTCCGAAAGGACATCCTCTGATACAACGGTTCCTGAATTGACAACGAACACGACCATCACCTTCAAATTTCTTGTCACTGTTAATATGCGCAACTCGACCCGCCGTAATTACACGACCATTGAAATGTTCGGCTACCTTTCCCCTAACATGATCTTCTACACAGTTAAGCTCCATCATGGGCTCAAACTGTCCGTCGGGCAATTGCGGCAAACCTAAATTTTCACCGGAAACCCCGATGTAACTTTCAACCTTATCGTACCAAGGGGCGATATCTTTATAGCGTACTGGCCAATCTACGGCAACACCATCATTTTTGTTCGCTGCGAAATCAATATCGCTCCAGCGGTAGCTATGTCTTCCCCACATAATGGAACGTCCACCAACATGGTAGCCTCTCATCCAATCAAACCTTTTGGTTTCATTGTAAGGGTGTTCCAAATCGTTTACGAACCAATGTTTGGAAGCTGCTCCAGTGGTATAACCGGTTCTGGATTGTTTTTCTTGTTTCTTAACGTCTTCTCGGGTTGCTCTTCCCCCATGAGGAAAATCCCACGGGTCCATGTTTGCAGTTGGGTAATCTTCACGGTGTTTTACCATGGGCCCACGCTCCAAGACCAAGGTCTTGAGACCGTTTTCGCACAACTCTTTGGCAGCCCAACCACCGCTGATACCCGTACCTACCACGATGGCATCATAGGATTCCTGCTCCTGATTGTAATAAAATTTACTCATTTATTCGGATTGTTTATTTGCTAAATGTATTAATTATTAAATTAATTTTCTACATTTAATCCCTATGTTTA
>NZ_CAMYIC010000033.1 GCF_947258355.1 uncultured Allomuricauda sp.
GCTGCGATGTTAAATGCTCTAAAACAGCCATTTCATTAAATGATTAAAATTGATAAAATAACCATTCCTACTGTACCTTTATTCTTTCGAAGTCTCGAAAAAGCAGCGTGGGAGAGAAATCATCCCTTGGAGTGCCCGCAAATTACAAATTAATTGACGAAAACGTAATTTTTCTGAAGATGAATCCGCCAGTCTTCAGTCAAAGTTTAGATGCAATTTAAGAAGCTGCGTTCTGTGAAATACCAAAAAGAACTTACTTTTGCGGCATGCGTAAAAACAGAAGGAGAAAAACGTTTGAAAACGTAGAGGTGGTCGATGCCGGAGCAAAAGGAAAATCCGTAGGTAAAGCCCCAGATGGACGGGTTATTTTTTTGACCAATGCCGTACCAGGCGATGTGGTGGATGTGATGACCACCAAAAAACGAAAGGCTTATTTTGAGGGGGTTGCCATCAAATTCCACACCCTGTCCGATAAAAGAACGGAACCGGTATGCCAGCATTTCGGTACTTGTGGAGGATGCAAATGGCAACATATGGGATACGAGCACCAACTCTACTTTAAACAAAAAGAGGTAGAGAACAACCTAAAACGCATAGGCAATCTGGAATTGCCCGAGACAAATCCAATACTGGGGTCCAAAGAGCAGTATTTCTACAGGAACAAAATGGAGTTTTCATTTTCCGATAGTCGATGGTTAACGCAGGAAGAAATCAATTCGGACGAGGAAATTGAGGACAGAAATGCCCTTGGTTTCCATATTCCGGGCATGTGGGACAAAATATTGGACATTAAAAAGTGTCATTTACAAGAAGATCCCTCCAATGCCATACGATTGGAGACCAAGAGTTTTGCCAATGAAAACGGATTGTCATTTTTTAATCCTAGAAAACAAGAAGGTCTTTTACGCACATTGATGATTCGTACATCATCCACTGGAGAGATCATGGTACTCATCCAGTTCTTTGAAGATGACCCCTCTAAACGTGAGTTATTGTTGAACCATCTAAAGGAAAAATTCCCGGAAATCACTTCCCTACTCTATGTCATCAATTCCAAAGGAAACGATACCATCTACGACCAAGAAGTCATCTGCTTTGCAGGGCGAGATCATATTTTTGAGGAAATGGAAGGATTGCAGTTCAAAATCAATGCAAAGTCCTTTTACCAGACCAACTCTGCCCAAGCTTATGAACTGTACAAAGTAACCAGGGATTTTGCAGGGCTTACCGGTGACGAATTGGTTTACGATTTGTACACAGGTACAGGTACCATAGCGCAATTTATTTCTAAAAACGCCAAAAAGGTGGTCGGTGTGGAGTCTGTTCCTGAAGCCATAGAAGATGCCAAGGCAAATGCGGTGCACAACAAAATTTCCAATGTGGATTTTTATGTCGGGGATATGAAAAACGTGTTCAACGATGCATTTATAGCAGAACATGGCCAACCCGATGTTATTGTAACCGACCCACCCCGAGATGGCATGCACAAACAAGTAGTTGAGCAGCTTTTACAGGTGGCACCACCGAAAATTGTGTATGTTAGCTGTAATAGCGCAACCCAAGCACGTGACTTGGCTCTTATGCAAAATGACTACCAAGTCACCAAAGTTCAACCTGTGGATATGTTCCCTCAAACACACCACGTCGAAAATGTTGTACTTTTGGAAAAACGGGTGTGATTTTTGAATTAAAACCATAGGCAACCGGAATGAAAAAGATAATCCCCATCCTACTTATTGCATCAATACTTGTTTATGTCTCTTCTTGTGAAAAGGACGATATCTGTGTTGATGGAGACACACCGCTGCTGGTCATCGGTTTTTATGACATTGAGGATACTGCCGCTTTTAAAACGGTATCATCCATTCGTGTAATAAATATGGATATTGATAGCATCATCACCAACGATTCTTATGGGGATGCTTTCAATGACAGGTCCAATATCGCGGATTCTATTTTGGTCCCACTAAGAAGCAATGCCACAACTACCATGTATCAAATTATTTCTGATTCGGCGGATGATAGTGAAACAGAACTGGAAACGGGAAATATAGATACCCTTACCATTACGTATGATTTGGGAGAGGCTTTTATATCTAGGGCCTGCGGATTTGTTACCAACTACAACAACATCTCGATCTCGGTAACCGAGGGCTCCGAAAACTGGATACAGGATATTAGCGTTGTTCAACCCAATGTAGAAAATACCAATAACATACATGTCAAAATATTTCATTAGCATTTTAATTGGTCTGCTGCCTATTTTGGCTCTGGCACAAAGCGAAACTATTGATCTACAGCAAAAGGATACGATAGAATACAAAGATGAATATGGTCTTCGTGTTGGTGCGGATATTAGCAAACTGGTACTCTCTTTTATTGACGAAGATTATACGGGACTTGAATTGGTAGGTGACTACAGGCTTACCCACAAATTGTATTTGGCCGCGGAAATTGGCAATGAAACCAAAAGACAGGATGAAACACTGAACAACACCCTTTTGTATGATTATGAAACCTCCGGCAGCTACATTAAAGCTGGAGTCGATTTAAATACATACGAGAATTGGTTTGGTATGAACAATGCAATCACAATCGGTGGACGATATGCGGTAGCTAGTTTCAACCATACGCTGTATGATTATAGCCTTTATGAAACCAATCAGTTTTTTAATCAGGATTTTTTACCTGGTGAAAACCCTAACAGAGAGTTTAGTGGTCTTTCCGCCTCGTGGCTCGAATTTGTGGTAGGGGCAAAAGTGGAACTGTTCGCCAATATTTTTGTGGGCATGAGCGCAAGAATGGGCTTTTTGGTGACCAACACCGAAGATGAACAATTCCCGAATCTATGGATTCCAGGTTTTAATAAAGTAACAGATGGTAGCAACTTTGGTGTAAACTACAACTACTCCATTTCCTATTTTATTCCACTTTACAAAAAGTCAAAAAAGAAAGAGAAAGAAAACGGCCAATAAGATGAATGCTCCAATTGACTATATCGAATTTAAGGCCACAGACCTTGAAAAGACAAAACGGTTTTACGGTCAAACATTTGGTTGGACCTTCACCGATTACGGTCCTACCTATACTTCATTTGCAGAAAGTGGCGTTGCCGGTGGTTTTGAATTGACCCATGATCCAATAACGAATGGAGCCCTCATTGTTTTATATTTCAAAAACCTTATTGAAATAAGAGACAAGGTTATCGCTGCTGGAGGGTCCATCACAAAGGAAATTTTTGAATTTCCGGGAGGTAAAAGATTTCATTTCACCGATCCATCGGGAAATGAACTTGCCATTTGGTCAGAATAATAAAAAGGGCCTTAAGAGGCCCCTTTTATAATTTGGTTGAGTTAGTTAGTCGTTTATTAAAAACACTTCAAATCTAAAAAATACTTTTTGCTTGCGCCAAACACTTTTTAGGACAAAGCTTTACTTTTTTGTTGCATACACAACTAATCCTTATCCTGGTATTTTCCCTTTTTGCTACCTTCATAAATCTCGTACTTAACCAATCTGGCTTCCAATTTGCCATTAAAAGTCTTTATTCTTTTGGAGGTCTTTAAGCCAATGTGCTTTAGTGCATCCAAGTTGGAAGTGATTAACCACGCATCTGTTCCCGGATATACTTTTTTAAAGGTATCACCGATTTTACCATAGAAGATTTCCATGTCAATGGGTAACCTTTCACCATACGGGGGATTGAACACCATGTGCAGTTTACCATCAACAGGCTTTTCGGCCCTGAAAAAGTCTTTTCGCTCTATCGTGATGTAATCGGATAGATTGGCATGATCTACATTTTCCTGGGCCTTTCTAACTGCGGAAGGTGCCTTGTCATAACCAATGATTTTATGATGGAATTCTCGTACCTTTTTTAAACTTGCCTCTACAATCTTCTGATGCAATTCGGCATCATAATCGTTCCAGTTCATAAACGCATAAGATTCCCTATTGATATTCGCAGGAATATTGCACGCAATCATCGCCGCTTCGATCAGAAAGGTTCCACTTCCGCACATAGGATCAAAAAAATCCGTTTGTCCATCCCATCCACTTTTAAGAAGTAAACCAGCTGCCAAAACTTCATTAATTGGTGCAATGTTAGTTAGTATTCGATATCCTCTTTGGTGCAGGGAATTCCCCGAACTATCCAAAGAAACCGTACATGTATTTTTATAAATATGGATATTGATTCGAATATCCGGGTCTTGGGTCATCACATTGGGACGATCTCGTACAACCGCCCTAAACTTGTCCACAATAGCATCCTTGGCCTTTAGGGAAACAAACATGGAGTTATCAAAAACCTGTGTATTGGCAATACTATCAATAGCAAAGGTTTTCTCCACATCAAAAATGTCGGGCCAATCCAAATCATAAATATGCTTGTAGAGATCTTTTTCATTAAAAACCCTAAATGTTTTGATTGGTTTAAAAACTTTCAATGCGGTCCTAAGACAAAGATTTGCCTTGTACATAAAACCGGTATCCCCTTCAAAAGTTACATTTCGCACCCCTTCTTCCACATGGCCTGCTCCCAAATTACGAAGCTCCTTGGCCAAAATCGGCTCGAACCCGTAAAGAGTCTTGGCCATCATCTTGAAATTTCCTGCCATACTATCTTAAAAACTTTACGCAAAAATAGGCTATTTTTGCTCCTTTAATTCCACCTATGGATTTTCCTTCCGCTATCATCTATATTATTCCCATTTTAGCCGTTTGGGTCGGTTTTGCATTTGTTTGGTTCACAAAACCAAAGAAAAATGATAATATCAAACTCTTACTTGCTTTCAGTGGAGCCTTTTTATTATCTCTGACATTTTTTGAGCTATTGCCAGGTGTGTACAACGGTCATGATCCAAAAACGATAGCACTTTATATCCTGGGAGGAATTTTATTGCAGGTATTCTTGGAGTTTTTTTCCAAAGGTGCGGAACATGGGCACATGCATTTCCATTTAAAACATAATAAATTTCCAACATTGCTGTTTCTGAGTCTTTCCATACATGCATTGGTCGAAGGGGTTCCGATACATGATAATGATTCCATACTTTACGGCATCATAATCCATAAGATTCCTATAGCCATTATACTGAGTATCTTTTTGATCAATTCAAAAATGAAATTGCCCATCATCCTTTTGTTCATTGGCGCTTTTTCTTTGATGACACCTCTTGGCAGTTATATTTCCACATCTCCAATGGTGGCCAATTATGGCAACCTTCTTACCGCTTTGGCCATAGGTGTATTTTTTCACATATCCACCGTAATCTTATTTGAAAGTGCAGAAGGTCATGCGTTCAATCTAAGAAAACTTGTGGTGATCACATTAGGAATTGGGATTGCGTATTTGGTTTGAATTAATTCAGGAGAATAGATATTAAAATATCCAATAATTGTATCTTAAACTAAGCTTTCAATCAAAACCCAATGACTGATTGCCCCACCCAGCACAAAAAAATGCCATATCAAATGATTATATGGTATTTTTTTTACGGCATAAAACACGATTCCAATGGTATAAAATGCTCCCCCTAAGGCAAGGTAGATTAATCCTTTTGAGGACATATGCTCCAATAAATATGGTAAATCAATTACGATAAGCCACCCCATTACGCCATAGAGTACAAGCGAAAAGGCCTCGAATCGACCTGTGAAAAATATTTTAAGAACTGTTCCGAATATGGCTATAGCCCATACTAAGTAAAACAATAACCATCCTTTGGATGGCAACAAAATTGATAGACATACAGGCGTATATGTTCCTGCAATCAAATAATAAATACTGATGTGGTCCAGAATCCTGAGCTTCTTCTTTATTTTAGGATTCTCCACAGCATGATAGATGGTAGAAGCAAAAAACAATAGTATTAAGGAGATTACATAAGCAATTATACTACCTTTCATATAAGGATTGCTTTCTACTTCATTTTGAAAAAGAAGTATTCCTCCTACTACTGCCAGTACTATACCGAAAGCATGGGAATAGGCATTCAGTTTTTCTTCAATTAGAATTGGGTCAGATTTGGTGCTCAATTGAATTGATTAAAGTAATACTCTCTTGATGCAAAGATACCTTATAAAAACAAAAAAGCCCTTTACATTGTGTAAAGGGCTTTGAGGAAGGCGGCGACCTACTCTCCCACCTGGTGTGGCAGTACCATCGGCGCAAACGGGCTTAACTTCCCTGTTCGGAATGGAAAGGGGTGGGCCCCGTCGCCATGGCCACCTAGATTTTA
>NZ_CAMYIC010000034.1 GCF_947258355.1 uncultured Allomuricauda sp.
CTGAGTACCAAAAATTGATTGCCTCAGAAATTGAATCGATTAAAGGTCATAAAGTCTAATACACATATCAAAAAATCATAATTAAACCAATAACTGATACTATGAAAACTACAATTAAAAATAAAGTACAACTCCACCCTGAATTATGGTCTGTTCGCTATAGGAGCTATCTTTTTGCAATGGCTATAAAAAAACTTCCAGAAGATGTAGTGGAAGATATTTTACAAGAGACCTATTTGGCCGCTTTGCGCTCGGCACCAAGATTCCGTGGTGATTCCACCGAACGTTCTTGGCTTACTTCGATATTGAACCATAAAATCATGGATTATTATCGCAAGGCCTATTCTCGACAGGGCAAGGTGATGCACGAGGCATTACGTGTCTCTGAATACCCTAGATGGCATGAATGGGAGAATCCGGCGAACAAGCCCGACAATGCAGAAATCACAGAATTTCAGAATGCGGATGATTTGGTTAAGGTCCTAAACTCCGGATTTGAACTGTTGGGCCATAGAGAAGAGCAGGTACTGCGCTTAAAAATAAAAGGGTACAGTACTGAAGCCATATGTGATAGGCTGGAAATTAATGAAGTGAATACTTGGGTGGCGTTGAGCCGGGCCCGCAAAAAAATAAAACACTATTTGAACGATCATTGGTTGAATTAATCTGTAAAGTGTTATGCAAAACTTTTGGTTCAATCTACAACTGGTTCTCTGCCGCTTTGGTATCGCTTGCCTAACCTTATACTACAAATACAGGTATCCCAAACAAAAGGAACATAAATCTTAATATGATGACTGAAAAAAAAACACCGTTGCCTCCTTTTACCGAGGAGACCGCAAAAGAAAAAATACAACTTGCCGAGGATGCTTGGAATAGCCAAGATCCACAAAAAATTTCCATGGCATATTCCAAGGATAGTGAATGGCGCAATCGCTCCACTTTTATCAATGGTCGTGAGGAAATCCAAAAGTTCCTCAAAAACAAATGGGAAAACGAATTGGATTATAAACTAAAGAAAGAATATTGGGCCCACACCGATAACAGAATCGCGGTCAGGTTCGAGTATGAGTATCGCAATAGATCGGGGCAGTGGTATAGAGCCTATGGAAACGAGAATTGGGAATTTAACGAACACGGGCTTATGCAAAAAAGATATGCGAGTATCAATGATTATACAATCAACGAACACGAACGCTATTTATAAGCTCCGCAAAATATGAAACAGGTAATTTGACTTTCAATGAAGAGCAACTTTTAGATAGTACCACAAACGTACCAAAGTTTGCCTCCTACGGAGTTTTTAATTTGACCGAAAAATAAAAACATTAAAACTATTTATTATGAAAACAACGATTTCAATTAAAGTTCGAAAATGTCTATTATGTTCTATTTGTGTCCTATTATTTGGGATGGGTGCAATGCGGGCGCAGTCCCATAGCTACAGTACGGATGACAGTATGATTGCTTTGGAGGGCTATAGTGCCGTGTCCTATGTTGATAAAGGAAAAGCTGAACCGGGTAAAAAGGATTATAAAGCAAGTTATGATGGGCTGACCTATTATTTTACAAATCAAAAACAGTTGAAACTGTTCCAAAACGATCCTAGAAAGTACCAACCACAATATGGTGGGTGGTGTGCTTTCGCTGTTTCTTTAGGCGGTAAGTTTCGACCAGATCCTAATAGTTTTCGCGTGGTAAACGGGAAACTTTATTTGTTCACCGTGAATCCTGAGGGTGATTTTGTCAAAGTTTGGGAAAAGGAGGGTAAAGCCAAACATATTTCCCAGGCCAATAAGAATTGGCAATCTATGGACAAGTTCCAAACGTTCAACCCTTAATCCTTCTCATTTTAGTTTGCTTTAAAAACTGCCGTACCGACAATCCTTAAATTTCATACTTAGGTCGGTGGGCGGTTTTTGCCATAGAAAATCACGATAGGTATTCTTTCGTGCTTCACCAATTAAAAACACCTGCAACTATAAACATTGCAGGTGTTTTTTATTTGTAATGCCAATTTCCAAGGAATAAACTCAATGGCATCTTTGGGCTACATATTTTGAATAAGTCGGATCATCTGATGCGTAAATCCCCATTCATTGTCATACCAGGCCATAACTTTCAATAGGTCACCATCCACAACTCGGGTCATGTTCAAATCTGCAATGGATGCATAGGGACTTCCAATAATATCGGAGGAAACCAAAGGTTCCCGGGTGGTGGAGAGTACGTCCTTATATCGCTCCGTGTTTGCTTCGGCTTCCAATATTTCGTTGACTTCTTCAGGGGTCACCCTGCGTTTGGTCACAAAGGTCATGTCCGAAATGGAGCCCACTTTGGCAGGAACGCGTATGGCCACGCCATCGAACTTACCCACAAATTCAGGCAGTGTTTTGGTTGTTGCAATTGCCGCCCCAGTACTCGTGGGAACTAAGTTGTCTGCTGCAGCTCTTCCCATTCGATAGTTTTTTGGGGAAGCTGCATCCATTAAACTTTGGGATGCCGTATAGGCATGAACGGTGGTCATAATTGCTTTATGGATTCCAACCCTGCGACCAAGGATTTCAACAATGGGGCTAATGTTGTTCGTAGTGCAACTGGCACATGAAAAAATAGAGGTTTTACCTAACGAAGAACTTACACCGTGGACCACGGTGGGCACATCTTGACTTTTGGTCGGGGCGGAAATAACGACGGTCTTTGCCCCAGCATTCAAATGCTTTGCAGCATCTTCACTTTGGGTAAAAATACCGGTACTTTCAATAACCACATCAATGTTTAAATCTTTCCAAGGAAGGTTTTCAGGATTTCTTTCATTGAAGTAGGTTATTTTTTTATCACCCACTTGCAACGTATTGCCAGAAACCGAAACTTTAAGTTGATATGGCCCGTAGGTACTATCATATTTTAGAAGGTAGGCTAAGTTTTCAATGGGTAAAATATCATTAATGGCCACTGGGGACAATGCTTCGGATTCCAGTATTACTTTAAGGGATGCGCGACCAATTCGTCCCATCCCGTTTATTGCTATTCTTTTCATTTTAATTTATTTAATTCGTTTTCCAATTCTGTTATACGTTCTTTCAATGGGGCAATCATTTGGTCTATCTCCTCTGAGGTGTATCGCTGTACGATATGCTGTGGGCAGTTTACATCAACGGCCTTGATTTTGAATATGATGGCACGCTCCACATTGGCGGAGTAGCTGTCCACTGCCAAAGATTCCATCAGAGCTTTATCCTTAAATTCTACATGAGCTTCGCCCCATATCTTTACCCGGGTCCTTGAAGGGTAATCCATCAAGAACATAAATGCCCTTTGGTTTTCGGAAAGGTTACCGATACTTATATATTGTTGATTTCCGGAAAAATCCGCAAAAGCCAATGTTTTTGGGTCCAGCACCTTTAAAAAGCCAGGTGCTCCTCCACGATGCTGGATATAGGGATGTCCTTGTTGATTGGCGGTGCCCATATAAAAGGAATCCCGTTTTTCAACAAAATCGATTATAGGTGGCGTTAGCTCGTTTGCCCAACCTCTTTTCTGTTCCATCCGGGCATATGCTTTTCTAGACCCATATTCTTCTTGAAGTGCCTTAATGGCAGGGGTAAAGGCAATGTCGGAGGTGTAATTTATAGTTTGTTTTTTCATACGGGGTATGTTATGGAACTTACTTATTTCCTATACCCTTAGTATTGATTTTTGGAAAATCCTGACAGCTATACTATTTAATTGATTTTTTAAGATGGTTCAATCCCTTTAAAACAAGTATATCCAGATAGATGGATAGTTGTCCAGTTTAATGTAAAAGCCCTTTTTTTAAAGGGAATCGTCTTTTTTAGTGGCACTAAAGAACTCAGATTGCATCTTTTTATTTTTAAGTCTCCCCTTATCCATATATGCCTTGCCGTTCATTATGCTTTTCCTGTGGTGGAGCATTGACGTTCCCATTGTTTACACTTTTGATGTTCGATTCGATTAATTATTACAAATCATAATCATCAAAAATATTTTATTGATTCTTTTATTGCTCATAGCCATAATCTTTATATCCTATAATGCTGGCATTCCTGCGCCAGGTTTTACCGGGTTGGGATTTATTCTGATCGTAATCTTGTTGTATAAGAATAGGTAGCCATACCAATGCTGATTCAAAAAGAACCAGTCGAATCTCTAGTAGTTATAGCAGCCTATCAAAAAAATAAATAAAGCTAAAGGATAATTTGGCAAATAAACAACGACCAATACTATGACAGACCAGCAAACATTGTGCTATACAGAAAAACAAGACTTAGAGCAAGTAAAAAATTTAAAGACGCAATTATGGATAATAAAGAAATCAGCACCTTTGACGCCATTGTCATCGGCTCCGGACAAGCAGGAACCCCGTTGGTATTTAAATTGGCTTCACAAGGTCAAAAAGTGGCATTTATCGAAAAAGAACATTTTGGGGGTACTTGTCTTAATGTTGGTTGTACTCCCACCAAAACCTATGTGGCCAGTGCCAGGCGTATGTGGGAGGCGGAGCATGGGGAAGACCTAGGTATAGAAATTCCATCTGGTGCCAGGGCTAATCTTTGCAAAATAAAAGCGAGAAAAGACACATTGATTCAAAATTCCGTGGAAGGTATTGCCAAAGGGGTGGATAAGAATGAAAACATCATTTTTTTTAAAGGTAAAGCTCGTTTTGAAGGTGAAAAGATTGTTGCAGTGAACAACAAGTTGTTGACTGCTGACGAAATATATATCAATGTTGGTAGTAGACCATTTGTTCCTAATGGGTATAAAGACATTCCTTATCTTACCAATCAAAGCATATTGGAATTGGAGGAATTACCCGATCATTTACTGATTATCGGTGGAAGTTATATCGGTTTGGAGTTTGGCCAAATGTTTTCGCGTTTGGGCTCAAAAGTTACCATCATAGAAGAAGGAGACTCCATAATCGGACGTGAGGATGAGGAAACCAGTCAAGCTATTCAACAGATTATGGAAGAGGAGGGAGTAACTTTCAGATTGGGGTCAACATGTCTTGCTGCAAAAAAGAACGATAACGGGGGTATTTCAGCGCAAATCAATTGTTCTAAGGATGGATCGGTACAAATAGCGGGAAGCCATCTACTGTTGGCCGTTGGTAGACGTCCCAACACTGAAGATTTACAACTTGATAAAACAGGAGTGAAGGTAAATGATAATGGATTCATTGAAGTGAATGACCAATTGGAAACCAATGTGAAAGGTATTTTCGCCTTGGGCGATTGCAATGGGAAAGGAGCATTCACCCACACAGCCTATAATGACTATGAAATTATTGCCGAAAATAAATTTAGTGGAAAAAATAGAAAGGTCTCGGACAGAATCACAACCTACGGACTCTATGTTGACCCACCCCTAGGCAGGGTTGGTATCACCAAAAAGGAGGCCCGGCAAAAAGGGATGGAGGTGCTTGTAGGACATCGTCCGTTCGATAGGATTGCGCGTGCAAAGGAAAAGGGGGAGACCAAAGGTTATATGAGCGTTTTGGTGGATGCAAGGACCAAGAAAATATTGGGTGCTGCGGTACTCGGTGTTGGGGGGGATGAAATCATAAGTAGTATCATAAATATTATGTATGCCGACACAAGTTATGAAGTAATACGAGACTCGGTACAACCTCACCCAACAGTTTCAGAACTCATTCCCACAGTATTGGAGTCATTGACAAAATTATAAAACAGTATGAAAGCCATTTGGAACAATCAGATTGTGGCCGAGAGTATCGACACAGTTATTATAGAAAACAATCATTACTTTCCACCGGAAAGTATCAAATCGGAGTATTTTAAGGAAAGTGAAACTATCAGCGCTTGCCATTGGAAAGGTTCGGCCCATTACAAAACACTCGTAATGGACGGGGAAATCAATGTGGATGCCGCTTGGTACTACCCGGAGCCCTCGGCATTGGCAAAGGGAATCGCCGGATACTATGCTTTTTGGAACGGTGTAAAAATTGAGGAATAATGAAACTTATAGAAGAGTTTTTAAAGACCAGAAAGAAAACAGAAACAATATGCAGTCCCCTTCAAGCAGAGGATTATGTGGTACAACCCATGGTGGATGTGTCCCCACCAAAATGGCACTTGGCCCATAGTACTTGGTTTTTTGAACAGTTTGTCTTGGTAAAGTATAATCAGGATTATAAGGTATTTCATCAGGATTTTGCCTATTTGTTCAATAGCTATTACAACCATATGGGCGAAAGGACGCTGCGACAAGATAGAGGCTTTATGACCCGACCAAGTGTTACCAATGTTTATGAATACCGGAATTATGTCACCGCAGCCATAACGAATGTCTTGGAAAACAACCCCAGTGATGAGGTGATGGACTTGGTAGAAGTCGGTATCAACCACGAACAACAGCATCAAGAATTATTGGCTTATGATATTAAATACATTTTGGGAACACAGCCCACCTTTCCAAGTCTCGGTGATTATTTTATGTTAAAAGAAGAACAACAGGATAAGCTTTGGCTCTCCTTTTCAGAAGGTCTCTATGAAATCGGGCATCAAGGTAATGGCTTTTGTTTTGACAATGAATTACCTGTGCACAAGGTCTTTGTGCAAGATTTTGACATTAGCAACAGCTTGGTTACCAATGGGGATTTTTTGGAATTTATGGAAGATGACGGATATGGGAACTTTGATCTTTGGCATGATGAAGGCTGGCATTTTATACAGAAAAACGCCATAAAACACCCTCTGTATTGGCATTGCAATGATGGAGCATGGCAACAATACCATTTCAATGGCTTGCAAGCGTTAAACCCCAACCTTCCCGTTTCACATATTTCCATGTATGAAGCCTATGCCTACGCCAATTGGAAAGGAATGCGATTGCCCACCGAGTTCGAATGGGAGGTTGCGGCTCAAAAACTGCCCTGGGGGCAACTCTGGGAATGGACAAATTCAGCTTATTTGCCCTATCCGGGATTCACCCGTGCAGAAGGTGCACTTGGCGAGTACAACGGAAAATTTATGCTCAACCAAATGGTATTGCGCGGAGCTTCGGTGGCCACGCCCGAAACTCACGAAAGAGACACTTATCGTAATTTTTTTCATGCCTCTAGCAGATGGATTTTTTCAGGAATTCGATTGGTTAAAAGGTAATGCAGCATGGGAGAATTTTTTGAACACGTAAAAGAGGGATTGAGCAAATCACCAAAAGAAATTTCGTCCAGATACTTTTACGATGCCACGGGAGATGAGCTGTACCGAAGCATCATGAGATTGGAGGAATATTATCTTCCCTGTTGCGAAATGCAGATTATAAAGGACAAAAGCAATCAGATTGCCCAAGATATTTCCGAACATCACCCATCTTTGCAAATCGTGGAACTGGGGGCGGGCGATGGTTCAAAAACCAAGTATTTGCTCAAACAGTTCCAACCGTATTTCAATACCTTGGAATATGTTGCCATGGATATCTCTGAAAATATTTTGGCTATCAACGAAACTGAGATTAAAAGTGAAACTGGACCGATTGGTTATGATGGTATCGCTGGCGATTATTTTGAAACCTATAAGTCCCTGTCCGAAACATCCAATGGAAGGTTGGTGCTGTTTTTAGGTGCCAACATAGGCAATTATACCATTGAAGAGATAGTCGGTTTTTTCAAGTTTGTACAGTCCAAGTTAAACAAGAACGATTATTTTTTGGTCGCCTTTGATCTGGTAAAGGATCCAAGGAAAATCCTTGCCGCTTATGATGATAGTAAAGGAATTACCAAACAGTTCAACCTAAATTTATTGGAAAGGATGAATCGAGAATTGGGAGCTAATTTTGACACTCAAAATTTTGATCATTTTCCTTTTTATGATCCATTGACGGGTATAGCCTCCAGTCAAATTATCAGTATGAAAAAACAGACTGTGGAGTTTACTGACGGGTTCTTTGCAACTTTTGACCTTTATGAAGCCATTCATACTGAAATTTCCAAAAAGTTCTTTTGGAGCGATATAGAAGAAATCGCAGAGGCGTCAAAAATGCATATTGCACAAAATTATTTTAATATCAATAAAGGATACACCTTTGTTATGTTTAGACCCCTTGGATAGGACAGTTATCTTTATACTCTGCTAGATCTTATAGATTGGGCAAAGTATGCTCAATTTAATGCCAGCCTTCCACGGGCCAATCGGGAAGCTGCTATATAGGAGGTTTCAGGGAGGCAAATGTCCAAAGAATATATGCGTACTTTCTGCGATTGGGCAAGATACCGAATTGCAAAGGGTCCTATGAAAAAACGGAAGCTCACGGAAATAAAAAGATGAGCCTTGTTTCGACTCATGGGCCATCGCAGTGTCACCATAGTTCAATTTGCACAAAGAAGTCTCCTAAACATTATTTTTTCCTTCAATAATGCTCTCCAAAAAAGATGGGGTATATTGATTGGTCTTACTTTTTTGCTAGCCCTATAGAAATGTACATTCTGAAAGATTCACAATTTATGTTGACGATTTGTGAACTTTTACGTTTGATTTGCTTTAGACATATACAACTGTAAATGTTCAATTTATAATTGACGGTCTATGATGTTCCATATAGTCAAAGGTTGGGACAGTTCATTATTTTACGATCATATATATGCCGCTATTGCACTTTCCATAGATATGTTGATGTAAATGACTCTTATCAATGTATTATGAAATAGCCAAAAGATGGTTACATAGAAATTCTATTTCTTTGTTAGTTTGGCAATTGCATTCTTTAGTGAATTATCACTGGTCAGATATTGCCTTTCCATGGACCGTGTTAGTTGTTGGTCATTTACGATTGTATTTAAAGTTTGAATCAAGAAGTTGTAATTGGTGAAATTGGTCTCCGTAGTGAGGATTGTATTCAACCAATTCCACATCTTCTCTTCACCGATTTCCATTTTGATGGCGGTAAAAACAATTGGGGCATAATAATAAACATATAATTCCCTGTTCCCATACTGGGATTCACCTTTTATTTTCCCCATTGGAATCGGGTCAAAATCCTCGAGCTCCTCTATTTTATCCGATATCTTTTTGTCATAAATCTCAGCTCCCATCATTTCTTTGGTTAATTCCAATGACAAAAACTCCGCAAACCCCTCGGTCATCATATCCCCAAGTTCAGAGTTTAGAACTTTATATGTACCGAAATAATAATGCCCAAGCTCGTGCGCTATGAAAGGCTTATACCAATTTTGAATTTTAGGGTCAAATAGACTGATCAATCCCATTTTCCCCCAGCCAATATTGAAAATTGAAGGATAGGAAACGAACATCCAACCATCCTTTTTTGACGTTGGCGTAGTTTCAATAAAGGATACCGCCTGGTCAAATGGTATGTTCAGTTTTTGGGTATAGAATTCCTTATAGGAATTGATTAGGCTGCTAAAGTCATTTATTTGTTCACCGGTAAAACTTGGGTTCAAAATATAGGTGTCCCCAACCGCGGAAAAGTCAAAATTTCCGCAAAAGAGTGTCAATTCGCGGGCAATATCACTTTTGAACCTATGATTTCGTGTACTTACCGGCTTGTTGCCATTGATGTAAAGGGTAGTGCAATCATGACAATCAATTTCCACATCGTACTTGAGGTTATCATAGGTTTTGTCATTTGTTATGTCATAAAGTACAGGGTACCAAGAGGATTGCAATCCATCTGCCCTAATGGAATTGTGGTTAAATGCAATGTTTCCTCTCCAATCTTTCTTGGCGTAATTGTTAAGTGTATCTTTAACTACCGGGTATTTACCAACATATTTAACTTGAACCTGGTTTGGCAAGAATTTCCCTTTTCCCGTATCATCGGGGAAAAAGTATGCTTTTGTTTCTCCATAAGAGAGGGTGTCGTTATGGGCCACTGAAAAACCGAGTGGGAAATCATTTGGTTCGGTAGTCTTAAAATGCAATATGTTCAAACCCGAATTTAATCTAAGGAAATAGTCTTTGATTTGGGGAATGTCACTTAAAGTCAAATCAGCTTCAATGGTACCTTGTTCTATTGAGATTTCGACCTTCCCTGTAAGTTTGGGAATCGTTTCTTGTGCACCTAGCTGCATACCGAATAGATAGGTCAATATTAAAAGTGTTCTTTTCATTTCAAATTAATTGTCTTTGCGGTTTATATCTTAATTTTATGAGTTATTTTATTGACCATGGCACTATCGATTTGCTTATGGTGGATGAAGGATTTTCAGTGACTTCCCTTTTGATTTATTGATTCGTTTATGGTTTGTAACAAATACAATATCCACACATTTTCACATATGCATCACAAATGATGGTGGCATCAATCAACTATTCCGAATCTTTTATTTTTATAATCAACAATGATTCGTTTATCCAGGAAGAAGGAATTTCCCATTAGACCCATGATTTCTTCTTTTTCATAGAATTGTTTGAACTCTTTTTTAGAATCATAGACTTTTAGGTTTTCTGTTTCTATTTTAAAGTTTCCAATATAGATATCAGAAGTAATCTTGTAACCGTGAACATCGTAGTATTCGCCCCAAGAAGAAGTGGTCAATGTATCCGTTGCAGAGCTTTCTTTACTAATTTCTTCGATATCATCTTTATCAACAGCCAAAGGAAACATGGATGCACCAGTATCAAATAAAAAATAATGTATAGTTCCATTGATGGTTACAGGCACTTTTAATCTCCCGTGCCTATCCTGTATGGCGTTCACAAAGGTTGTTTTGTTTTTATAATAGGTATTCAAAGAATCCAAACTTGCTATTCTTTGATTTGGAAAATCAATGATCAAATATTTTTCCTTGAATAAGTCCGTCCCTATTGTTCCAATATGTTTTATGGTTTGTGTATCGACCGAGTCCTGTGTCAATACTTCTCCATATCCATTGTAATAAAACAATTCTCGATTTTTGAATAAAACGGTATCCAATCTAAAAGCAATGGAATTAAAAAAAATTTTCTTGCCATTTTCAAAATTTGCATTTGCAATAGTGTCAAGCTTCACATTCTTATATTTATCCAGATAAGGCCTTAGAGTATTTCCATATACCATTGTTAAATCTGCGCCCAAGTCAAATTGACTTTTAAATTTATGTGGTATGCCTTCAATCGAAAAGGGTATAGTAATGGCCAATTTATCAATGTATCGGTTACCTATGGAATCTCCGACCCAATCAAAACCAATCCACTTATTTTGTTGTCCATCCACACTTTTTTGCTCCTTTTTCAAGTTAGTACAACTTATCAGTAGTGTGACAATTAGGGTGGTTAAAACAAAAAAAGTCTGTTTTCCTGAAACCTTCCTTTCTTTCATGTTGGTGAATCATTTTTTAATGGTGTCGCTTTCAACTATTTAATTTAACTGTTCGAAGTGGCCTATCTTGTAATTCCATATGTAACATCGGATAAGGTTTTCCCGTTGTATCCAATTCAGAGCGACCAATTACTTCAAAACCGCAATGCATGTAAAATCCAACAGCTTGCTCATTCTGTTCATTCACATCAACCTTAATGACATTTAGCTTTGTGATAGCGTAATCCAGTAATGTTTTTCCAATATTTTTCCCTCTGTATTCTGGGTGAATAAACAGCATTTCTAAATTCTGTTCCGCAACACCAAGAAAGCCTACTATATTGTTTTCACTATTCCTAATGCACCTCAGCTCAACCACATTTAAGTAGGTGTTCAAGATCAGTGGTTTAAAATATTCAATGTCTTCTTCCTTTAGAAAATGATGGGTTGCCCTTACTGAAGCTTCCCACACATTTACTACTTCTGGAAATTCAATTTTATTTATTTTGTCTATCGTCAGTTCCAAATTTTCAATTGCTATACTGTTTAGTCACTTAATTGGATTTCCTTTTTCGCCACCATGCTATTACAATTACCATTACAGTGATCAACAGGACGCCTACCCCCATCATATTGAACATTTTTCCTTGCAACATCGTAAACAATAGGGTATCTACTTTTCCAGTTTTCAGGAAAACCCAATCACTTGCCAATCTTGTGGCCAAATCCGGATTTCCAGTTTCCAATATAATTATTCCATCTCCTGATACTGGGTCAATACGAAGTGCCGTGTTAATGGGAGGGTTACTCTGTCCATCATGTCCAATTATATATTGATCGTTCCCAACATCCACATAAAGAAATGTGCCCAAACCATAAATTGCCTCCCCCATCATATCCCAATGAGATTCTTGCATTGAGTTCAATGAACTTTGACTAAGCGGTCTTTCCGTAATCCCTTTACTGTCCTCTAAGAACAGCATAAAAAATTTCTCCAAATCCGCTAAAGATGTGTACAGTGATGTAGCTGCCAAAGAGGTATAAAAAAAATGAGGGGCTTTGGTGCCGTCCGCATTATAAAATTCACAAAGTTCACTATTTAGAGAATCGGACCATTTATAAGTCGACTGAGTCATCTGTAACGGAGCAAATACATTTTCTTTCATAAATGCATCAAATGGCTGTCCACTTGTTTCCTCAACCAATAATTGCAAAAGTGTAAAGCCTCCACCAGAATACACCCAGCTCGAATTGGGTTCAATACCAACCTTTGTAACTCCACTTTTTCCTTCATCGGCATCGGCTGCTTTTGTCAAAGATGCTTCAAGGGTCTGTACTGCATCGGGGGTTTCAAATCCCGAATATCCAAGTCCGTCCGTAAGCCCCGCAGTATGACTTAGCAAGCGCCTTACCGTTACTTGTTCATTGTCAAATTCACTTGGAGGCAATTGCCATCTTGTCAAGTATCGACTGACCGGGGTGTCCAAATCAATTTTTTCCATTTCCTGTAATTTCATGACACCTGTGGCTGAAACAAATTTGGATAGGGATGCCACTTGGAAGATGGTATTCCTATCCACCGGTCTTCCCTCCGAATAGAATACCTCTTCTTCAATTCTTCCTTCTTTAATAAGGGCCATGGCAAAGTTTCCGACAAACTCCTTTTGGATTTCCTCATCGACTGCTTCAGCAAAAGATTGTGGGTCTGAATCATTTGAAAAAGGAGTGTGCCACCATCCATTTACGGTGCCAAAAAAACAGATTAGAACCCAAACCATGGAAATGGTCAAAATAAGGGTTAAGTTTATTAATATTCTTTTCATTGCTCTGGTAAGTTTTTGTTTTTACACGTATTGGCCAACAATTATCAATCAACCAGTTCCATGACCATTTTACCGTCACCCAGGTCAATTTCTTGCTGTATTACTTTACGGGATTCTTTTTCTAAATAGAATGTACTGATAGCGGTGTTTTTGGAAATATCATCGGTAACGGTGACTTTCCACACGTCTTTGATGACTCCTTTGAGTTCCAATGTGGCCTGTTCGGTATTTTTAATAGTTGCAGTAAGCACCCCTGTCCCTGATTTTGGATTATAATCAAAAATGGCTATTGTACTACTGTATCCTGTTTTCAAGGGTAGCCATCGTATCAATTGGGGGTAAAAATTACTGTCAAAAAAAGGGGCGTCCACCGATTCGGAAATTTCAGTTTTTTTACCTGACCGTTTGTCGTTGTAGTATCCCGTCACCTGCTCTGAAAAATTGAGTACCATATCCCTTTGTTGATTGAAAGAGTAATGATACATGGGTTCAAGCTTCCTTCTTCCAACGATGGTACTGTCTACCCAAGTTGTTGGAGCACTTGGCATTTCCACCGTTGTTATGATGTAAATTCGCTTTTTCTTCTTTTTGATCTCGGTCCGTACTTTTCCAATTTCAATTTTTGAACTATCCTTAAGCATGTACCAAGCCATTTCATAAAATTCTTCATGGATAAGGCTTTTGTCAACTGGATTATTTTCTGGGGTCAGGATTGATTTTTGACCCTTAACTTGGAACGATGTTGCCAATACCAATGGTAGTAGGTAGAAAGTTTTTTTCATTTTCCTATTTAATTTGATTGACTTGTTAGTACCATTTAGTAGAATTTGTTTCACTTAAATTGCTATTTTATTTGCCAATGGTCTGTTACTCTATTTTTTTGGGGATGTTAGAATGGTTCCCGATACTCCATTTTTCGCCATAGACAGAAGAATAAATAATCTCAATATCCATCTCTTTATCATTTAAAATCTGATACAGTTTATTCGCGGCATACAATGCATTTTTCGCAGTGTTTTCGGTTGCAACAAACCCCCAATCTTTAATCATGGTCTTATCTAAAAGCTGAATCAAATTGATTTTCTCATTTGCAGGTATCAATCGACCAACCCAAAGGTTGGAATAGACGTAATTAATGGAATCTTGTTTGCCCATTGTTGTTTCAACATAATGTATGATATCGTCATATATCATATCGTTCGGTGCAAATACCTTAACTGATTCAATAAATGCTGGCCCAACTCCGTGATTGGATAGGCTAAAGGAATATTGTAGTGTACCTGATTTTTCATTCATTAGACCCAAATGTGGGTAAGCAGACATATACTGCTGTTTTCTGAGCAGATTGGTTTGGTAAACAAAAACAACCAATGTCAATAGGCTAACTATTAAGGCAGTCAGTCCTATAATTTTTTCAATATTCCAAAATCCTTTTTTCATCATTTTAAAATCAATTTCATCTTTAAAATCATCTGTTGTTTGGATGTATCATGTAAGGGCTATACAATTTCTGACCAGTAACCTTTGCCAATTCCAATCAAACCAAATCAGAAATCGAAAACACCTTAAACCATTCTATATTAGACCTTTGAAAAGATGTCGTTTTTATCTTTCACTTGGTCGTTCTTACAATTCAAAACCTTGGTCGTATAAAGGTCACTTGCCATACGATAAATCTTTACTTCTAATGATTTTTTTAAAAAAACAATGAATACCCGACCCAAGCCCGGGTTTATTGCCCTCGGCAGGGGAGTGGCGTTTAAAGTCGATGGTAATAAATCGGCTTTTGTCCCTGTAGTATCGTTACGCTAACATAGCCTTGTTCAATGCCTGTTTACTAAGACCAGGCTTTCTTCCAATTTTCAGGCCACGCCTTCTTGAGCTTTCCAATCCCGCCCGTGTACGTTCAATGATAATATCTCGTTCCAATTGGGCAACTGATGCGAAAAGGTTAAAGATGAACCTTCCGTGTGGGGAAGTGGTATCAATAAAATTTTCCTGAATGCTTTTGAAGTGGATTCCCTTTTGTTCAAAGTCTTCAATAAGTTTGGTCAAGTTTGAAAGGCTTCTGGCTATTCGGTCCAATTTCCAAACCACAATAGTGTCACCTTCCCTTAATATTGACAAAGGTTCATCTAGTCCCTTTCTTTCTGGTTTCGCTCCAGATGAAATATCGGCATAGATGTTCTTGGATTTGATACCTTCCTTCAAAAAGGCATCCACCTGTAAATTGTGTTTCTGTGATTTTGTGCTCACCCTGGCATATCCAAACTTCATTTAGGGGTAATAAAGGGTATATAAGGTCAACTATTTAAGTGTACGGAAAAAGTAAACTCTTTAAAATCAGTGTACTCATTTCACTCTAAAAGTTCAATAAAACGGTGGTTAAAAAAAACCTTTTATGAAGTAAGAAACGATTTAAAAAGCAAACGAAGCAAAGCGGAGTGCTGCAAGCCCAAATCCTTTAGATTAGATTTCCATTTAAGAACCGTCATTGTTGATTCCTAATAGTTGGTCATCGCAATAAATCTTTGTCCTTTATTTTATGGATAACTTTGATGGTAATCAAAAAGAGAATGGGGTGAACTCGGCCCAAATCAGGGTTTATGGCCCATGGTAAGTATTAGTCCCCATTCTCTCTTAACCCGGTTACAAGGACCATATAGAATTTTAGGAACCTCCTGTTAAAGGTTTTAGTCAACGTAACCATTTTAAAACATCATAAAGTTATGGAAATCAAAGAGACCATCGGCATCGATGTCAGCAAATTGACATTGGATGCCCACATCCACTCCAACAGGCAAAGTACCATCTTTGAGAACTCGGAAAAAGGGTTCGCCAAACTTGTCAAATGGGCTTACGTCAACAGCCCGCACTCCAAAGATCATATACTGTTCATCTTTGAGCACACGGGACTGTACTCGGAGAGGCTCTCGGAGCACCTTTCCAAGGAGGGGATTCCCTATTCCATAGTGTCCGGTCTTGAGATCAAGAGATCGCTCGGGATAGTCCGTGGAAAGGATGACAGGATAGATGCTGCAAGGATTGCACTGTACGGTTACAGGCTCAGGGACGAGGTCACATTGTTCAAGTCCCCCACAAAGACCATCAGGACATTGAAAAAACTGCTCTCCCTAAGGGAAAGGCTCATAAGGCAACGGGCGGGCTACAAGGCCAGTATCAAGGAACAAAAAAAGATACTTGGTCAAAAGGACTTCAAACTGTTGTTCAGGGTCCAGGAAAAGATGATAAGGGAGCTGACCGTGCATATCGATGCCCTGGATCTCGAAATGGAGGCCAACATCAAATCGGAAAGTGAACTTGACCGCATCTTCTCCCTCTTGCTGAGCATCAAATGCATCGGGAAACAGGCGGCCATGCTCCTGTTGGTGTACACCGAGGGGTTCACGAAGTTCAAGAGTGCCAGACAGTTTGCGGCCTATTGCGGGATAGCACCTTACCCGCACCAATCGGGCAGTAGCATCAGGGGAAAGTCCAGAGTGAGCCAGATGGCCAACAAGAGCATCAAGAGCCTGTTGAATATGTGTGCACTGTCATCGATAAGGCACGATGCGGAAATAAAAGGCTATTATGAACAAAGGGTCGCGTCCGGAAAGAACAAGATGAGCACTGTGAACATCGTACGCAACAAGCTAGTCTCACGGGCATTCGCCGTCGTTCATCGCGGGACACCCTACGTCAACGTGTACAAACACGCCTCCTAACTATTATTTTTTCCTTCAATATCGCCCCCCGCGAATGGACGGGGTGTATTGATAGGGAAAAATAATGTCCAAAAATTATCCAATTTAATTTGGAAAGTCCATAGAATACTTACCAAACTAATTTACTGAGCGAGGCAAAAAATATAACTACCAAAGCAGTTACTTAATTGTTTTTTCAACAAAAATTTGCTGATTTCACAGGGCTGAGCAGTTTTTTTCAACAAAAATGGAACATCGGTCCTCTAAATTAATACTGCTAAGAAATGTCTACATTATACTTTTAATCTTCACTTCTAAAAACCATTTTTAGTCAAAAATCTATTGATTTTACTGGGCTGGATGCCTTTTTTAGTCAAAAATACCATAAATCGCATTGTTCAATATTTTTGAAAAACACACTAAAAATGGACTTTTCCGAAGGAAAATGAATAAATAGCGCCGCACTTGCGCGCTATCCTCTTGCTCTTCATTTTTTCTTTGCCAGCAAAGAAAACCTGAATAGCCTTAGTTAATGAGATGGAATAATGAAGTCTGTAGATATTGTAAATAGGTCATTGCACCCCATTCCAATTTTACCTCACGCTTTTCTTCCTGAACACTATAAAATTGAAACAGGAACCACGTGCAAAAGCTGGGTTAAGATTGGGACTTGTTTTATTTTTCATTTTTGACACCATTCTATTCTTGTTGGTTAATCTGATCTTTTAGCTTAGATCTTAGCAGTTGCATATCATTGCTGATCTTATTTTCAATAACACGCGCATAAATTTGGGTTGTTGCCAATTTGGTGTGGCCGAGCATTTTTGATACTGTCTCAATGGGAACACCATTTGACAATGTTACGGTCGTTGCAAAGGTATGGCGAGCCATATGGAAAGTAAGATTCTTTTTGATCTTGCACAGATCGGCAATCTCCTTTAGGTAACTGTTTAATTTTTGATTGGATATTTTTGGCAATAAAGTACCAGTTGCTTTAGTTCTTGCATGCCCAAAGTATTTATTTACAATAGTAAGCGGAACATCCAATAAGGGGAGTTCATAGGGAACTCCGTTTTTGTTTCGTTTCGCGGTTATCCATTTATTCCTATCAATCCCAATGACCAGATTTTTATGGGTCAGTTGTATAATGTCTCCGTAGGGAATGCCCGTATAGCAACTAAAAAGAAAAAGGTCTTTAACAATTTCAAGACGCTCGCATGTGATTTCTAAATCAACAATGCGCTTAAGTTCTTCCTCGGTCAGAAATTCCCTCTGTCTTTTTTCCATTTTAGGTGTGAATTTTTTAAAAGGGTCATCTTTCAACCAATCCAGTTCAACGGCCAACTTTATTTGTTTTCTAAACCGCTGGATATGTTTCATCACCGCATTGTTGGCAATGGACTTCCTGTAATGCTTTTTAGGGTCATAGGAACGCAAGAAGCTTTCGAATCTCAAGATAAAAGGGTAGTCAAGTTCATGTAACGGATAATCATTTTTATGGTATTGTTCCTTGATGAACTCAAGGACATATTTTTGATTGGTCCTATAATGGCAAAGGGTTTTGGGAGCCAATTTTTCCTCGTTGGTCTCATTGTGGAAATCAAAGACCTCACTCAAGTAATGTACCTTTTGGTTCTCACCTAGATAATGGGACTTAATTTTTTCGACGGTTACCAGGCCATGGGCCGCTCTCAGTTCTCGGTACAGTTGGAAAATTTCCATTCTGACCTCTTCGAGGTATTCGTTGAGGTACCTGGCGGATGTTTTAGTGCCTTTGGCCCGTTGTTTTTTGGAATCCCACTGGCTGACATCCAGTTTTTTCTTGAGGCTGATATTGGCCTTTTTGCCGTTGAGGCTGATCCGTGCATAAAGATTGGCCTGATTGTTGGCATCCGCACGTTGGACGTATTGCCAAAAAAGGATTGAAAATGTGCTGGTCGATCTCATAGAGAAAGGTTTTTGGTTAAACAATCTGCTACGAAAGTCAAATCAACCATACAGTCAAATCGTCCGATTTTCAATGCCAAAATTTCATGTTGACGAATTGAAAAACCTATGTTGACGATTTGTGAACTCTTTTAAACCATTTTATATCAAATTAAATGATATGCCAAAAAATGCAAAATCCTGTAAATCAGTTAGATTACAGGATTTTGATATCTTATGGTTTGCTAAAAAGTGACCTGACTGGGGCTCGAACCCAGGACCCTCTCCTTAAAAGGGAGATGCTCTACCAACTGAGCTATCAGGTCTCCAAGTATTGCCTAGCTGTTTGGCTAAGCGGGTGCAAATATAACATCAATAATCTATTTTCCAAGGTGAATTAATGATAAATTTGTGTTTTTTTGAAATTGGATAAAATTCTCAAAGATGAAAATTGTTTTAGTAGGATATATGGCAAGTGGAAAGTCAACTGTTGGACGATTGTTGGCCAGGCAATTAGGGATTCGATTCATCGATTTGGATGATTATATAGTGGAGCATCAAAAAAAATCCATCAAAACCATCTTTTCAGAAAAAGGTGAAATATTTTTCAGAAGGTTGGAGCATCAAATGCTAATTGAGGTGCTGGGAAAAGAAGAATCACTTGTGATTTCCACAGGAGGGGGGACACCATGCTACGGAACCAATATGACCCTGATATTGGACCAAGCGGACCATTCCATTTACCTTGATCTAAGTATCCCAAATTTGTTGGAACGGATTTCAAAAGAGAAGGAAAATCGTCCGTTGGTAAAGAATATTTCCAACGAAGAACTACCAGAATTCATAGGAAAACATCTTTTCGAACGCAGACCCTATTATATGCAGGCAAAACATATATTGGACTGCAATGGGACGGATGCCGAATCCGTTGTTGAAAAAATAAGGGAATTACTCTAAATAAACCGCATTGTTCTTCGGTTCAAAATCCACCTTAATATGTTCGTTTAACGATGTTGAGAGCGATATGCCTTTGAAATCTGCCTTAATAGGGTACTTCTTGTGATTTCTATTTACCAGCACAGCTGTTTTTAATTGTTTGATAGGGGTTTTTAGGAAATGATGGGTTCCATAGATCAAGGTGGTACCGGAATTGAGCACATCATCTACCAATACAATGGATTTGTTTTTATAGTCATCCTCGGAAAGAGAGGTTTGTACACCGCTTTCCAATGGGTTAGATTTATCCATGTCCACTTTGCACAAAATAATCTTTGCCTCTGTGATTTTTTTTAGGACAGCGATTATTTTCTTGGCAAAATCTTCACCGCTTCCTTTGATCCCAGCAATCACAATCTCTTTTTCATCCACATTGGTTTCATAGATTTGATAGGCTATTCGTTTTGCAATGTGTTGTATTTGATCGTGGGTAAGAATACGGTTTATCATAGTGCTTGATGCTTGATTCAAAGATATAAAAAGGTTTATTCCGGTTCGTCCATAAAGTCGTCCAAATCCCGACGGTCTTTTTTTGTTGGGCGCCCCAAACCTTTTTTTCGATAATGCTTTTTGGCGTACTGCAGTAGTTCATTATGCTCAAAGGCTTCTTTGGGAGTAGTGTCTTTTCGATAAATATCCACCAATTTTGCCCCTACGCGGCTTTCTGGAATGTCCAAAACAGTAAGTTGGTAATCAATCTGGTTTTTACGAACAATAATTTTATCCATAGGGTAAACATCCCTGGAAGGTTTAACTGCGTCTCCATTGACTTTTACGTGCCCTTTTTTAACAGCATTGGATGCAATGCTCCGAGTTTTAAAGTATCTAATGCACCAAAGGTACTTGTCTATTCGCATGGTCTTCGCAATTCTTTGTTAATGGACAAAGCAAAAATAATGGAAAATTGTATCTTGCGCGCCTAAATATCAGACTTGATGAGGTACGGAATTTTAGTTTTTTTATGTTTTGCGGTCACACTCTTATCCTGTAAAAAGGATGATGACAACGATGTTATTGAGGTCCCGCCAAGCTTATTGAGTGATGTTTCACCAGAAGATGATGCTACAATCAGGGAGTTTTTGAACACTCATTTTTATAATTACGAGGATTTTGAAAATCTCCCGGAAGGTTTCGATTACAAGATTGTTATCGATACCATCGCTGGAGATAATGCTGAAAAGAAATCGTTATGGGAAGATGCAGTTCCGGTAACAATCAATGTTTCATCCGATTATTTGAATTTGGATGCCGGCGAAGAAGACATTCCCCATACGTACTACTATATCGAGGTTAAAGAAGGGGGTGGGGGTAGCCCCACAGTTGCAGATTCTACTTTGGTAAGATATCAAGGTTCTTTATTGAATGGAACCCTATTCGATGAGAGTCAGGATTTTACCTGGCAAGAACTTCCCTTTACGGTTCGTGGATATGGCAATGGGATTTCCAAACTAAAAGCAGGGACCTCCGACCAAGTAATTGAAAATCCGGATGGAACATATAACATTGTCAATAGTGGAATTGGTATTATTGTAATGCCTTCAGGTTTGGGGTATTTCAATAATTCGGGATCCGCACTAATACCCTCGTATGCTCCTTTATTGTTTAAGGTTGAACTAGGACTTTATATTGAGGATACGGATAGGGACAACGATGGTATTCCTTCTATTGATGAGGATTTGAATGGAAACGGATACTTGTTCGATGATAATACCGATGTCGAAGACGAACCCTTTAACCCTCTTGCTAATTTCCGGGATGCGGATGATGATGGTGACGGTGTTTCCACCAAAAATGAAATATCTGATGATGACGGCAACATAATTATTCCTTTCCCAGATTCAGATGGTGATGGTGTACCGGATTATTTGGACCCGGATTCTAACTAGAAAAAACAAAATAAAACATAAAAAGCCCCACTGCGTTCAGTGGGGCTTTTTTTATGTAAGGAAACTTAAGATCATAATTTAAGCGATAGGGCAAAGATAATTTGCGAAGGTCTCGAATCTACCCTACCGGATATATCGGCAATATTTTCACCAATGAATTCCGCCTCATTTTCCGAGAAACCCCTTTCGTATCGTACATCCAAGCCTACTTTGCCAAGGTTAACGCCTACACCGGCATTAAGACCAACTGAAAAGTTGTTCTCCACATCTTCGACCTGTAGGTCTCCAAGATCATTGTTCAATGTATATTGGAAAGCAGGTCCAGCGAAAATGTGCAAAGGTCCAATCAATTTATATCCCAAAAGTACGGGCATATCCAATTTGGAAACGTCGTAATCCTGGGAGTCACCATCGACATCGTAGGAACTTTTGGTTTTGGAATACACCAATTCAGGTCTTAGATAAATTTTTGGGAAGTCCAATTTGCCCCAAAAACCAAAATGGTAACCTGTTTTTCCCTCCGCTCCTTCAACAATATCTTGTCCACCATCACCAACGGAACTGATCAAATCCCCATTTTTGTTGTACGATAGACCAGCTTTTACACCAAATCCTGAGCCGCTTTGGGCCATTGCTGCAGAACCGATTAGGGCAAATACAGCTACTAGAAAAGTTTTTTTCATAAGTGTTATTTTAAAAGGTTGCAAAATATCCGTAAAAAGATATTTGATTGAAACTACTTGCGTTTCAACACTTTTAAAACGGCCTCTTCAATAGCTTTATTGTTTAAACCGTACTTCTCCATAAGTTGCTCTGGGGTTCCACTTTCGCCAAAAGTGTCTTGCGTTGCCACAAACTCTTGAGGGGTAGGGTGGTGGGTGGCCAGTACACGGGCTACACTTTCACCTAATCCTCCTAAATAATTGTGTTCTTCAGCGGTTACTACACATCCTGTTTTCTTTACAGAATCCAAAATCGCCTTGTCATCCAATGGCTTTATAGTGTGTATATTGATTACTTCAGCGGAAATCCCCTGGTTTTCCAAACTTTCTGCAGCCAATAGTGACTGCCAAACCAAATGACCAGTTGCCAAAATGGTTACATCGGTACCTTTATTGAGCATTAGGGCCTTACCAATTTCAAATTTTTGGTCTACCGGGGTAAAGTTGGCCACTTTAGGTCTTCCGAAACGCAGATAAACAGGGCCGTGGTGTTCGGCAATGGCAATGGTGGCCGATTTGGTCTGGTTATAATCGCATGGATTGATCACCGTCATTCCGGGCAACATTTTCATTAACCCGATATCTTCCAAAATTTGGTGTGTGGCACCATCCTCACCAAGGGTAAGACCTGAGTGGGAAGCACATATCTTCACATTTTTATCGGAATATGCAATGGATTGACGAATTTGATCGTAAACACGACCTGTAGCAAAATTTGCAAATGTGGAAGCAAAAGGGATTTTCCCGCCGATGGTCAAACCGGCTGCAATGCCCATCATATTGGCTTCTGCAATACCAACTTGAAAGAAACGCTCTGGGTTTTCTTTAATAAAAGTGTCAATCTTTAAGGAGCCTACCAAGTCGGCACAAAGTGATACTACATTAGGGTTGGTTCTCCCCAATTCAGTCATTCCAGCGCCATATCCGCTTCGAGTATCTTGTTTTCCTTGATCTATATATTTTGTCATTTTCTCTTTTTCTATGATTAGTAATCGCCTAAAGTCTCAGGATTTTGCTCCAATGCAGTGGCCAATTGCTCATCGCTGGGGGCTTTACCGTGCCATGCATGGGTGTGCATCATAAAGTCAACACCATTGCCCATTTCTGTTTTCATTACAATACAGACGGGTTTGCCTTTGCCCGTTCTGCTTTTGGCTTCATTGAGCCCTGCAATAACTTGCTCTAGGTCGTTTCCATTTTCAATTTCCAAAACATCCCAACCAAATACCTTGAATTTTTCCGCAACATCGCCAATTGGAAGAACATCTTCCGTACCGCCATCGATTTGTTGCCCATTTCGGTCAACGGTGGCAATCAAATTGTCCACTTTGTTACCTGCAGCGTACATGATTGCTTCCCAGTTTTGACCTTCTTGCAATTCACCATCTCCATGAAGACTGAATACCAAATGATCATCGCCGTTCAATTTTTTGGCCAGCGCGGCACCAATGGCAACGGACATTCCCTGTCCCAAAGAACCGGAAGCTACTCGAACGCCAGGTAATCTCTCGTGGGTGGTCGGGTGTCCCTGTAATCGGGAATCGATTAACCGGAATGTGTTCAGCTCTTCGATTGGGAAATATCCTTTCCTGGCTAAAACACTGTAAAATACAGGGGAAATATGGCCGTTGGAAAGGAAAAATAGATCTTCTCCTATTCCATCCATATCAAACCCATCCTTTAAATCCATGATCTCGTTGTAGAGTGCTACAAAGAATTCGGTACAGCCCAGAGACCCTCCTGGATGACCCGAATTAACCTTGTGGACCATTCGTAAAATGTCCCTTCGTACCTGTATTACCAGGTCTTGTAATTCTTGCGTGTTCGGCATTGTGTTTCTAATTTAGATATCAAATGTAATCGCATTATTGTTCGAAAACAAGTGTACAATATACATTTATTAAATGATTTGACCTCGAAAACTTTATTTTTTTGTTAAGGATCAAAGATACTGAGTTAGTTATATTTGCGGTTCTAAAACGAACAATTGGATTTTACCTTAGTACAAAAGGATAGTAAAACAAAGGCTAGAGCAGGGGAATTGACCACGGACCACGGTACCATTCAAACTCCTATATTCATGCCTGTGGGCACAGTTGCCTCGGTAAAAGGCGTTCACCAACGTGAATTAAAAGATGAAATTAATCCTGATATAATTTTGGGAAACACTTATCATCTTTATTTAAGGCCCAAAACAGGAATTCTAGAAGAGGCTGGTGGATTACATAAATTTATGGGCTGGGACAGACCTATTTTGACCGACAGCGGTGGTTATCAGGTCTACTCCCTTTCGGATAATAGAAAAATAAAAGAGGAGGGCGTAAAATTCAAGTCCCATATTGATGGGTCCCGTCATCTTTTCACACCAGAAAATGTAATGGAGATTCAGCGGACCATAGGTGCCGATATTATAATGGCTTTTGATGAGTGTACACCCTATCCGTGCGACTATCAATACGCAAAGCGTTCCATGCACATGACTCATAGATGGTTGGACAGATGTATCGATCACTTGGAGAAACTGCCATTTACTTATGATTATTCACAAAGTTTCTTCCCGATTGTACAGGGTTCCACTTATAAAGACTTGAGAAAACAATCCGCAGAATATATTGCATCTGTAGAAGCAGAGGGTAATGCTATTGGCGGCCTATCGGTAGGAGAGCCCGCTGAGGAAATGTACGAAATGGCAGAATTGGTCTGCGATATCCTTCCAGAAGACAAACCTAGATATTTAATGGGTGTTGGAACACCTATCAATATTTTGGAAAATATAGCGTTGGGTGTAGACATGTTCGACTGTGTGATGCCTACCCGTAACGCCAGAAATGGAATGTTGTTTACGGCTCACGGAACCATCAACATTAAAAACAAAAAATGGGAAAACGATTTTTCCCCTATAGATGACATGGGTATTACCTATGTGGATACAGAATATTCCAAGGCCTATTTACGCCATTTATTTGCTGCCAATGAATATTTGGGCAAGCAAATTGCCACAATTCATAACCTCGGTTTTTATTTGTGGTTGGTGCGTACCGCTAGAGAACGTATTTTAGCCGGAGATTTTTTGGAGTGGAAGACCCAAATGGTCAACCAAATGGATAAAAGACTGTAATGTTCACCATACTCGATAGATACATCCTAAAACGTTACCTGATCACCTTTATGGGGATGCTGTTGTTGTTTGTGCCTATTGGGATCATGGCGAACTTGGCAGAAAAAATCGGGAAAATCATAGACAATGAAGCCCCATTGGCCGAGGTCATTGTTTTTTATGGCAACTTCACTTTGGTGATCGGGAATCTGCTGTTGCCCATTTTCTTGTTTCTGTCGATAATATTTTTTACTTCCAAACTGGCCAGTAACACCGAGATAGTAGCTATTTTAAGTTCCGGAGTATCGTTCTGGCGTTTTTTACGACCTTATTTTGTAGGAGCCACTTTGGTTGCCATCCTTATATTTATGATGGGTATGTTCATAGTGCCCCATGCCAGTATCGGTTTTAACGAATTTGAATACAAATATTTTAAAAAAGGCAAAAGAGATAGGGTAACAGAGAATATTTTCAATCAATTAAATGAACGTGATTATATCTATGTGAGCAGTTTTGATCCCAATAGACAAATTGGATATAATTTTACGTACGAACATTTTGATTCCATTGGAAAATTGGATTATAAAATTTCTGCCAGTAATATAAGGTGGGTGGAGGATGACAGTATCTACAGGCTTACCAACTATAAAAAACGAGAGGTCATAAATGAGACCGAGTACATCGATGCCAAGCGCAGGTTGGATACCCTTTTTTCTTTTCAGATAGATGACCTGACCCCTGTTTCCTACGTAGCCGAGACAAAAAACCTTTTTGAGCTGAATGATTTTATTGATGACCAGCGCAGAAAGGGAGCATCCAACATTAATGCTTACGTTTTGGTAAAATATAAAAGATGGGCTCTTCCGATTGCCGCTTTTATTCTTACGGTGATTGCCGTAGCTGTATCTTCCGTAAAGCGGAGGGGGGGAATGGGGCTCAATTTGGCCTTTGGTATCGGAGTGGCCTTTGTCTACATCTTTTTTGATAAAGTTTTTGGAACCTTGGCCGAGCAATCAGGATTTTCGCCCTTGCTGGCAGTTGTGATTCCCAACCTCATTTTTGGTGTTTTTGCCGTTTATATGCTTATGAAAGCCAAGCGATAATTCACTAATAATAGTGTATATTGTTGAAGTTAAAAGACTTGTATATTTCATGGGAGTATTCCATAAAGTTATATATTTGTCCCCATTGTTTTTCGTGAAAATAAAAGACTTCCCATGGAATATCTAGAATTTGAACTCCCCATCAAAGAACTTGAAGACCAACTTCAAAAATGTATGGTGATCGGGGAAGAAAGTGATGTAGACGTTACAGAAACGTGTTCGCAAATCGAGAAAAAACTAGCTCAGACCCGAAAGGATATCTATAAAAACCTTACCGCTTGGCAAAAAGTGCAATTGTCGAGACACCCCAGCAGACCCTATACCATGGATTACATCAATGCCATCTGTGGGGATACCTTTTTGGAACTTCACGGGGATAGAAATGTGAAGGATGACAAAGCCATGGTGGGTGGATTGGGAAAAATTGGTGACCAAAGCTATATGTTCATTGGTCAACAAAAAGGATACAATACAAAAACACGTCAGTACCGAAACTTTGGAATGGCCAATCCGGAGGGTTATCGAAAAGCACTTCGTTTGATGAAGTCAGCAGAAAAATTTAAGATTCCTGTGGTATGCTTTGTGGATACTCCAGGTGCTTACCCAGGTATTGAAGCTGAGGAACGTGGACAGGGAGAGGCTATTGCCCGTAATATCCTTGAAATGACGCGTCTTAAAGTGCCGATTATTGTAATTATTATTGGTGAAGGAGCTTCAGGTGGTGCATTGGGCATTGGAGTAGGAGATAAGGTATTGATGTTGGAAAACACATGGTACTCTGTTATTTCTCCCGAATCCTGTTCATCCATTCTTTGGAGAAGTTGGGAATACAAGGAACAAGCTGCAGAGTCCTTAAAATTGACCGCAACCGATATGAAAAAGCAAGGTTTGGTCGATGAAATCGTTAAGGAACCACTCGGTGGAGCACATTCCAACAGAGAAAAAACATTTGAAACAGTCTCGAACAAAATTTCTTCCCATTTTGAAGAACTCAAAAAGTTATCACCAAAAGAATTGGTGAAAACACGCATGGAAAAATATGCGAATATGGGAGTATTCAGCGAATAAATCTTGTTTTTCAGGGGTTCACCTTTTTCATTAGGTTATATCCTCGATTTTTTTTATGTTATTAACAGGTATTTTAAGTTATCAACATTGAAATTGTTGAGTACCTGTGGAAATCGTATCCTTCTAAATTAAAGTTAACTAAAGGTTAATTAGCTACTTTCGTACTCATGGAAAAACCTAGCCCCATTGCTGGACACCGAGTGGATAAATCTGCTCTAATCAATCTCGAAAGAGGTAAAATACCTCCTCAAGCCGTTGATTTAGAGGAGGTTGTGTTGGGTGCTATGATGATTGACAAAAAAGGTGTGGATGAGGTGATTGACATTCTTCATCCGGACGTTTTTTATAAGGACTCCCATAAATACATTTACGAGGCCATCTTTAAATTGTTCGAATCTTCCGAACCAGTGGATTTATTAACTGTTTCCTCACAATTAAAGAAAGATGGGAAGCTAGAAGCGGTAGGAGGTGATTTTTATTTGATAAAACTCACTCAAAAAGTGGCTTCATCTGCGCATATTGAGTTCCATGCGAGAATCATACTTCAAAAATATATTCAAAGGAGTTTGATTAAGATTTCCAACGACATTATTGAGGAGGCTTATAGCGATGCCACCGATGTTTTTGACCTTTTGGACAATGCAGAGGCTAAATTATACGAAGTAACACAAGGAAATTTAAAGCGTTCTGCGGAGACTGCCCAGAATTTGGTGATTCAGGCCAAAAAACGAATCGAGGAAATATCCAACAAAGAGGGCTTGAGTGGAATTCCTTCCGGTTTTGATAAGTTGGACAAGCTTACCTCTGGGTGGCAGCCCAGTGATTTGATTATCGTGGCGGCTCGTCCAGGTATGGGTAAAACGGCCTTGACGCTTTCCATGGCACGTAATATTGCGGTAAACTCTGAAATTCCCGTTGCCTTTTTCTCCTTGGAGATGTCATCCGTGCAGTTGATTACCCGTTTGATTTCTTCCGAGACAGGCTTATCCTCAGAGAAATTAAGGACCGGTAAACTGGAAAAACACGAGTGGGAACAATTGAACGTTAAGGTGAAAACTTTGGAAAAAGCACCTTTGTTTATCGATGATACCCCATCGCTTTCCATTTTTGACCTTCGGGCAAAGGCAAGACGTTTAGCCTCACAACACGATATTAAACTTATTGTGATTGATTATTTGCAGCTGATGACTGCAGGGGGGAGTCAAAAGGGAGGAAATCGTGAACAGGAGATTTCAACCATTTCAAGGAACCTGAAAGCATTGGCCAAGGAACTTAATGTTCCCGTAATTGCACTTTCCCAGTTATCGAGGGCCGTTGAGACCCGTGGAGGTAGCAAACGACCAATTCTTTCGGATTTGAGGGAATCTGGGGCCATTGAACAGGATGCGGATATCGTATCATTCATTTATAGGCCGGAATATTATAAAATTGACGAGTGGGACGATGAAGAGCGCACCCCCACCCAAGGTCAAGCAGAGTTTATTGTGGCCAAACACCGTAATGGAGGTTTAGAAAATATTAGGTTAAAATTTGTGGGTGCTCTGGGTAAATTTGATAACTTGGATGACTTTGATTCTCCATTCGAATTCCAATCGAAGATGAATGCGGACGAAGAAAATCCCTTTGCGACACCAAATCTTCCGAGTACGGACGATGCTTTTGGTAGCGCAATGAACAGTGATGATGACCCAGATGACAATGACGTACCATTTTAAAAATATACTTTCCAAAGTGTCATTTCGAGCGAATGCGAGAAATCTCACCTTCATTTTTATTTTACTTTTTTTCTTTAAAACTTCAGCTTCCGTTATCCTTATACCTATGGACGCAGAAGGCCAGAAGAATCATTTAAAAGCTTACGGAATTACCTATTGGGTGCTCTCCAAACAGCAAAAGGTGCAATGGTTGCTCAACTATCGAGGCGGCTCCTTTGTACTGCCTGATGGAGATGCTATACGTAAGGAGTGCCAAATCAGAGGGGTTTCTTTTGAAGTTCTTTCCGACGGACAGGCGGCTCAAATTCTGGACGATATTAGCAGTCCATCCCAAAACCAAGATGCAGTTATTCTTGAAAAAGCGCCAAAGATTGCCGTGTATTCCCCGAAGGGGAACCAACCTTGGGACGATGCGGTTACCATGGTGCTCACGTATGCCGAGATTCCATATACCACAATTTATGATACCGAGGTTCTAGGCGATAAATTGGCCTTGTACGATTGGTTGCACCTACATCATGAAGATTTTACAGGACAATATGGGCGATTCTATGGGCATTACCGAGCCGCTCCATGGTATATAGAGGATAAGGCCAATGCAGAAGAATTGGCCCAAAGCCTTGGGTATTCCAAAGTATCCGAAGAAAAGTTGGCAGTAGCCCTAAAAATCAGGAATTATGTGATTGGGGGCGGGTTTATGTTCGCCATGTGCTCCGCGACCGATAGTTTTGATATTGCCTTGGCCGCAGAAAATGTGGATATCTGTGAACCCATGTTCGATGGTGACCCTTCGGATGCGAATTATCAGGCCAAATTGGATTTTAGTAACACCTTTGCCTTTACTAATTTTACCTTGGAACGAAACCCCATCCGCTATGAGTTTTCATCCATCGATATGACCAATAAGAGGGCCAACGTGCCCAAAGAATCCGATTATTTCTCTTTGATGGAATTCTCGGCCAAATGGGACCCGGTGCCCACGATGCTGACACAAAATCACACCAGTTTAGTGAAAGGTTTTATGGGGCAGACCACAGCTTATACCCGAAGCCAAGTTAAGCCAACGGTAATGGTCTTGGGCGAGAACAAAATCAACGGAGAGGCCAGATACATTCACGGTATCAAAGGAAAAGGATTTTTCACCTTTTATGGTGGACATGACCCAGAAGATTACCAGCATAGGGTAGGAGACCCCAAAACGGAGTTGGAACTACATCCCACTTCGCCGGGGTATCGATTGATTTTGAACAATGTGTTGTTCCCTGCTGCTCGTAAAAAGAAACAGAAGACCTAACTCAGGTGCTCCTTAAAGAAATCGACGGTCCTTTCCCACGCTAAATCTGCCGAAGCTTCATCAAAACGTGGTGTGGTATTGTTATGGAACCCGTGGTTGACATCGGGATAAAAATGTACTTCGTAGTCCTTGTCGAGTTCTTTCAGTTTGGCTTCATAGTCATCCCAGCCTGCATTTACCCGCTCATCCAATCCAGCATAATGGATTAATAAAGGCGCGTTGATCTGTGCTACTTCATCATCTGCAGGTTGACTTCCGTAAAAAGGCACGGCGGCGGCTAAATCAGGTACTTTAACGGCCATCATATTCGATATCCATCCACCAAAACAAAATCCAACAACACCTACTTTTCCATTACAATCCTCATGGTTTTTGAGATAATTATATGCTGCTATAAAATCTTCCAACATCTCGTTGCGGTCCCGTTGTCGTTGAAGCGTCCTACCGTCATCATCGTTGCCTGGATAACCTCCAAGTGGAGTAAGTGCATCTGGCGCCAAGGAAATAAAGCCAGCCTTAGCGGCTCTTCGTCCAACGTCTTCAATATAAGGGTTGAGACCGCGATTTTCATGAACTACCACGACACCGCCCATTTTACCTGTGCTGTTTTTTGGTTTGGATAATAACCCTTTGATTTCACCACCTCCTTTGGGAGAATTGTAAGTAATAAACTTGGAATCCAGTTCCGGGTCATTGGGCGATACGGTAAGGGTATCCTTATAATTGGGCATGATAAAGCTCATCAAGGAAGCCATGGTAATGCCTCCAACAGCATACACGGAAAGTTTTTCCATAAACTCCCTGCGATTTATCTGGTTATGGGCATATTTATCATAAAGATCGAAAACCTCTTGTTTAATGTCGTCTTTTTTTAAAGGTGCCATAGTGTTGCTTTTGTGGTTTGTCCTTTAAGGTACAAATTTTCCAAAAGCAAATTACGCAAGGAGTGAATAAGAAGATTGAGGCGATATTATAGCAGCTTTTCCAATATTCGCTCCACACCAAAATCGTCGTTGCTATGGGTAGTGTATTTAGCGGTTTTAAGCACATTGGGGTGAGCGTTGGCCATGGCAAAACTGAAATCGGACAGTTCCAACATTTCCAAATCGTTGTTGTAATCCCCGAAGACCATGATTTCATGGGAAGCAATCTGAAACTCGTTCATCACTTTTTTCAGGGCATATCCCTTGTGAGCATTCAAATCGGAAACATCTACCCAATTGGCGCCAGAAACTTTTACTTTTAAATCTCCTTCCAAATGCTTTACGTTCGGATAAATGTGTTTTTCGGAGTTTTCAAAATGGTAAATGGCAATTTTTAATACTTCTTCATCCACCTGTTTTTGATTCTCCACAATTTCGAACTCGGAATAGTATTCACGAAGCATATCGATAAACTCGTCGGAATCACCACCTACAAAAGCATTGTTTTGGCAGCACAAAACGGGATGTACATGTTCCAAAGGACGTACAGTATCTAGAATACGGTTGACTTCAGATTTACTGATTGGCGTTGTAAGTAGGGTTTCTTCTTGTTTTTTGATCAATGCACCGTTCTCTGCAATCACAAGAATTTCATTTTTGATGGACTCCAATTTGTCGACCATACTGTGGTATTGTCTTCCGCTGGCAGCAACAAAGGCAATGTTTTTCTTTTTGAGTTCTTCGTAGATTTCAAAAAATCGGGGGCTTACTTCATGTTTGGAATTCAATAGCGTTCCATCCATATCGGTAACCACCATTTTTATCTGTGATAGGTCCATTTCAACTAATTAAGCTGCAAAGTTATTTGTTATTCACTGAACTGACTCCTTGTTTTGGTAAACTTTATATTAATTTGGGGGACAGAGAATGTTTTTTGCATGAATTTTTATCAGAAAGAAATACAACTACGGTCTTATTCCAGAGGTTTCCATTTGATTACGGATACAATTCTTGATGCCTTGCCTGAACTCCGAAAGATAAACACTGGGTTTTTGCAGGTGTTTATTAAACATACCTCGGCTAGTTTAACAATCAACGAAAATGCGGATCCAACAGTACGGACGGATTTTGAGAGCCACATCAATACCATGGTGCCAGAAAATGCACCATATTATGTGCACAACTATGAAGGTCCGGATGATATGCCGGCACATATTAAAGCTTCGTTGATGGGCGCTTCGGTTCAGATTCCCATTACCAATGGACGTTTGAACATGGGGATATGGCAAGGTATTTATTTATGTGAGCATCGTAATCATGCTTCTGGAAGAAAGTTGGTGATTACAGCTTATGGCCAATAATTGGAATCGTGTCAGTTCGAGCGCAGTCGAGAACATATATAAAATAAAAGATCCCGCACAAGGCGGGATCTAAATAAGCGGGGTAAGTTTATATTAGCTTTTTACTTTACTTTCTCAACAATTGCTTTAAAAGCATCTGGGTGGTTCATGGCCAAATCGGCAAGAACTTTTCTATTAAGTTCAATTCCATTGGCTTTTACCTTACCCATAAATTGAGAGTAAGACATTCCGTGCATTCTGGCACCAGCATTAATACGGGTAATCCATAGGGAACGGAAAGTACGCTTTTTGTTTCTTCTGTCGCGGTAAGCATAAAGCATTGCTTTTTCTACCGCATTTTTGGCTACTGTCCAAACGTTTTTACGTCTTCCAAAGTAACCTTTGGCTTGCTTCATCACTTTTTTTCTTCTAGCTCTTGAAGCAACTGAATTTACTGATCTTGGCATAA
>NZ_CAMYIC010000035.1 GCF_947258355.1 uncultured Allomuricauda sp.
AAACTATCCTTAAATTTGATTTTTGGCAGGAAAGTTGTAATTTAGTAAGATATAACAGTTTATCATGACTGTTCGTTTTTTGATTGATGAATAAACTCCGGCTGATTACCGGAGTTTTTTTCGTTTATGGATGGCCTTAATTGGCTAACTTTGTAACATGAACAAATCAATGATCGCTCCTTCGCTTTTGGCATCCGACTTTGCCAATCTTCAAAAAGAAATAGAAATGGTGAACCAAAGTGAAGCCGATTGGTTTCATTTGGATATCATGGATGGTGTTTTTGTTCCGAACATTTCCTTTGGAATGCCGGTGATACAAGCTATTGCTAAACATGCCAAAAAACCATTGGACACCCACTTGATGATTGTTGATCCGGATAGATATATCAAAACATTTGCTGATCTGGGGGTAAACCATCTCACTGTTCATTATGAGGCATGTCCCCATTTGCACAGAACCTTACAAGCCATTAAAGCAGAAGGTATGAAAGCAGGTGTGGCCATAAACCCCCATACTTCGGTAAAACTGCTGGAGGATACCATTCAGGATATTGATATTGTCATAGTGATGAGCGTTAACCCAGGTTTTGGAGGTCAGTCCTTTATTGAAAACACTTATAAAAAAGTGGCGGACCTAAAAGAATTGATCAATAGGAAGAACGCAAATACCTTGATTGAAATCGATGGGGGTGTGAATGCGGACAATGCGAAGAAATTGGTAGATCATGGAGCGGATGTTCTGGTTGCGGGCAGTTTTGTTTTTAAAAGTGCGAACCCGACCGAAACCATTAAAAAATTAAAAGAAGAAGTAGCATAATGCAGCAATTTGATGTTGTCATCATTGGGGGTGGCCCTATTGGAATCGCCTGTGGCCTTGAAGCCAAAAAACAAGGGATTTCCTATATCATTATAGAGAAGGGACCCATTGTAAATTCCTTGTTCAACTATCCCGTGAACATGCAGTTTTTCTCCTCTTCCGAAAAGTTGGAGATAGACGAGATACCGTTCATTAGTAAAGAGGCCAAACCGAAAAGAAACGAAGCCTTGGAATATTACCGAAGGATTGTGACCTCGAACCAGCTCAACATCCATCTTTTTGAAAAGGTTTTGGATACCGAAAAACAAGGGAATGATACCTTTTTGGTAAAAACAGATAAAGACGAGTACCATGCCAAAAATGTGGTTGTGGCTACTGGATTCTACGACCTGCCCAACAATATGAATGTTCCTGGTGAAGATTTGCCAAAGGTATCCCATTACTATAACGACCCCCATTTTTATGCCAGTCAAAAATTGGTTGTAGTTGGCGCCAGTAATTCTGCCATTGATGCCGCTTTGGAATGTTGGCGAAAAGGTGCAGAGGTAACCCTGGTTATTCGTGGTCCAGAAGTAGGTCCTCGCGTAAAATATTGGGTACGTCCGGATATCATCAACCGTATTGAGGAAGGCAGCATCAAGGCCTATTATAATTCCACTGTCAAGGAAATAAAACCTCACGAAATCATAATCAATTCACCAGAAGTGGAAGTTACTTTGGAAAACGATTTTGTATTGGCACTAACAGGATATCGTCCCAATTTTGCCTTTTTGGAGAAACTGGGCATCACTTTGTCCAACGACCCAAAGAGACTCCCCACCTACGACCCTGAAACCATGGAAACCAATGTTGACGGACTATTTTTGGCAGGTGTAATCTGTGGGGGCATGGAAACCCATAAATGGTTTATTGAAAATTCACGTATTCATGCGCCAATTATCATGAATGCCATTAAGCATAAAATGGAATTGGCAGAAGAGAAGTCTTGATTCGCGTTAACATTTGTTGCTTTTCCGAGCGGGCTTCCCTATGGATATGACTATATTTAAAGGAATCTGAAAAAGCTTTCAAATGAAAACCACTACAAGTTCCACTCAAAATATATTTAGAGTCATCTTAGGCCTATTAATGATGATGGCAGGTATTGGCCACCTTACTTTTCAACGAGAGGAGTTTCAGGCCCAAGTGCCTAGATGGCTTCCCACAAGCGAAGCTTTTATGGATTTTGTTGTGGTAGCTTCAGGCGTTGTGGAGATACTTTTAGGTCTCGCCATGGTACTTTTGGTCAAACACAAGGTGAAAGCAGGCATTGCACTGGCCATTTTCTATGTGTTGATATTCCCTGGAAACATTTCTCAATACACGAATGGGATTGATGCTTTTGGATTGGACACCGACCTTAAAAGATTCGTCCGTTTGTTTTTTCAACCGGTATTGATACTTTGGGCGTTATGGTCCACCGGGGCACTGAAACATCTTATGAACAAAAAAAAATAACTCTATGAAATTTTACACCTTTGAAGCAAATCGTTTGGACGGCACACAAGAGTCCATGGAAAAATATAAAGGCAAAACCATTGTGGTGGTCAATACAGCCAGCAAATGTGGTTTGACACCTCAATATGAAGGTCTAGAGACGCTTTGTAACACCTACAAAGACCAAGGATTGGTAGTTTTGGGATTCCCATGCAATCAGTTTGGGAATCAAGAACCTGGTAGCGCCGATGACATACAGGAGTTTTGTCAAGTAAATTATGGAGTCTCCTTTCCTATGTTTGCAAAAATCGATGTCAACGGTAGTCAAGCACATCCCATATTCAAATATCTGAAATCTGAATTGAGCGGTTTATTAGGTGGTAAAATCAAGTGGAATTTCACGAAGTTCGTAATCGATAAAACAGGAAAGCCCGTAAAACGCTTTGCACCGACCACAGAACCTTCCGGAATGGAAACATTTATCCAAGAAATAATCTAAGCCATTTGTATCGCATATGATGTATCCAAGAATTTTATTGGTTTTGCCTGCAGCACTACTTGTCCAATGTAAATCACCACAAAAAGAGACCTCAACTAATCCAAAAACATTGAAAATAGTGGGTGCTATGAAGAATGTAATGTGGAGCGGTGACTTAGAAGGGAAAATTGAATTGGATTCCATAAAAAACAAAAACGGACTTTACGGACTTGGCCCTAAAAGTTTCCTGACTGGGGAGTTGTTGATCAACAATGGTGTGAGCTATCTTTCCAAGGTCACTTCAGATTCCACCATGTCCGTTGAACGAGATTTTCAAGTTTCAGCACCCTTTTTTGTGTACAGCAATGTAACCGAATGGAAAGAAGTAGAACTACCGATAGAAATAAAAGGCATCAAAGACCTAGAAAATTATATAGATTCCATTGTCCAAGAACGGGAAACCCCTTTTGCATTTAAATTGGTAGGGGATGTTTCACGTGCGATTATCCATATTCAAAATCTACCAGAGGGAACCAAAGTGTCATCCCCTGCGGAAGCCCACCAAGGACAGACCAATTATTCCCTTAGTGATAAGGAGGTAGAAGTAATTGGATTCTTCTCCAGAAAGCATCAAGGAGTCTTTACTCATCACGATTCCTATTTGCACATGCACCTCATTACCAAGGATGAAAACAAAATGGGGCATTTGGATGAAATTGAGATAAAGAAGATGAAATTGTATCTACCAAAAGGTATTTAATACATCAAACCACCTTTAATCGAGACTGCAAAACCCCGGTTTCCTTTAGCATGGCCCTACCATCCTTAAAACTTAAATAGGTATGGCCCGCTTTTTTATTGGCTATACTAATGTCGCACAACATGCCCCAATGGCGGGTAACTTCTTGCCATGCCCAAAACAAGGAATGTTTGGGGTCGTAAATATGGGTTGCCTCTCCCCCAGCACCGTTCACCTCAATAATACTGAAGTTCTTGCCTTGGCAAAGCTCCTCAAATGTGTTGTAAAGAACATCCAATCGTCCATAATAAAACCCTTTCATTTGGGAACATACTTCATCAATGGTTTGTATCAACTTATCATTTATCCTATGACTGATATCCACAAACTTGGCCCCACGCGTATGGCTTCCGTAGGGTACCAAAATCCGTACCTCATCCTTTTCCAATACATTTTGAAGTTGGGCACCAAACTTTTTTTTCAGCACTTTTAGCTGTAAGTGGCTTCGGGGATTCCTTTTGATAAGTTCCGTCATGGTATGCTCACCGTCGCCTGTGATGGACAAAAATTCTTTCGATACAACGCCCGTTATCTTGCCATGGGCTTCCTCTGGCCTTCGCACATAAAATATACCGACCTCCTTTTGAAATGGAATAAGCTCTTGCACTAAAAAATGGGAAGGACTCCAATCCACATAGTCCCGAAACTCATCCTTGTTGTGAATCTTTTCCACTCCAAAGGCCTTCATCCCAATGTTCGGTTTTGCAATAAAGGGAAAACTTACCCCTTGTTCCAACACACGTTCCAACGCCAATTGAGGGGACTCATCTTTATCAATAAATAGAGTTTTGGGAATAAACCGATCGGGAATCATATTATAAATATCCATTTTGGATATCATGGCCATACCTCCATTCTTCATACCAGGATTGGCAGCATTGAAAAAGAAAAAGGAACGTGCCTTAACCGAATAGTACAACCAAACTGGAAACATGGGATAATAAATCAGCCAAAACGGCCAATATTCCCAATGCGTGATTCGATGCCATATTAGTTTTAGCGAATCCATGGCAATTAAAAAGTAAGTTGGCTAGGTGAAAAAGGCACCTCAAAGAATTTGTCGTTCAACAAATCCAAGTGCCGCATTACAATTTCATGATCATCCATAATAGCTTGGGTTACGCTAAATGTTTTTAAACCCAAATCCCTATCAATTATAAATCCGTTCTCAAAATCATCATGGTTGTTGGAATGAAAATCAATTACTTGTTGCGAAGTTATTTGGGAATTTCCACCAATAAACTTTTGAAATAGGTTACTTCTATGTGCGATCACTTCATCTTTGTAAAGTGTGGCCGAGGACCAAATATGGTTTTTTGTTGCATCCAACGGTCTATAATATTTTTGATGGCCATCCCATCTAAACTCCAACAATTTACCATTGAACAAAATCAAGGTAAAAGGTTCTATGTTGAGGAGTTCCATTTTCTGTAGCTTATCGTATGGCTGCTCCGATGCAACTATATCCAAAAGCACCAAACCACGACTACGCGCATAATTCCCCTTTGGGGCATGGTTAACAAAACCACCATTGAGGAGAACTGCCACCGAACCATTTTCGTTGAGCGCAAACCAAGTCCCCCCTGCTTTCGGATCTTTTGGAAAAAGCACCTTTACGGAACCGATGGTTTCCTCTTTAGGCTGCAATGCCAATGGTCTTGAAATATGTTCATCCCGGTTAGATGTAATAAGGGACCTACCGCCCGAAGAAACAAAACTTACTGTGCACATGACTTTCGGTATTGCATGGTTGAGGGTGCCACTCCAAAGGAATCTGGAATTTCCTGATTCGAAAAAGCCCTTATTCCGACCTTGATCAACGCTTGATGATGAATGGTATGCTCCAAATTGTACATGACTTCCCTATAATAATTGGAATCCATGCAATTTTCACCTCCTGCCAACTCATAACTGATCTTTATGGCTTTGTTGGGTTTCTTTAAATGCTCTTGAATATAGGTCAACCTATCCAGTGCATAGTTCAAATCCTCTTCAATTAAAAGATTACGCTCCCTCCGATCATAGGAAACATCAGAAAGTTCATATCCTTGTATCAAACAAAGATATAGTTCTATAATATGCCGAGTGTGCTGCCCAATAGTGGCATTGGACAAAATATTACATGATTGGGAATAACAATCTTTGGGCAACTCTGCCAGTACCTGCTTAAACTGCTCCAAAGTTTGCAAGGAAGATGTGAACATAAAGTTTACTTATTGGTTGTTTTTATTCGTTTTTTGATGAATTTGAGTATAAGATAGAAAGAATATTCAATTCTTTATTTCATCCCACTTTTTATCCGCTTTGGAAACCAAATCTTTTGGAGAGGAGTTGAGCCAAAACTCCAGAGTATTGTTTTTACCCTTATTATAAAACAAATAGAGTTTCCCCTCCCTGATTTCATAGGTCTCCGGGTCAACATTCACCTTTTTACCATTTACGGCCACGGCATATGCACAATAGCCTCCGTATTTTGGAAGATAAGCGGAAGGACTTTCTTTGAACCTATTTAAATTTTCTTGGTTGTAAAACCTAAACTTGGTTCCATCATAAGTTGTGGTAAACTCCTTTTTGCCTTCCAAAGGCATTCCATCAAAATACGACACCACATCATAACCATTTACCGCATATCCATTTTTGGTATTGTAATCCATGGATTGGGAATAACCGTATACTCCCATCGCTAAAAAAAAGAAGAAGAAAATTTTATTCATAAGACCCAGTTTAATCTTTTTATGGTCTGTAAAGAATTATCCAAACAGGTTAATTTAGTCCAGAAGAATGTGGATTCCTTTCAATATTTTTTGTCTTTTATCGAGGATTTTTCCAATTACGTCTAAACATTGTTAGCTACCTGTCATATAGCGCACTAATCACCTACCTTGAACGTTAGAAATTTAAACCAACAAACAGGATTTCACTTTCCCAAAGAGTGATTTCTTTATAATGCCTACTTAATGCGCCAGATAATTCCCCATTTATTATATAAGAGGATACCAATCCTTTTATTTCTGATTACACCCAATATTTTCAATGCGCAATCCCAGGAAAACAACAACACTGGAGATGTTGTTTCATTGCGTCCCATAACATCGGTTTTACTGGCTGGGCAAAACAATTATAGTTTTGAGGAAGTCAGGAACAATCCAAATTTGGATTTTGTTCCCTTGACAAGTTTAAAGGAAAACTTGGGATTTTCAAGTGACAACTATTGGTTGAAATTTACCTTGGAAAACACAACCGATCGTTACAAGCAATACTATTTGGAAACCGCACGCCCCATAACAGATGTAGTTGATCTATTTCTTGTTGATGAAACCAATGGTATAGAAAAGCAGTACAGTGGCGACAAAATTCCTTTTTCTAAAAAAACCATACAACACAGAAAGTCCATTTTTGACATTGGCCTAAGACCTGGTCAAAAAATACAGGCCTATATCCATCTTAAAAGTGATGGAGAAGTGGTAATGCTTCCCATGAAATTGCACCAAGAGGCGAGCTTTTTCAACCTCACCTACAAAGAGCAAGTGTTTTATGGCTTCTTTTATGGTATTTTGATATTGGCCTGTATTATATACCTGTTTTTCTTTTTCGCTTTAAAAGACAAGGCTTTTATATACTATGCGCTCTATGTACTCTTTATAGCGCTGATGCAATTTTCGTTGGATGGGTTCTTCCACCAATATTTTACGCCTCAAGGCGGATGGTTGTCGGACAGGGCTGTTTTGCTCACTGCTTTTGTTTCACTCTTTTTCTTTGGAAAATATGGTGACATCTTCCTCAATCTGAAAAAAAACAGTCCATTTTTACATAATGCCAATAAAATAATGGGACTGGCCATAGCCATTGGGGTACTCCTTTTGGCCGTTTTTCCAAATTTCGAATATTGCTATCCCTTGGCCAATGCAATTGGAATTTTGGTGCTGGTTCACATGATAGCATCATTGATCGTAATGAAGTTGAAGAAACAAAAGGTGGATATCTTCTTTGTGATCGGTATCTCTTTTTTAGTCTTGGGATTTGTGGTTTTCATCATGAACAATTTCAATACCATCGAAAATTCTTTCTTCACCGGTAATGGAGCTAAATTCGGAATCGGTTTCGAAATTATATTCCTATCCATATCCATGAGCAATAGGATTCGAAATCTTCGGATGGAAAATGAGCAAAATCAAATGCTTGCACTACAACGTGCCGAGGATATGAACGAAATAAAATCGTCCTTTCTGTCCAACATCAGCCATGAGCTTAGAACTCCCCTGAACCTGATTATGGGCGTGGCTACTTCTTTACAGGAAAATAAAGAGGAGGAAAATCTGGATGAAAAATGTAAGATGCTCCTAAGTTCCTCTAAAAACCTATTGGGTTACATTGAGGATATTTTGGACTTTACCGTAATTGAAAAAGGGGACCAAGAGTTAAAAGAAGTACCAATTGATTTAAATGCCACACTACAAAAGATTTTGAAACTTCAGGAAAAGAAAGCTACCACCAAAGGCTTGGCTTTCAACACATCCATTTCTGATGATCTTCCGGCCAGAATAGTTGGCGATAAAGCAAAATTGGTGCAGATTCTTAACCATCTCGTGGACAATGCCATTAAATTCACCAATAAAGGAAGCGTGGATATCGAAATCATCTGCAACAAAAAAGGTGACCAAGCTACAATGGTCTTCAAGATTAAAGACACGGGCATTGGTATTTCGGAAGAAAAAATGAGTACCATATATGAGTCCTTCACCAAAAAATCCTTTATGGACAAACGGGAATTCAGTGGTTTGGGATTGGGGCTTTACATTGTAAAAACCTATGTTGATCTACAGCAAGGAACCATTAACCTTAAAAACAATCCAAAACGGGGTACTATTTGTGAACTGAGCTTAAGCTTTGAGATTGATGAAGATAACGTTTCTGTTCCAGACGAATCCCAAGCACTTATTTCCGAAGTACAAATGGATACTGGAAACATTTTGTACGTAGAGGACAACAAAATGAACCAGACCGTGGTAAAGCTATTGTTCAAAAAGAACTGGAGCAAAGCTAACCTAACCATTGCCAACCATGGCAAAGAGGCATTGGAGATTATGAAGGAAAAGAAATTTGATTTGATTCTAATGGATCTTCAAATGCCAGAAATGGACGGTTTCGAAACCACGTCCATCATTAGAAGTGGTAAGGCCAATTGCGACACCCAAATTCCAATTATCGTTCTAACGGCAGACAACACCAGCCAAACCAGAAAAAAAATATTTGAACTTGGGGCAAACGATCTCGTGACCAAGCCAGTCAACGGTCCTTTGTTATTTTCAAAAATAAACAAGAATGCAATGGGCAAGGCCATTGGAAAAGTAGCGTAGCATATAAAAAGACACAATTACCTTAATATACAAACACATGCATCACTGCATGTGTTTTTTTTGTTATTGATCATTTCTTTCAGATACAGTTTACAAAACTTTTTGGATAATCTTGATTACAATCTGAATGATGGCAACACTCCTTTATAAAAGTCCAACTACCACTATCTCAATTGATTTATAGATAAAAATTGTAAGGCTTTTACTTCAATTAAAATTCTGTGTTATTCCAAACAAATCATCCGTCAATCCAAAATGGCAATCCATCAATTACACTAAAAACAATCGAATATCCCATCCTAATTTTGGTGTCATAATAGCATTAAACCACACCCATACTTGGAAACAAAATATAACTGTTGCGGTAAAGAAAACATGGTAGTCTGAGTGTTACAACAACTTAGAGTTTAAATCAAAGTTCCTCACTGCTACCTGTACAAGACCATCCTTACCAACACAAATAACCCATTATTAACCTTTAAACATGTAATTATGAAAACAACACGCTTAAATTTATGGAAAATGGCCTTTTATCTATTCGTAGGCCTAAGTATTACCTTAACTTCCTGCTCTGGGGAAGACGGGAAGGATGGAGACCCTGGAGAAAGTATTAAAGGGGATAAGGGAGACCCTGGAAAAGATGGTGAAGATGGCAACGCTAATGTAATCGCCTCGGATTGGATGCAAATACAATGGGATGAAGCAATACCAACTGCAGGAACCATGATTTTGGAAGTCCCAGAATTGGATTTAATTGATTTTGTAGAAACCGGCGGTGTTGTAATGGTGTATTTTAAGCTACGTTCGGAAGAAGATTCCTTTGCGACCTTTGCACTACCATTTATGTTCAATAGTGCCACATATAGTTTTTATACATCTACCTCTGCAGATACAGGGGTAATCGTAGTACAAGCTGAAGACCCAGATTCACAGTTGATTTTGGACATACAAAACGATCCTGATTTCACTCTTAGATATGTTTTGGTACCAGCAAATGTGGCGGACCAAACGGGATTGGCTGAAAACATTCCACCAACTTTCGAAGATGCAAAGAACCTTTTAGGTATAGATTAAATAATTGATACCCCGAACTGCCAGAGCCCAACAGATTTATATCAATGTTGGGCTTTTTTATTGGTTAAACCTTAAAAAGTCTTTATTTGAAAATAAAAAAGTCTGCAAAAATTTGCAGACTTTTAATGTGACCCCTCAGGGATTCAAACCCCGAACCGCTGGAGCCGAAATCCAGTGCTCTATTCAGTTGAGCTAAGGGGCCAAAAATATATACTACGAACTCAATTTAGCTTTTACAATAGTGGAAATGGTTTTTCCATCGGCCTGTCCGGCCAACTCTTTGGAAACTATCCCCATTACCTTACCCATATCTTGCATACCTGCAGCTCCAACAGAATCTATGGTCATAACAACAACTTTTTCAATTTCCTCTTCGGTAAGTTGTTCGGGCAAAAACTTTTCAATTATCGCAACTTGGGCCAATTCCGGATCGGCAAGATCCTCACGGCCTTGCTCTTGGTAAATCGCAGCGCTATCCTTGCGCTGTTTCACCAACTTTTGAACCAATTTAATCTCATCTTCTTCAGATAGCTCAGCACCACCACCTTTATCGGTCTTTGCCAATAAAATGGCAGACTTAACAGCTCGCAAAGCTTCTAAGGCAACAGTGTCCTTTGCCTTCATTGCGGCCTTCATTTCCGTCATTACCCTTTCTTGCAAATCCATCTAGTTATATTTAGTTCGCGAAGATAAAAAATAAACCCGAAAGTTAATCTACTCCCGGGTTTATGGTTTCCATTAAAATGGAGTTAATTTAAACACTACTAATCAACATTATCGTGTAAAAAAGAGTTATTGGAACGTAACTGCAAGTCATCGTTGCTATCCTCTCCCAAAGAGGTTCTGGACACTTTTTGTTCCTTCGGAACATCGTTCAAGTCCACTCCTTGTCGTTTATAGGCAGGCTCTTTTTCAATATCGTCTATACTGCTTCTGTTGTTCTGGAACTTGTAATTGAAGTTTTTCAATTTTCTCCTACGTTCGTCGGCGCGATCTTTTAAAATATCACTGATAGAACTGTTCATTGGATCAAGGCTACTTGTGGTTTCCTCATTATCCCCTAAGCTTTTGCCTTCGTTTTTTTCTTCAACCTCCACCGTTTTCTTCTCAAAAACTAGCTCGTTTTCAACCATTTTTGGCTCATGGGTTTCTGCTTTTGATTTTGCTCCGGTCAACTTTTCCTCTAACTCCATGTACTCTTCAAGGTCGTATCGGGTTTCTCCCTCTTTCTTGTATTCCAAAACGGGTTTCACCTCCACATAATCATTTACTTCCACATCCCCCAAACCATCATCATCCAAGTTGAAGGTTACCGTATGTTCTTTTTCGTCTTCTCCCTCTTCTTCAACTTGACTGTTCAAGGGCATATCAAAACTTAGTGTGAACTGATCCTCACTGCTCTTGGGAGATACTTCCTCTGCATCGACCACATCAATGTTGTTGATCACATTTTTAGCTTCAATGATTACAAAATCATCTTCTACGCTTTCCGCAATCACTTCTTCGTAGAACACATTGAAGTTTCGGATATAATTGGTTGTTGGAATCAAGTCAGGGTCTTTATCATCAACTTTAGGTGCGGTTTGCTCTTGCTCCTCTTCCATATCCAACGTGTGCTTTACCACTTTTGGTTCGGGAGTTGGCTCTGGCTCGGGCTCTGGTTCGGGAGTAGGAGTTTTTTCAACGTTAACTTCCTGTACCGATGTGGCCTCTGGTGTGAGATCCTGTTCCGCAGTTTGTTCATCTTCCAAGGTGTAAAAAACCTTTTTGGACTCCGTGTTTACAATATTGTCCTGTTGGTCTACATTAAAACCTGTAGCAATTACTGTTACGGCAATGGCCTCGCCCAAGCTTTCGTCTTCACCCACACCCATAATGATGTTAGCTCCGTGTCCTGCTTCAATCTGGATATGATCATTGATCTCACCGATTTCATCAATCGTGATTTCTTGAGAGCCTGAAACAATGAGCAACAGCACGTTTTTGGCACCGTTGATCTTGTTATCGTTCAACAATGGTGAATCCAATGCTTTCATAATAGCTTCGGTAGCCCTAGCTGAACCAGATGCTGCAGCCGACCCCATGATGGCAGTACCACTATTGGAAAGTACGGTCTTGGCATCCCTAAGGTCAATATTCTGTGTGTAATGATGGGTTATTACCTCTGCGATACCCCTTGCCGCAGTGGCCAAAACTTCATCTGCTTTAGAGAAACCGGCCTTAAACCCAAGATTACCATATACTTCTCTAAGTTTATTGTTGTTGATCACAATCAAGGAATCTACGTTCGCACGCAGCTTTTCTATCCCCATTTGTGCTTGTTTGTTACGCATGGCACCTTCGAACTGGAACGGCATGGTAACGATACCAACCGTAAGAACATCCATTTCCTTGGCGAGTTTTGCGATTACGGGAGCAGCACCTGTACCAGTTCCGCCACCCATTCCTGCGGTAATGAAAGCCATTTTGGTATTATGCTCGAGCATAGCTTTTAAATCGTCCATGCTCTCCAAAGCAGCTTGTTCACCAATTTCTGGGTTGGCTCCGGCTCCCAATCCTTCGGTCAGCGATACGCCTAACTGGATTTTATTGGGAACGGCACTGTTTTGCAATGCCTGTGCATCGGTATTACAGATTACAAAATCCACTCCGTTTATACCAGCCTGGAACATGTGGTTGATAGCATTGCTACCACCCCCTCCTACTCCGATTACTTTAATTACGTTGCTCTTGTTCTTGGGCAAATCAAAAGCGATGTTGTCAAATTCAGTGTTCTTACTCATGACAGTTGTGTTTCTCTTCTGGGGTTATTATTCTGCGTTGTCCAAAAAGTCCTTCAACTTTTCTGACCATTTATCAAAAATGGATTTTCTCTCCGTATGGGTCGCGGCAGCATTTGCGTTGGCTCCCATATCGTTTTCTTGGCCTACCAAAACCTCTTCTTCATGGGCGTCTTCTTGATGCACCACTTGGCTTTTCTTTTTGGCCTCCAAGGAATTCATCAACAATCCAACAGCTGTTGCGTACAATGGGCTTGCGACTTCCTCGTCCGAATCTCCGGCAAGGTGCTCGTTGGGATAACCGATTCTAGTGTCCATACCGGTAATGTATTCCACCAATTGCTTTAAATGTTTCAATTGACTGCCACCACCAGTAAGTACAATTCCTGCGATCAATTTTTTCTTTTGTTCCTCGTGTCCGTAGTTTTTGATTTCCACATATACCTGCTCCACGATTTCCACAACACGGGCGTGGATAATTTTGGAAAGGTTTTTCAATGTGATTTCTTTGGGCTCACGGCCTCTTAGTCCAGGAATGGAAACGATTTCATTATCCTTGTTCTCTCCTGGCCAAGCGGAACCGAATTTTATTTTCAATAGTTCAGCCTGCTTTTCGATAATGGAGCAGCCTTCTTTAATATCCTCGGTAATTACGTTACCTCCAAATGGGATAACGGAGGTATGGCGAATTATTCCATCCTTGAAAATGGCCAGATCCGTGGTACCACCACCTATATCAATCAAAGCGACACCTGCTTCTTTCTCTTCCTGACTCAAAACAGCATCAGCCGACGCCAAAGGCTCCAGGGTTATGTTCCCTAGGTCCAATCCGGCACTTTTGATGCACCTTCCAATATTTTTGATGGACGATACTTGACCCACTACCACGTGAAAGTTGGCCTCCAATCGACCGCCGTACATGCCTACGGGCTCCTTTATTTCTGATTGGCCATCCACTTTATACTCTTGTGGCAATACATGGATAATCTCCTCTCCTGGAAGCATCACCAATTTGTACACTTGGTTGCACAATTTGTCCAAATCCTCATTATCTATTACCTCTTCAGAATTTGGTCTGGTAATATAATCGCTGTGGTGCAAGCTACGGATATGCTGCCCTGCAATGCCCACGACCACGGATCCTATCTTTAAGCCTGAATTTAATTCGGCCTGTTCCACCGCCTGTTGAATAGACGAGATGGTCTGTGTGATATTGTTGACCACTCCACGGTGAACACCTAAACTTTTAGATCGTCCGGTGCCCAAAACCTCAATTTTTCCATACTCATTTTCCCTACCGATAATCGCTACGATCTTGGTAGTTCCAATATCCAACCCAACTGAATAATTACCTACTTCCATAATTTAAATTTTGGTGCAAACCACTTGATTGTTGAATTCCAAACTAACTGTTGCATAATCTTCCAAGGAATTGTCCTTGGCCGCCTTTGCATAAAAGGCCATAAAATTTTTGAACTTTTTGTTCAAATTGTCCACTCCTCCCAAATTCACCACAAAGTTTTCCATGCGGAATTTGAGTTGATATTTTCCTTCGTCCTCGATATGTATCCCAATGACATTCTTCCTCAGAAAATCATCATGGTTGATATAGTCCAAAATCACATAGGCATCCTCAAGGGTTTTCCCTGTAATTTTTCCTGTGATTATGGGAACTCTAGCCGAATGATGTTTTGATAATGGCATATGTTCGCCTTGATCGTCCAAATAAAATTTGGAGACACCCTCTATTCTCCCAATTGGCTTTCGCTGAACAATCTTGGATACAAGTTCCCCATTTACAGTAAGATACACTTGGGCGTTTTTGACCATATCATTGGATAGTATAATCTCCTCTATGGTATTCAAAACTAACTGTTCTTTGGGCGTGTTCACGAGGGGGCCGTATTTTTGTATTAACAATTTATTAACCGCATCCTCAGTTAAATACAAATTGTTTTCACCAACGAATTTTACGGTCACATTTTCGACCTTTTTATTTTGGTTTCTTTGTTCTGCAAAACCGTAGAGCGCAACTACGGCTACCGACAAAACAGCCAATTTCATGTAATCCCAATTAATGCGCATAACTCAATTCTTTTTTGATTTTTGGTACTTCCAGTCCAATATCACCTGCACCCAGAGCCACTAAAACACCTGATTTGCAGTCTTTTATCTCTTCCAATAACGCTGATTTAGAAATCAGTTTTTTATTTGGGTTTTCTATTTTATCCAATAGCCACTGCGACGTTACCCCTTCAATGGGTTCTTCCCTAGCCGGGTAAATGTCCAACAGTATGATTTCATCAAAGTCTGATAGACTTGCGGCAAAATCATCCGCAAAATCTTGTGTTCGTGAGAACAGATGTGGTTGAAAAATCACGGTTACCTTCTGCCCTGCATGCATTTCACGAATCGCCTGGTGCACGGCACTGATTTCTGTGGGGTGATGTGCATAATCATCGATAAACACAAAGTCTTTTTCCTTGATCTGATAAGAGAACCTACGTTGCACCCCTTTAAAAGTCCCCAAAGCTTCGGCAAGGCGGTGTGGTGGGCAACCCGTTTGCACCGCCATCGCAAAAGCAGCTAATCCATTGAGCAAATTGTGCCTTCCCGGTTTGTTGAACTTCACGTTCTTGATTACCTCGGAAGGCGTTACGAGATCAAATATGTAGGCTCCATGTTCAATTTCAATATTTTCTATACAGTAATCGGCACCATCTTCAATGCCGAAAGTGATTCCTTCCAAAGGAAGTCCCTTGCGAACAAACAGCTTTCCTCCCAGCTTGATCCTATCTACAAATTCCCTAAAAGAATGCTCCAATTCCTCTTTGGTTCCATAAATATCCAAATGGTCGGCATCCATCGATGTGATGCATGCCACTGTTGGTGTTAATCGTAAGAAAGACCTATCGAATTCATCGGCTTCTACCACTGAATATTCGGTGCCTTCCAAAACAAAATTGCTATCAAAGTCTTCGGAAATACCACCTAAAAATGCAGTCATCGGTAACTCACACTTCTTAAGTAAATGCGCCAAAATACAAGTCGTGGTGGTTTTGCCATGTGTACCAGCCACAGCTAGGCAAAAGGAATCTTTGGTTATAATCCCAAGCACTTCTGAACGCTTTTTCAAGTCAAATCCCTGGTTCAAATAATACTGATATTCCGAATGCTTTGAAGGCACAGCAGGCGTGTAGACCACTAATGTGTTGGGGTGTTTGAAGGTATCGGAGATCAAATCAACATTATCTTCAAAATGCACCGAAACACCCTTTTCCATCAAGTTATCGGTGATAGGTGTCGGCGTGCGATCATACCCTGCCACCTCCTTGCCCACAAATTTGAAATAGCGCGCCAAAGCTGACATTCCAATGCCGCCTATGCCAATAAAATAAACGCTATGTATATCCTTCAAATTCACTTCAACAACTTTTCAATTTCGTCCACAATATGTTCGGTGGCCTTAGGCATGGCCATTTTTTTGATGTTTTTTCCCAGTTTTTTTTGTGTCTCTTCTGAATCCATTAATTCAGAAAAACGTCGTTCAAATTCAGCATCCAACTCACTTTCCCGAAGCATTATGGCTGCATCTTGTGCCACCAAAGCCTTTGCATTTTGAGTTTGATGATCCTCCGCCACGTTGGGTGATGGGATAAAAATCACCGGTTTACCTACCAAGCAAAGCTCAGAAACCGAACCTGCACCCGCCCTTGAAATAATTACATCAGCAGCAGCGTAGGCCAAATCCATTCGGTTAACAAAGGCCAATACTTTTACCTCATCCGATTCGTGTTTTTTGTATTCTTCGTGATACAGTTTACCACATTGCCAAAGCACTTGCAATCCCTTTTCTTCAAAAAAACCAAGCTCTTTTTCAATCAATTGATTGATTCGTCTAGCTCCAAGACTACCACCCAATATCAGAACCGTCTTTTTATCTCCATCCAATCCAAAAAAAACAGCTGCTTTTTTCTTTCCCTCTTTTACTTCAACCAAGTCAGTTCGGATGGGGTTTCCTGTTTTCACAATCTTTTCCTTTGGAAAAAAGCGCTCCATTCCATCATAAGCCACACAAATTTTTTCTGCTTTTCCCGCCAGTAGTTTGTTGGTAATACCTGCAAAGGAATTTTGTTCTTGCAGCACACAGGGAACACCCGAGCTTTCGGCCATTCGCAACAATGGTCCGCTCGCAAAACCTCCAGTGCCAATGGCCACATGGGGTTTGAACTGTTTCACTATTTTCCGTGCTTCTAACAAACTGCTTATTAGTTTAAATGGAAACATGAGATTTTTCAATGTCAGCTTCCGTTGTATTCCACTTATCCACAAGCCTTTTATTTCATATCCTGCTTGCGGCACTTTTTCCATTTCCATTTTATCCTTGGCTCCAACAAACAAAAACTCGGCATCAGGATACCTTCGCTTCAACTCGCTCGCAATGGCCACGGCGGGATAAATATGTCCTCCCGTTCCTCCTCCAGAAAGTATAAACCTATATCTGTCCACTTAATACTTCTAAAGGGTTTGTTTCATCTATTCCATGGGATTGCTCCTCTAAATTTTCTTTTTTATTGCTGGCACTCAACACAATTCCAATAGCCATACAGGTCATCCAAATAGATGTCCCGCCCATACTTATCAATGGCAATGGTTGCCCGGTAACAGGAAACAACTGTACTACGACCGCCATATTGATAAAAGCTTGGAACACAATCGGAAGCCCTACGCCTATCACCAGTAACTTTGAAAAAACTGTTTTTGACGAATGCGCCACAACAACGATCCTAAACAATAGCAACAGGTAGAAAAAGAGCAAAGCTCCCCCTCCCAGCAATCCATATTCTTCAATGATGATGGCAAAAATGAAATCCGAGGTACTCTGGGACAACATATTCTTCATCACACTTTTTCCTGCCCCTTTGCCCACAACACCACCTTCGGCCACAGCAATCTGTGCCAAGGTCAACTGGTGCAAATCATCCTTATCCGCTTGTTCGGGGTGGATAAAAGTCTCTATTCTTGATTTCCAAGTTCCCGCACGTTGTGGCAACACTTCGGGTGCTTTGAACAGCACGAACAGGAACATTCCCGTAAACACAATTCCCGTCCCAATCATGGCAAACAAATATTTTAAAGGATAACCTCCGAGAAAACACAACACCAAAGCCATAAAACTAATGATAGCTGCCGTTGAAAAGTTCTCGGGTAAAATTAAGAGCACCACCAAGGCCACGGGCAACCATAGTGGAAGAATGCTTTCTTTGAATGTTATTTTGACATCCTTGATCTTGGTCAGGTATCTGGCAATCCAAATCATTAAGACCACCGCTGCCAATGTCGATGTCTGGAAGTTGACTCCTACCAACGGAATCTTGATCCAACGATTGGCTGTTACCCCTCCAATTCGTGTTTCTACCGTCAATGTGTAGATCAACAACAGGATAACTATGGGCATAGCGATAATGGAAAGCCCTTTGAAATAATGCGTAGGTATCCTGTGCACGGCATAAATAATACCGAACCCCAAGAACAGGAGCACAGCATGTTTTACCAAATGCCCCAAAGTGGTTCCGTCACCATTAACGTAGACCAGGTTGGTACTGGCACTGTACACTGGCAAAAATGAGAAAAGTGCCAAGAGGGCCACTACGCCCCAAATGGCTTTATCACCTTTCAGATTTTTGAATACTCGTAACACGTTTTACAAATTTTTTATCGCGTTTTTAAATTGATCTCCTCTATCCTCATAGTTTTTGAAAAGGTCAAAACTTGCACAGGCAGGTGAAAGCAGAACAGCATCACCACGCTCAGCAACCTTATAGGCAACTTTTACAGCTTCCTCCATGGAATAGGTTTCCACCATAAGGTCGATTACGTTTCCAAAGGCATCTATTAACTTGGAGTTATCCACTCCCAAGCAAATAATGGCCTTTACCTTTTCACGCACCAACGGCATCAACTCGGAATAATCATTTCCCTTATCCACACCTCCAACAATCCAAACAATGGGTTTTTTAATACCGTCCAACGCATAATACGTGGCATTTACATTGGTGGCTTTGGAATCGTTGATGTATTCCACATGATTTATTTTCAATACCTTTTCCAATCTATGGGGCACACCCTGAAAAGATTGGATACTGTTGCGAATGGTCTCCTTTCTGACCTTAACCAGCATGGCTGCCATACTAGCCGCCATTGTGTTTTTTACGTTGTGCTGACCTTCCAAGGCCAAAATATCTTCACTCATTTCCAAGGTTTTATTTTCTATTTTTATTTTTATCGTTTTGTCTTCCAAGCAAGCCCCTTCTTCCAGTTTTTGTTTCATGGAAAAGGGCAATAATTTGGATTGAACTGGGTGTTTTTTCAACCAATCCTGAATCACTTCATCGTCGGCATCATAAATCAGATAATCGTTTTCATCTTGATTCATGGCTATTCTGAATTTGGATGCGATATAATTCTCAAACTTGTACTCATACCTATCCAAATGATCAGGTGTTATGTTGGTGATCATGGCGATATGTGGCTTAAAGTCAACAATGCCATCCAACTGAAAGCTACTTATCTCAAGGACGTAATAATCAAAATCTTGTTCCGCCACCATTTTGGCATAGCTATCGCCAATGTTTCCTGCCATACCAACATTTAATCCCCCATCATTTAAAATATGGTTGGTCAACATGGTGGTGGTGGTTTTTCCATTGCTACCCGTAATTCCAATCAAGGTTGCATCTGTATATTTTGATGCAAATTCTATCTCAGAAATCACTGGGACACCTTTTTCAACAAGCGCTTTCACCAAAGGCACCTTATCTGGAATACCAGGACTCTTCATTACCACGTCGGCATTAAGAATCTTGGCTTCGGTATGCTCGCCGGACTCCCATTCAATCTCAAAATGTTCAAGAACCTTTTTATATTTTTCCTTTATTTCACCTTTATCTGAAACAAAGACTTCAAATCCTTTTTGCTTTCCCAAAATGGCGGTTCCAACACCACTTTCTCCACCGCCAAGAATTACCAATCGACCCATTTATCGAATTTTTAATGTGACAATGCTTATAATCGCCAATAAAATTCCAATGATCCAAAAGCGGGTCACTATTTTGCTCTCGTGATATGATTTCTTTTGATAATGATGGTGCAATGGCGCCATCAGAAATATGCGCTTTCCTTCTCCATATTTTTTCTTGGTGTGCTTGAAATAGCCCACTTGTAACATTACCGACAGTGATTCTGCGAAAAAGATTCCGCATAGGATCGGAATCAATAATTCCTTTCTAACAATTATGGCAATCACAGCAATTACACCTCCAATGGTTAAACTCCCTGTGTCGCCCATGAAAACTTGGGCAGGAAACGTATTGTACCATAAAAATCCAACCAAGGCTCCAACAAACGCCGCTATAAAAACCACCAATTCCCCTACCCGAGGCAAGTAAAAAATGTCCAAATAGTCAGAGAATTGTATGTTACCGGATACCCAGGCAAAAATCCCTAGGGTCAACACTATTATTGCTGATGAACCTGCTGCCAAACCATCGATTCCATCGGTAAGATTGGCACCATTGGAAACCGCTGTCACAATCAAAATCACCACAGGAATAAAAATCAGCCATGCATAATCTTCGGCACCCTCACCCATCCATGAGATAAAATCGGCATAATCCAATTCGTTGTTCTTAAAAAAGGGCACATTGGTACGTACGGCTTTGGTCTCTTCTCCAAAAACCCGTTCCACCTTAAAATTTTCCGTGATCGTGCTGGAGTCCTTCTCTTTGATTGTCACAGCAGGATGAAAATAAAGCGTCAAGCCCACAATCAAACCTAGACCTACCTGCCCCATGACCTTAAATCGTCCTTTAAGTCCTTTCTTGTCCTTTTTGAAAATTTTGATGTAGTCATCAATGAATCCGATGATTCCCATCCAAACCGTGGTAACTATCAAAAGGATTACATAGATATTTTTAATATCCGCAAAAAGAATCACGGGCAACAAGGTGGACATGATTATGATCAAACCACCCATGGTCGGCGTTCCGGCTTTCTTCTTTTGGCCTTCTAGTCCAAGGTCACGGATACTTTCACCAATCTGCTTTTTTTGAAGAAACAGAATGATTCTTTTTCCATAGACCATGGCAATCAATAGGGACAACAATACTGACATTGCAGCCCTAAAAGTCAGGAACTGAAAAAGTCCTGCGCCTGGCAGTTGGTATTGTTTCTCTAAAAATTCGAACAAGTAGTATAACATGGACTACACTATTTTTTTAGGCTCTTTAGAGCTTCTTTAACTTCTTTAAAATCATCAAAATCCACCCGGACACCATTGGTCTCCTGATAAGTTTCATGACCTTTTCCCGCTACGAGGATAATATCGTGGGCCATTGCCAATTTACATGCTGTATTTATGGCCTGTTTTCTATTTTCTATGGATAATACCTTTCGGGTGTTCTGAGCCTCCACACCTGCCTCCATTTCTTTAATTATGGTAGCAGGGGACTCCGTTCTAGGGTTATCTGATGTAAAAATGGCCTGATTGCTCATTTCTGAAGCGATATGACCCATAACCGGACGCTTTGACTTATCACGGTCACCACCACACCCCACTACGGTGATGACGTTTTCATTTCCAGTCCTCAATGCATTGATGGTTACCAACACATTTTTGAGTGCATCCGGCGTATGGGCATAATCAACAATAGCCGTTATCTTATCTTTTGATATGTAATATTGAAACCTCCCATCCACATTTTCCAATTCACTCATCAATCGAAGGGTCTCCAATTTTTCCAGTCCAAGTATATCTGCCGTGGCGTAAATGGCCAGCAAGTTGTAGGCATTAAAATCCCCGATCAGTTTGGTCCACAACTCATTGTCATCAACCTTTAAAAGCTGACCGTTGAATTGTTTTTCCAAAATCTGGGCTCTGTAATCTGCAAAGGATTTTAAGGCGTAGGTATATTTTTTGGCCTTGGTGTTCTGCAACATCACCAGTCCGTTCTTATCATCGATATTGACCAAGGCAAAAGCCGTTTTGGGCAATCCATCAAACAATTTTTTCTTGGTATCCCGGTATTCGGCAAAGGTTTTATGGTAATCCAAATGATCGTGTGACAGATTGGTAAAGATGGCCCCTTCAAAATGCAGCCCCTCCGCTCTTTTTTGATGGATTCCATGTGAGCTCACTTCCATAAAGCAAAACTCCACCCCAACATCGTTCATCTTGGACAGATAATTGTTGATGGTGAGCACATCTGGAGTAGTATGGGTAGCTTTGTACTCTTTGTCATCGACCAATACTTTAATGGTGGATATCAATCCAACCTTGAACCCTGCTTTTTTAAAGAGATTATATAAAAGCGTGGTTACCGTAGTCTTACCATTGGTACCCGTAACCCCGACCAATTTCAGATTTTTGGATGGGTTATCGTAGAAGTTGGAGGCAATTATGGCCAAGGCACTATTGCAATTGTCAACCTGCAAATAGGTGACACCATTGACCATAAGTTCTGGAAGCTCTTCGCAAACAATGGCTCTTGCTCCAGAATCGACAGCTTTTTGAATGTATTTATGCCCATCGGTAACAGTACCGCGAATGGCCACGAATACATCATCCATTTCGACTTTTCTGGAATCGAAATGCACATTGTTCACCATCACGTTGGTATCTCCACTTACCGCAGAAAGGCTTACACCATACAATATGTCCTTCAATAACTTCATGAAAGCTCCAATACTATTTTTTTGACCTGTTTGATATTGGTCCCTTGGTTTACCGACTGATTTTTAACTTTTCCATTGCCGTGCACCTCTACTTCGATTCCTAAATTTTCCAGCAGGGAAACGGCATCCATTCCACTCATCCCTTTCACATTGGGCACGGTACTATATTTTTTCTGAACTTGGGCGTAATACTGCTGATAGTGTTTGTCCAAATCCTGGTCCTCCAGTATTCTACCATCCACCTCATCCACCATGGGTGAAATCGCATGTATTTTTTGTGCCATGGATTTAAACACGGGACCTGAAACATCGGCACCGTAATATCCTTCATCCTTATCTGGTTCATGAATGACCACGATACAGGAGTATTTGGGGTTATCCACAGGAAAGTATCCGGCAAAAGAGGAGATGTAGGCCAGTTTATCCGGGTTCTTCTCCACGTAATTCTTTTGAGTAGTCCCCGTTTTTCCTGCCATGGAAAAGTTTTTAGAGTATAGTTTATGCCCAGTACCATAATCTTTCTCCACTACATCCTTTAATAGTTGCTGAGCTTTTTTAACGGTCTCTTTAGAGCAGATGGAAGGATTTAAAACCTCCTTATCAAATCGTTTCAATACTTTGTTGCCTTCCCGCACCTCTTGAATCAATCGAGGCTTTACATATTCCCCATCATTGGCAATGGCATTGTAAAAGGCCAAAGTTTGAATCGGCGTCAACGACACTTCATATCCGTGCGACATCCAACCCAAGGAAATTCCGGACCAACCCTTATCTCCAGGATATCGGATTACCGGGTCCCCTTCCCCAATGATAGGTAGACCCAATTTTTTATGAAGCCCCATGTTCATGAGACGGTTCACAAATTTTTCAGGCTGTTCTTTATAGTTTTCATTAATGATCTTAGCAAATGCCGTGTTCGATGAAACTGCAAAAGCTTTGGCAGTGGTAATTTCACCATAACCACCCCATTTGGAATCTTTTACGACACCATCATAAATACGGTACCTCCCTTTTTCGGTATCAATGACCGTACTGGTATCCACAACTTTGTCTTCCAATGCGGCCACCATGGACATCAATTTAAAAGTAGAACCTGGCTCATGGGATTCACCGACGGCGTAGTTCAACTTTTCGTAATATTTTCCTTCGGAAGTCCTTCCCAAATTGGATATGGCCTTGATTTCCCCGGTTTCGGTTTCCATAACCACTACGCAGCCATGGTCCGCCTTATACTTTTCAAGTTGCTTCAACAACTCATGATGGGCGATATCTTGAATATTGACATCGATGGTTGAAACAACGTCCAATCCATCCTGAGGCTCCACAATATTGTCCAGTCCCACAGGCTTCCACTGTCCTTTGGCTATTTTTTGTTTTAGTCGCTTACCTTCCTTACCTCGGAGATAAGATTCACCAAAGGCACCATCCAACCCTACGCGGGTATAGTAACCGTTTTCATCCACGCGCTCGTAACCAATGCTTCTAGCGGCCATTTTACCTAAAGGGTATTCACGAACCACTCGATGCGTTTCGATGAAGCCTCCTTTATACGGACCAAGGTTGAACAATGGAAATTGCTTGATCCGCACATAATCCAAATACCCCACATTACGGGCTACCAACTTGTATCGATTACCATTGGCTCTCGCTTTACGGAACAATTGTCTGTAATAAGAGGATGGTCTATCGAACAATTTGCCCAAGGAATCGGAAAGGGCTGCTACGTTGTTCTCAAAATTTTCTTGGGAAACGGTCTTGGCATCAAACCGGATTTCATATTTAGGGACAGATGCCGCCAACAAACTGCCATCTTCGGAATACAGGTTTCCACGATTGGGCTCAATGGTGAACATCTTTTCGGTCTTGCTCAGGGCAAGCTCCTTATACTTTTCGCCCTGCACCATTTGAATATCCACCAACTTAACCACAACGGCAATGGCCAACACAAGAAGGCCTCCTGCTACGAGGTAGAGTCTGTTCATGATATTTTTTTCGGTAATGGCCACTATTCCGCTGATTTAACTTTTATTTTTCTGGGTGGGTTTTTTGATGGCGTCAATCCTTTTTCGGCCACCACTTCGCGCAAGGTAGATTCGAGTTTCAATTGCTGCACACTGGAACGAGCTTCGAAAAACTCACTTTTCAGTTTTCTTACCTCCTCGTTCAATTCAGCAATCTCCAATACTTTTTTATCGGCATTATGACTACTGGAAATCATCAACGCCGCCAAGAAAGAGGCAAACAACAAAAACATCCAGTTCTTGGGAGCATCGCCGCTCACCAAAAACTTTCCTTTTAGTATGTCCAGTAATCCTTTTCTCATTTCATGTTCGTTTTCTAGAGTTCCACTAAAGTGGAAACCTGTCTATATGCGCTCCGCAATACGTAGCTTTGCACTTCTTGCCCTATTGTTATCGGCTATTTCTTCTGCTGATGGAACAATCAATCCTCCTACCTTTTTTAAAGGGACATTGATATTCCCATAAAAATCCTTTTCTGGCTCCCCATCAAACTTACCGGCACGAATAAACCGTTTTGCCAACCTGTCCTCCAGGGAGTGATAACTGATCAAACTCAAACGACCTCCCTCTTTCAACACTTCGGGCACTTGCTCCAAAAACTCTTTGAGCACCTCAATCTCCTGGTTCACCTCTATCCTTATTGCTTGATAGATTTGCGCCAAAATCTTGTTCTCCTTCATCTTGGGCAAAAACTTGCGCAATACCTTTTTAAGGTCATCTGTTGTTTTGATAGACTCTTCTGCCCTTGCTGTAACAATGGTCTTTGCCATGGCATTTGCATTCCGCAACTCGCCATATTGAAAAAGAACCGACGCTAAATCTTCTTGGGAATAGGTGTTTACCACCTGATAGGCCGACAATTCGTTTTTTTTGTCCATCCGCATATCCAAGTCTGCATTGAACCGAATGGAGAAACCACGGTCTGCCTCGTCGAACTGATGGGAGGAAACGCCAAAATCCGCCAAGATTCCATCAACTTTCCGAATGCCATAGAACTTTAAAAACTGTTTGAGGTAGCGAAAATTCTGATTGATCAATTGAAACCTTTCATCATCCAATGTATTCTGAAGGGCATCTTCATCTTGATCAAACGCGAACAACTTTCCGCTATCACCCAATCTTTTCAAAATTTCTTTGGAGTGCCCACCACCACCGAAGGTGACATCCACATACACTCCGTCTTCTTTTATATTCAACCCATCCACAGACTCCTTCAACAACACCGGGTTGTGATATGCACTACTCATCGTCATCAAAAATCTCCTCGGCCAGGTCGGCATAATCCTTCTCGCCTTCGGCCAAGACTTTCTCGTACATATCCTTGTTCCAAATCTCGATCTTGTCAAAAACCGCATTCAAAACCACTTCTTTCTCAATCCCAGCAAACTCCACTAAGTTTTTGGGAATCTGTAATCTTCCCGAGTCCCCGTCAATGCTGACTTCCTTCATTCCTGCAACAAAATTTCTCACGAAAGCATCGTACTTTCGGTTGATTTTGCTTTTCTTCATCACTTTCTGCATAAGGACATCGAACTCAGCTTTGGGATACAATTCCAAACATTGCTGAAAAACAGACCGCTTGATTACAAACCCATCCTTTAAAACAGGCAAAAGCTGGTTCTTCAAAGAAATGGGCAATAACACCCTTCCTTTGGAGTCCGCTTTACAATCATGTTGTCCTATGATATGGGTCACTAGAAATCAATTGGTTAGTTAATACAACTCAAATATATAGATTTTATTTCCACATTTCTCCACTTAACACCACT
>NZ_CAMYIC010000036.1 GCF_947258355.1 uncultured Allomuricauda sp.
ACCTATCTTACCCTTTAGGTAGGTTAGGTAACCTTTAGGTAAGATGGAAGTTATATATCCTACCTAAGGTTTTGCCCCATGACCATTGGCTTTATCCTGCTTTAGGTAACTAGGTAGGTATTATTCTTCTTTCTTTGCAAATTCCATTTCCCATGGGCTTCCCCCAAAGAGCGGTCGGGACAAATAGCCGTACACCTGTCGTTTGGGGTGCTTGACCTTTTGAAAACCAAACCCGGCCAATGCTCTCCCGATATTGATGTGGTTCAACCTAAGGTTGAGACACGCGATCTCTACCATGATATCCGATGCCGTCCTGAAGTCTTTCATATCATTTGACTTTTCATAGTACTTGGCGATCACTTCCTGCTCCGAGGTCAATTTGGTATATTTCCTGTTCCTTTCCTCGTTCTCCTGTATGTCCTCGATGGAAAGTTCGGAGTCAAAGGTGGGGTCCGAATAGGCCAAATGATATGCCTGTGACCAGACCATGTTGATATCGACCTCCTTTGAATATGAAAAATCTATTTTCCCCTTGAGCTCAAAACAGAGCCAACGGACCGATCCTGTCTCATCGTTCAAAAAGGACGACATATTGGTAGAGCCTACGAATGAGCATATCCTGGATAGGGTCGTATTCTTTCTATCATATGGCAGGCGCTCATTTATAAAGGTCTTGGAAAAAAATGACTTTAGGGCATTCACATCCTTTTTGGACAGCACGGCCAGTTCATCCAGATTGTACAAAAAATTCCGGCACAACTGTATCCGTGCATCCTTGTCATTGCTGATATCCTCGGCCATATATTCAGTCAGCTCGGGTGGGCACAGGAATCGGCACCATGTGGACTTGCCCGAGTTTTGTCCCTGATGGGAGAGCACGAAAGCCTGCTTATTGAAATAATTGGGTTCCAGGGCGCATCTAATGGCACGGACCAGCCATTTTTTGAAATGATAGTTGAAGGCCTCTTTCTCGTAGGTCGGCACATAGGAAGCTAACTTTAGGATATGGTCCTCTCTGTCCCATTTCGGGAGGTTGTTGAAGTACTCCTGGATGGGATTATATTTGGGTATCCACTCCGATCGTATCAGAATTTCCAGTTTTCCGGTCGGGATATCCACCCCTGCTTTAGCGAGCTCTATGATAAGGGAGTTCAGGTTCAGATATTGCCACTCCCTGGAACCTTTAAATGCTATCTGGAAATCATGGGAAATCTCATTGTACATGATTTCGTATTTGGCCCCCAGATATTCCATGGTATAGTCATATACCGTTTTCTTCTTTGAGTCCTTGACAAAGTACAAATTGTTATCATCCTCAGCCAAAACCATTACCTGTTGTTTTTAAATGTGTGCTGCAGTGCCTTCCCGTTTATCTCTTCTTGTGACAACCTACTATTTTGAAGAAGCCAATCATTTAATTTCTTCCTTTCAAAGAATATCATTTTTCCATTGGGCTTGGAATGCGGGATATTTCCCGAAGATGTCAGTTTGTACAGATAGCTTCTTGAAATCCCGGTATAGTCACAGGTCTCATCAAAGGTGAGTACTTCTTTGTTGGCTATCATGAGCCGCTCTAAACGATCGAGTCGTTCAAGTATCAATAAATTGTTCATTTGTTTTCTTTTTTTGGATTAAAAAATGAACAAAAGCACTTTTGTTTTCTATTGTAGAATTCTTTGAATAAAGGTAGAAATATGGGAAGCTCGGATTTAGGCCATGCAGCATTAGTTATCCACAATAATTTGATATACAGATGTTTATATCATTTTAAGCTAAACTCTAATAATTTTAATTTGGCAAATTCCATTCGGTTGGAATTGGAATCAATTGCAACCAATTTACTTTTTGAAAAATTGATTGGATTTGAGTTATGAACAATTGAAAAAGGGTTGAACCGGAAAAAATAAAAAGTGATTACCCCGAATGTACACTTCAAGGTTTAGATTGACCTAAACCCAAATTGAGTCAAGAATATGCCAGGAAAGTTATGTAAATCACCCTTAGTTAAGACACTTCGAAAGTTATCGGTTTCTTTCATAAAAACCGTCACTATAACGTCACTTTTAGAAACACAAAACCCTGACAATCAATTGATTGTCAGGGTTTAAAAGTACCTTGGGAGGGAATCGAACCCTCACTCCCGAAGGAACTGGATTTTGAATCCAGCGCGTCTACCAGTTCCGCCACCAAGGCATTGGCATCACATTTTTCAAATGCGAGTGCAAAGCTAAAAAATATTTTTTATTTATCACCAAAAAATAGTTTCATTTATCCTTTAGCAACCCGAATTAATTCTTAAATTTGCACCTCTTTGTAAAAAAGTACTTTAAAACGCTAGTTAACAAGAGATTGTAATGGCCTATCAAGTTCCGGAACCTAAAATTTTTGCTTGTACCCAAAGTGTTGAGTTGGGTGAGAAGATTGCCGCTTCCTATGGTGCGGAATTGGGCAAAGTCCAATTCTCAAGATATAGTGATGGTGAGTTTCAGCCTTCATTCGAGGAATCTATTCGTGGAGCAAGGATCTTTATTATCGGTTCTACCAATCCCAGTTCGGAAAACTTGATGGAAATGTTGCTGATGTTGGATGCTGCAAAAAGAGCTTCTGCAAGGCACATTACCGCCGTTATGCCGTATTTTGGTTGGGCCAGACAAGATAGAAAGGATAAACCCCGCGTTCCAATCGCAGCTAAATTGGTTGCTAAAATGTTGGAAACCGCAGGTGCCACTCGAATAATTACCATGGACCTGCACGCAGACCAAATCCAAGGGTTCTTTGAAAAACCTGTAGATCACCTGTTTGCCTCCACATTGTTCCTACCCTATTTAAAAGGTTTGAACTTGGACAACTTATGTATTGCATCCCCAGATATGGGAGGCTCCAAAAGAGCATACGCCTATTCCAAGGCATTGGAGTGCGATGTGGTAATTTGTTATAAACAAAGGGCTAAAGCCAATGTAATTTCCCACATGGAACTTATTGGCGACGTTAAAGGAAAAAACGTGGTTTTGGCAGATGATATGGTGGATACCGCTGGAACCCTGACCAAAGCAGCAGATTTGATGATGGAAAGAGGTGCTGCCAGTGTACGTGCCGTAACCACCCATGGCCTGCTATCGGGAGATGCCTATGACAAAGTAGAAAAATCCAGACTTACGGAATTGATCGTTACAGATTCCATTCCGGTAGACCGCAATAAGAGCAAAATAAAGATATTGTCCTGTGCCGACTTGTTTGCAGATGTGATGCACCGAGTACACCACAACACATCAATATCCTCAAAATTTTTAATGTAAATCAATTTAATAAATAACAATGAAGTCAATTACAATCAAAGGATCCCAAAGAGAAAGCGTGGGCAAGGTTTCTACCAAAGCCTTACGTAATGCTGGAAAGGTCCCTTGCGTGCTTTACGGAGGGGATAAACCAGTGCATTTTTCAGCTGATGAAATCGCATTCAAAGACTTGGTGTACACCCCAAATGCGCACACCGTAGTAATTGAATTGGAAGACGAAAAGTTTGCCGCCGTACTGCAGGATATTCAATTCCACCCTGTTACGGACAACATTCTTCACATAGATTTCTATCAATTGTTCGAAGACAAGCCAATCACCATGAGAATTCCTGTACGTTTGGAAGGAAACTCTCCAGGTGTTAAAAATGGTGGTCGCTTGCTGTTTAGAAAGAGAAAGCTTTCCATTCGTGCATTGCCCGATTTGCTTCCGGATTTTATCACTATCGATATTTCCAAGTTGAGAATCGGTCAGACCATTGCTGTTGAAACCGTTCTAAACGACGATTACACATTCTTGCACCCGGATAGCACCGCTATCGTTCAGGTTAAAGCTTCTAGAACTTCTGTAGACGATGAGTTAGAAGATGAAGAAGATGAAGAAGGTGTAGAAGGTGCAGAAGGCGAAGCTACCGAAGGTGGTGAAGCTCCAGCGGCAGAAGCTGCGGAATAGCACTTTTTATAATATAACAAGAGCATCCCTTTTTACTTAGGTATTTTGGGATGCTTTTGTATTTTTAGACCAATCAAATACAGCCGATGCTCCATTTTATCAAACAGCTTTTTGGCTCATCAAAACAACTACTGCAAGAAACCGACCCCATGAAAAAGTTTTTAATTGTTGGTCTTGGCAATATTGGTGCCGAATACGAGGATACCCGTCACAATATCGGATTTAAGATTCTTGATTTTTTGTCGGAACAAGAAGATTTTACATTTGAAAGCGCCAAGCTGGGAGATGTTGCCGCATTTAAACACAAAGGAAAAAGTGTGGTTTGCCTAAAACCATCCACATATATGAACCTGAGTGGCAAAGCGGTAAAATACTGGATGGACAAAGAGAACATAAACTTGGAAAACATATTGGTCGTAACAGACGACATCAATCTTCCTTTTGGCTCCTTAAGATTGAAAGGCAAAGGTAGCGATGGAGGGCATAATGGTTTAAAGGATATCCAAAATGTTTTGCAGACAACAAAATATAATCGATTTAGGTTTGGTGTAGGTTCCGATTTCAGTAAGGGCAAACAAGTAGATTATGTGCTGGGCAAATGGGATGAAGACCAACTTGCGGCAATGCCCGAGAGGCTAAAAATATCAACCGACCTTATACGCTCGTTCATATTTGCAGGTGTAAAAAACACTATGAACCAGTTCAACGGAAAATAATTTATAGCACTTTAAAGTCAAACACACCTGAATCCGAGGTGTTTCCTTCTAAATCGGTTGTAACCACTTTCCAATAGTAAATGGTTCCAGATGATACACTCACAGATAACTCCATAGTGGATGAATTTGTGGTTCCCACAGTCGTGGTCGGTGGGTTGGTTTCTGAGAAAAATACCTCAAAGGAATCGATATCGTTGTCAACATCCGCGCCCGACCATTCCAAAAGTACTTCGTTTGCAATATCCATTTGTATGGTGGAACCTGATACGGGCTTAACCAGTTGTGCAGGAAAAGGTGCGTAGGTGGTTTCTGAACCTGCATTGTAAAACAACCATGTTTCACTTGAGGCCACTTGATCTGAATCGGAGTTTCGAGAGGTTACAGTCCATGCATACGGTGTTCCCTTCGTTATTGTAAGACTCGCTGAAGTCGAGGTTGTGGATACATTTTGAGGAACATTGGAATCTAGATTGACAACACTTAAGGTATATGTGTCCGTGTTCTCGGAAGGCATCCAACGAAAAGTGACCTGCGTAGAAAACTGGTTAACATCGGTTCCAGTGGTACACTCAGAGTTTTCTTCAGGAAAAACCAATAAAGCTCCTTGAGGTGCAGGAGGAGGACCATCATCTCCACCACAAGAAACCAATAAAGCCAATATGGATAGCCTAATTATATTGCGAATCATCGTTTTATAAATTTAAACGTTTCTTTTGCCCCAGCTTTTTCAATCCTCAGATAATAAATTCCTTTCTGTAAATGGGACAAATCCAACTCTAGATCATCTCCCTGAACGGTTTCATTGTAGGTGTAGACCAATCTTCCGTTTGCCGTAAAAATCTGTATGACAACATTGCCTTCATAACCTCCCAAATACACCTCTGTGGTAGTATCTACAGGATTTGGCGACAATATGGGCCTAGAGGAATAAAATAAGGTTTTCTCTATTACACCTTGACAAGGCAAATTTGAATAAACCCTCAATGTGTTGATTCCCTCCAACAGTTCTAGCTGAAGCTTAGATGCTTCTGTTTGGGTCACCAACCCGTTCAGTTCCACATTGTAAAATGAGGCCCCATTTAATTCCACATTCAAAATGCCGGCATCAATCAATGCGGCCATATCAAGAACGTCTGGTTGGGTAATTACGGCATTGAAGCACACCTCTTCATAGGTTATCATTCCATTGGTTCCGGTTATACAAAGAGAATATTCGCCAGCTGTTAGGTTGTTAAAGATCTGCGAGTCGGTAAAATCAAAAGAATCCGAACCATTGGGTCCATTTAGCACAGCAGTGTAGGTTATAGAGGTATCAAAAGGTGTTACGGTTATAGAACCGTTATTACTGCTGCGGCAGGTCTCACTCTCAATTTCAACTTCAAAATTATCAGAAGCAAATCTGTAAACAGCGCATCCGTTGGTATTTACCTCAACACCTTTTGGGGTTCCCAAGCAAATATCATCACCATCGTCAAAAACACCATCTTCATCCTCATCGGGCCGATAATTTCCCTCTATACATATGTCCAAGGAAAAACCTATCAATGTTCCTCCATCACCTGATGCTGTATCTTGTATTTCCAACTTCCATTCCCCCAATATGGATTCCCCCTTCAATGATGCCAGCGATCCCAAAGGGGTAACTGATCCCGAAATAGCCGGACTACCTGTACATTCGATAGGACTTCCATCATCATCAAAAACCGCGTTAATATTATTTAAGTCCCCACACGTATTGGAAATCAGGGTAACTTCTGTTCCTTCGGGCGAGGTAAGCGTTATGATCAGATCCTCCAAATATGTATGATTCAACTCCAGATTGACATTTACATCGGAGATGGGCAGATCCTCCAAGAAAAGAATCGAAGTAGTAATGGTCGGTGTACCTGAAGAGGAGATGTTTATTGGCAAATTGTTCGGCTCCCGATTCTTGCAATCCACCTGTGTGGTAATAAAACTAAAGGGAGTTCCAAAGGTCCCTGTTCCACAACCATTACTTGGCCGGACCCTCCAAAAATATTCAGTTTCCGCTATTAAACTTGTAGTTCGGTAACTGGTAAAGGGCACTGTAGCAGATTCCACTACATTGGTGAAACCGACATCCGTGGCCACTTCCACGTCATAAAGGGAATATAAGGGGTTTTCTTCCCAACTAAGTTCTGCATCCAAAGAAATCGCGGCATCCCCATTAGTAGGGGACAATAATACCACATCTGAAAAGTTCCCATCTTGTACAGATACTGATAGAATCACGGTTTTGGATACCGAAGCAGCTGTAGAAGTAACCGGTATTGTATAAACCCCGGGGGCAATAGCATTGGTATTGCTCAGAGTTAAATCTACCGCTGTATCATTGGTATTAGTATTTGTTGGCGAAAAAATGGCCGATAACCCTACGGGCACATCGGCAGAAAAGGTAGAGTTCTCATTAAATCCGGCGTAGGTTTCATACACAAAGGGGATCACCAAATCGTCCGGTTGGCAAACCTCATAATTCAATGTTTCAAAATTCAGAACCACTTGTGACTCCTCAATAGTAAAGTCGGCACTGTTAACGGCATAAAATATATTATCGCTCGCCTTTACCATTATCCGAGCCATGGTTGTAGCGTCCCCAGGTAAAAGTATCTCTTCGGACCCGTCATTTAAAGTGTTCTCCGACAAGGTAATGGGAAAGCTTTGTCCTCCATCCAACGAAAGAAAAACATCAACGGTTTGAGCATTTACCGGAGCAACATCCGTATTGGCCACGTCCCAAGTTATTTCCTGTATAGAGCCTGCCTGATATACTTCACCTGTGGCTTGGGAGGTAACAACAAACGGACCTGCCGCTTTTACTACCATCACATCCAACAAATCTGAAACAACTTGCCCACCACCTGCCGCATTGTCCCTTACAGTGAAAGCAAAGCTGAAATTCCTCTCTATATCCGAAAGAGTTTCCCAAGCATCCCCAATTGCAGGTTGCTCCTGTATTAAGTTACCTTGTATAACTTCTGAAAGTTTTGGAAAATATCTTGAAGGTTCTGTGGTTGGTGGAAGTGACCTGAAATTTGCTCCACTGGGATTTGAGGGCCCAAAGGAAGCAGCAGTCACCACACCGTCGTCTATTTGTTCCCAAGTATAGGTAAGGACATCCGATACATCGGGGTCAATCGCAGCACCTTCCAAAACAAAAGCGGTACCTTTTGGAATGGTAAAATCATCTACTGGAGAAAGTACTGGAGGTGAATTTACCAATGCCGTAGTCTGGGCACAGGATGTTGTTTGCAAGTAAGTTGATATTTGAAGAATACTGTTGTAATGAAAATAATCGTCACCATTGGCGGCTACGTTATTTTCACCTACAATACCGGCATAGCCCATAATTGTGGATCCACTTGCCGGCTCTGCCTGTACGCCTGTACCTTCGGACTCGAACGACCAAGTATGGTTGGCACCAAATTGGTGTCCAAGTTCATGCGCGACATAATCGATGTCAAAAATATCGCCCTGCGGGTTAAAGGCCGCGGAGAAGGCACTTCCTTTTCTATTATCAACACAAACCGCGCCGATAAAACCGGCATTACCATTATCCTCCCCTTCTCCAACTTTGTGAAAAAGATGGCCCACATCGTAATTCTCCTCACCAATAATGGATGTAATGGTCGACTGGACTTCGGCATTTAAACTATCGTCGTAAGGGTCCGTTTCCGAATCCGTAAATACAATTAGATCATTATTGGCTATCACCTCCAAAGTGACGCCAAGGTCTGTTTCAAAAACCTCGTTCACCCGGGTTATGGTAGCATTTATTCCTGCCAGGGCATCCTCAACGGTGCCACCCAGTTCCTCTGTGTACTCCCCCGATACAGACACGGCGATTCTATATTTTCGCAATAATTGGTCATCCACCAACGGAACAATGGTTTTTCCTGTTGTATTCAACGTTTTATCAACCCCTCCGAACAAATCCTTACTTGTTTTACAAATAAAATCCTGATCTCTCCATATTCTGGATTCCGCATCGTACAAAACATAAGTATCCGACTTGTCGGAAACGGGCTCCATAAAAGAAGTCTTATTGTTCTTCAGATCAACCATCATAGCTTGCAGGCCTTTGTGAGAGCTACTAAGCTTTACTTTGTAATTTCCGTCGGAGCTTATTCCCGTGTAAGACTTTATATTCGGATATTTCTTGGCCAGATCTGGGTGCAGCACAGAAGTTTCCTTCAACGAAAAGGGAACAACATTACCTTCGCCATTGGGCAGATATATAGTCTGCCAATTTCCTTTTACGGTCGAAAAGGATTTCATTTCCTTGGAAAAAATTTCCTTGTCCAGGGACAACACTTTCTTGGCAACCGAAATATCGCTTAAGGAAGTACTGTGTAGGTTAGTTTGTTTGGGTATGCTTTTCCAATATCCCTGCTGTCCATAAATACAAAAGCAGCTAAAAAATATGGTTATTGAAAAAACAAGATGTAATTTAGCTTTCATACACGGTTAGGCATAGTATAATTTCAAATGTAAGCCTTTTTTTATTTCTAGATCAGTTGGAAACAATCCACAACATTTCTCATTTTAAAGATATTGCACACAAAACAGTGGTAACCATTGGCACTTTTGATGGTGTACATCTTGGACATCGAAAGATACTCGATCGCCTCACAAATAGTGCCAAAAATACTGGATTAAAGTCTACGGTGCTCACTTTTTTCCCACACCCACGCATGGTTTTGCAAAAAGATGTGGATATAAAATTGCTGAACACGCTGGAAGAAAAAAAGCAAATATTGGAGACCTTGGGATTGGATTATTTGATCATTCACCCCTTTACCAAACAATTTTCAAGACTTTCCGCTATAGATTTTGTACGCGACATTCTGGTGAACAACATCAAGGCAAAAAGAATTATTATCGGATACGACCACAGATTTGGACGCAACCGCAATGCCAATATCCAAGACCTTATTTCATTTGGAAATACTTTTGATTTTGAAGTAGAGGAAATACCGGCACAAGAAATCGATGATGTTTCCGTGAGTTCCACAAAAATCAGAAAGGCACTTTTGGATGGAGATGTAGAAACTGCCAACAACTACTTGAGTTATGCATATATGCTGACCGGAACAGTTAAAAAAGGAAAAGGCCTGGGCAGGGACTTTGGTTTCCCAACAGCTAATCTTCATATTGAGGAAGCATACAAACTTATCCCCAAGAATGGTGCTTATGTTGTCAAAAGCAATATTGATGGAGAGGAGTACTTCGGTATGATGAACATCGGGTTCAACCCCACCGTGGACGGGTCCCAAAAAAGCATTGAGGTCAATTTCTTCGATTTTGAAGGCAACCTCTACGATAAAAAAATTCAGGTGGAGCTCTTGCACCGAATTAGAGATGAGCATAAGTTCAATTCAGTAGAAGAACTTAAGGAACAATTGAAAAAAGACAAAAGCCGTTCTTTGGACCTAATCTCCAAATAAATGCTCGACCAGTTTCTTTTTAAGAAGATTGACAACGCACAACTTATAGTTTTCAGAGTATTTTATGGACTCTTGGTGAGTGCCGAATGTTATGGTGCTATTGCAACGGGATGGGTCCGTAGAACCCTGGTAGAACCCCAATTCACTTTTTCCTTTATTTGGTTTGAATGGTTACAACCCTTATCAGGAAATGGGATGTACATTTACTTTGCCATAATGGGCACCTTGGGCCTTTTAATCGCATTCGGATATAAATATCGGTTTAGCGCATTGGCCTTTGCAATTCTTTGGTCGGGCGTGTATTTAATGCAGAAAACATCTTACAACAACCATTATTATTTGTTGATGCTCCTAGCCTACATCATGGCATTTTTACCAGCAAACCGAGATGCATCCTTGGATGTAAGATGGAATCCAAAGTTAAAATCGCAAACCATGTACAACTGGGTTCGATGGACCATTATACTCCAGCTTTTCATGGTCTACACTTACGCATCGGTGGCCAAATTGTATGCAGATTGGTTGGATTTTAGCATGATCGAGGTATTGATGAGCTCCAAAAAGGACTACTATTTGATCGGAGACTTCCTTCAACAAAAATGGGTACACAAAATAGTGGCGGTTTTTGGCATTTGTTTTGATTTGTTGGTTGTTCCCGCCTTACTATGGAAACCGACCCGAAAGGTCGCCTTTGTGCTGTCGATTTTCTTTCACTTGTTCAACAGTATTGTATTTCAGATAGGTATATTCCCTTATCTATCTTTGGCGTTTACCGTATTCTTTTTTGAACCACAGACGATCCGAAACATTTTTTTGAGAACCAAAAAGATCATTCCGGAAACCAAGCTTATCATCCCGAAAACCAAGAATATGGTTTTAACGATTTTAGGTATCTATTTCATATTCCAACTGGCTTTACCGCTACGCCATCATTTCTTCCAAGATGATGTACTTTGGACCGAAGAAGGCCATCGTTTGAGTTGGCGCATGATGCTGCGCAGCCGTGGTGGAATTATCTCATTTAAAGTCGCAAATAAAGAAACCAAGGATACGCTCAACATCAATTTGAACGATTACCTCACAAAAAAACAACAGCAGAGAGTAGCGTGCTATCCCGACTTCATTTGGCAGTTTGCCCAACATCTGAAGAAGGAGTACGCCCAAAAAGGAGAAGAAATTGAAGTATATGTAAAAAGCAAGGTAAAGATAAACCAAGAGCCCCACCGCCAATTTATAGATCCAAAAGTTGATTTGGCCAGTGTTACATGGAAACATTTTGCCCACAACGATTGGATTCTGCCCTCTCCCAAGGAATAAAGTTGGGCACTTCTTCAGATTAAATTAAATTTGCGGCTCAAAACAAGGCCATGCTTCAAATACAGAACATCAGGGAAAACAAGGAAAGTATCATCACTGCTTTAAAAAAGCGCAATATAGATGCTGCACCTATGATATCAAAGGTTTTGGAACTCGACGAAAAAAGACGTTCCATACAAACCGAAATGGACGCCACCCTGGCCGAATCCAACAAACTTTCCAAGGAAATTGGAATGCTTTTTAAAACAGGAAAGGCACAGGAAGCCAATGTTCTCAAAGAAAAGACCGCTGGCCTCAAAGAAGCATCAAAAAAATTAGGGGAAGATCTAAACACTACTGCCGACGAGCTTCAGCAAGAATTGTATTTAATACCCAACGTTCCCCATAAATCAGTTCCCGCTGGTAATTCCGAGGAAGACAACGAAGAGATTTTTAAGGAAGGTGATATCCCTACATTATCGGAAGGTGCGCTTCCGCACTGGGAATTGGCCAAAAAATACGACATCATCGATTTTGAACTCGGTGTTAAGATTACAGGAGCAGGTTTTCCAGTGTACAAAGGAAAAGGTGCCCGTTTGCAACGTGCCCTGATAGCCTACTTCTTGGACAAAAACGCCGAAGCAGGCTATACCGAAATGCAAGTACCACTGATGGTCAATGAAGATTCTGGTTATGGAACAGGTCAGTTGCCCGATAAGGAAGGGCAAATGTACCATGTGCAGGCCGATGACCTGTACCTTATTCCAACAGCCGAGGTTCCCGTGACCAACTTGCATCGAGGCGATATTTTGTCAGAAAGTGATTTTCCCATCAAATACACTGGCTATACGCCTTGCTTCCGTCGTGAAGCAGGAAGCTACGGGGCTCACGTTCGCGGACTGAACCGTTTGCACCAATTCGACAAGGTTGAAATCGTACGAATGGAACACCCGAACAATTCCTATGAAGCTTTGGATGAAATGGTGGAGCACGTTAAAAATATACTTCGCGAACTCAAATTGCCTTACCGTATTTTGCGTCTTTGTGGGGGAGACCTAGGTTTTACTTCTGCCCTGACCTTTGACTTTGAAGTATTCTCTACCGCACAGGATCGTTGGTTGGAAATAAGTTCCGTATCCAATTTTGAGACCTTTCAGGCCAATCGTCTAAAGCTTCGTTACAAGGACGAAAATGGAAAAAGTCAATTGGCCCACACTTTAAATGGAAGTTCTTTGGCATTGCCAAGGGTACTGGCCGGAATCTTGGAAAACTATCAAACCGAAGCCGGGATAAAAATACCCGAAGTCTTGGTTCCGTATTGTGGTTTTGACATCATCGATTAAGGTTTTCCACCATTAATTTGGATTCGCTTAACAGAATCCCCCACATTTCTGCGTTATATTTGAAATAAAACAAGCTATTGCGACGTCTTTTATTTCTCATAGTGATGCTATCAGCATGTATTGGAATGGCCCAGGAGGATTTCTTGGCCAAACAATACTTTAAGGATGGTGATTATGAGAAAGCCGTGGTTTTTTACGAAAAATTGGTGGAGACCAACCCAAGGCGTACCGATTATGCCGAGGGATTGGTGGCCTGCTACCAGCAATTGGAACGTTACGATGATGCTGAGGCATTTTTACTTCAAAAAATAGAGGATAGCTACGCCTTTCCCACTTTTTACATTGAACTGGGATACAATTTCACCTTAAAAAATGAAGCGGAAAAAGCCAACACCTATTACGATAAGGCCATCAACAAAATAGAGGACAATCCGAATTATGGATACAGCGTTGGGTACCGGTTCCAAAAATATGCCTTGCTCGATTTTGCCATTCAGGCCTACACCCGAGCAATGGAATTAAAGCCCGACCTCAACTATGATTTTCAATTGGCCCGCATTTATGGCGAACAAGGCGATGTCGCAAAAATGTACCAATCCTACCTCAACCTTATTTGGGAAGGACGCACCTCACGCTCCAATGTACTGCGCAACATCGATGATTTTATTTCTGAGGATCCATCCAACGAAAACAATATATTGTTGCGAAAAGTGTTGCTTCAAAATGCACAAAAAGCCCCAGATGTACTTTGGAACGAGCTCTTGAGCTGGCTTTTTGTACAGCAAAAGCAGTACAACAGCGCCTTTGGTCAGGAAAAGGCCATCTACAAACGTAGCGAAGGGCAGTCGGTTGATCGATTGGAAAATTTGGGAAGCATAGCTTTGGAGGACAAAGACTGGGAAACAGCAACCGAGATTTACAAGTACATCGTAAAAAATACGGAGAATCCCCGAATCAGGTTAAATGCAGAACTCAATCTAATCGATATTACGCTGGAAAATCCAACCGAAAAAGTATTGGAGGGTGTAGAAAAAAAGTTTGAGGACCTGGTAGCGGAATATGGCAACCAGAGCATCACCTTGCAGTTACAGATTGCCTACGCAAACTTCCTTACCTTCAAAAAAGAAGAGCCTGAACCTGCCATTGCCATGCTCAAGGAAAGTCTGGAACTCCCCATGGGACGAATGACGATGGCCTACGTAAAATTAGCCCTGGGAGATATTCTTGTATTCGATCAAAGGTTCAACGAAGCCCTGATTCTTTTTACACAAGTACAAAAGAGCGTCAAAAATGATGTGCTTGGTCAAGATGCTAGGTTCAAAGTGGCGCAGACCAGTTTTTACAAAGGTGATTTTGATTGGGCGCTTACCCAATTAAAAGTGCTTCGAAGTTCCACATCGCAACTTATTGCCAATGATGCCATGCAGTTGAGCTTGCTTATCTCGGACAACTCCTTGGAAGACTCTACCCAGACCGCCTTGAAAAAATATGCCAGGGCAGACTTACTGGCCTATCAAAATAAAAACACAGAAGCCATTGAGGTGTTTGAAGATATTTTACAAAATCATAAAGGGGAAAAAATCGAGGACGAAGCTTTACTGAAACAGGCCGAACTTTTATTGGAACGGAAAAACTATGAAAGTGCCGAGTTCAACTATCAAAAAATAGTGGAATTCTATGCCGATGGAATTTTGGCCGACGACGCCCATTTTGCGCTAGGAGAACTCTACGAAAACATCCTGAACGAACCCGAAAAGGCAAAGAGTCATTACGAAAAGATCATCTATAATTATCAGGACAGTTATTATTTTCCCCAAGCCCGAAAGAATTTCAGGAGGCTACGAGGGGACGTGATTAACTAATTCTTTCCTATTCCCGTGAAAACGGGAATCCCCAAAAAAGAGTTCCCAAAAATTGCAGTAATTTCACCCCGCAAATAAACAAAAGAAGCAAATGCTCATTTACAACGTTACCATCAATATAGATGAAAGTGTCCACGACCAATGGTTGGACTGGATGAAGGACAAACACCTGCCAGATATGCTGGCCACGGGAAAATTTTCCCATGCCAAAATGGTAAAGGTGCTGGTGGAAGAAGACATGGGAGGCATCACCTATTCCGTACAATATACCACTCAGGACAGGAGCACTTTGGAAGCCTATTATAAAGAGGATGCAGACCGTTTGCGCGGCGATGCACAAAAAATGTTTCCTAATAAATTCGTAGCCTTTCGAACAGAACTGGAAGTCATCAGTCAACAAATACCTTAACCTTTGGAGTATCTATTTTCCTACGGAACACTTCAGGACCTACAGGTTCAGCAGTATATTTTTGGGCGCTTGCTCAAGGGGAAAACCGATATCGTATCAGGATTTAAAAAACTGGACAATATCGTCTATGGTCGCTATCCTTTAGTGGTCAATACCAATAATCCCAAAGACAAGGTTATGGGAATGGCCTATGAAGTAACCGAGGTAGACCTAAAAAAAGCGGACATTTATGAAACCAGCGCATATAAACGTGAGCTTTTTCATTTGGAATCCGGGGGCAAGGCATGGATCTATATCGAAAATTCCAAGTAACTTGCAAAAAAACCATCCGTGTCCAAAAAGAAACGAAAGAAGTACTCCAACAATACCCGGAACAATCAAAAACATACGCAAGATGATGGTGCGGTAAAGGCAAAAAAGCATTTAGGACAGCATTTCCTAAAAGATGAGTCCGTAGCCCAAAAAATTGCGCAGACGCTATCGTTGGACGGTTACAAAAATGTGTTGGAAATAGGTCCCGGGATGGGGGTGCTCACCAAATATTTATTGCAACGGGATTTAGATCTGGTGGCCATGGACCTGGACGAAGAATCCATTGTGTACCTCAACCACAGTTTTCCTTTGGAACACGCCGCGATCCTAAAACAAAATAACCGGCTGAATGTAATAGAGGCGGATTTTCTCAAATTCGACCTTACCGAACTCTACGGCGAAGAACAATTCGCCATTACGGGCAACTTTCCTTACAATATTTCCAGCCAGATTGTTTTTAAAATGTTGGACATGAGACAACAGGTCCCTGAATTTTCGGGAATGTTTCAAAAAGAGGTGGCCAAACGTATATGCGAAGGACCGGGCAGTAAAACCTATGGGATACTTTCCGTATTGGTCCAGGCGTATTATAAAGCGGAGTACTTATTCACTGTTCCACCTGGGGTTTTTGACCCACCACCAAAGGTGGATTCGGGCGTTTTGCGATTGACGCGCAAAAAAGAACTGAACCTACCATGCGATGAACGTTTGTTCTTTAAAGTTGTGAAAACGGCCTTTAACCAAAGACGAAAAACCATTCGCAACAGTCTTAAAACCTTTAACCTTTCCGATAATCTAAAAGAAGATGCTATCTTTGACCAACGCCCAGAACAGCTAAGTGTAGCTGACTTTATAACGTTGACACAGAAGATAGCCAATGACCCCGTTTAAACTCACAGACGAACTTTTAGAAGAAATCAGGCAACTGATTGAGGATAAAAAGAACGCCGCGCTTCAAACCATGATGAAGGAGTTCCACTATGCAGATATAGCGGAGATTGCGGACGAACTTGAGGTTGAGGAAGCCACCTATTTGATTAAACTTCTGGACAGCGAAAAAACTTCGGACATCCTTGCCGAAATGCACGAAGATATCCGAGAAGCGGTACTTAAAAACCTTACCGCCAAAGAAATCGCAGGCGAGCTTTCGGAACTGGACACGGATGATGCTGCAGATATCATCAACGAACTTCCAAAGGAACTTGTTCAGGAAGTTATCTCCGAAATTGAAGATCGTGATCACGCCAAGGATATTGTGGACCTTTTGCGTTATGAAGAGGATTCCGCTGGTGGTCTCATGGCCAAAGAGTTGGTAAAGGTCAACGAAAATTGGACCGTGACCACTTGTGTAAAAGAAATGCGGGCCCAGGCAGAGAATGTGACAAGGGTTCACTCCATTTATGTTGTGGATGATGAGGGGAGGCTAAAAGGTAGATTGTCACTGAAAGACTTGCTTACCGCCTCGACCAAAACACACATTAAGGATGTTTATATAGCTAAGGTAGATGCAGTAAACGTAAATGAAAAAGGTGAAGAGGTCGCCAAAATCATGTCCAAATACGATTTGGAAGCCATTCCAGTAGTAGACGAAATCGGAAGACTGGTGGGACGTATCACCATTGATGATATTGTGGATGTAATCCGTGAGGAAGCAGACAAGGATTATCAAATGGCGGCCGGTATTTCCCAAGATGTTGAGGTCAGCGATAGTATTTGGATCCTTACACGTGCGAGACTACCTTGGTTGATTCTCGGTCTTTTAGGTGGACTAGGTGCTGCGGCCATCATGGGAACTTTTGAGGACATGATATCCAAACACGCTGTGTTGTTCTTTTTTACTCCACTGATTGCAGCGATGGCAGGTAATGTAGGGGTACAGTCGAGTGCCATTGTGGTGCAAGGTCTTGCCAACGACGACTTAAAAGGTAGCGTGAGGAACCATTTGTTAAAAGAAATGCTTTTGGCACTCTTAAATGGATTTATACTCGCAATTCTGCTTTTAATCTTTACTTGGATCTGGAAAGATGCCTTTTCTACCGCCTTGGCCATTTCCCTATCCCTGGTGGTCGTAATTGTAGTGGCTGGATTGATAGGAACTTTTATTCCCCTGTTTCTGCACAAAAGAAATATTGACCCAGCGATTGCTACAGGACCATTCATCACTACGAGCAACGACATTTTTGGAATCCTGATTTATTTTTGGATCGCAAAATTGATTTTGGGAATTTAAACCCTGTCCATGAAACCTATCAATCTAAAAGAAAAACATGCCGAATTCACCAAGCAATGGCACCCGCACCAAATTGCCGTTGTTGATGATATGCAAGTGCTTTTGGCAAAACTACAAGGAGAATTTGTTTGGCATACCCACGAAAATGAGGACGAATTGTTCCAAGTGATCAAAGGGACGTTATACATGCAGTTTCGGGATAGAACCGAAGTGGTGAACGAGGGCGAGATTATTGTGGTACCCAAAGGTGTGGAACATAATCCCATAACCAAAAATGGCGAGGAGGTCCATGTACTGCTTTTTGAAAAAATAAACACAGCGCATACTGGTAATGTGATTCACGAAAAAACGCAGACTGACTACCCAAAAATCTAGGAGTCGTATATTTGCCACCATGAAAGTTCTCTACCTCGACACCAATCATCCATTGCTCATGGAACAATTTGCAGAGCTCGGGTTCGAAAATCACGAAGACTATACCTCATCCAAAGAACAAGTAGAGAAAAAGATTCATTTGTTCGATGGAATCATTATTCGAAGCAGGTTTACGATAGACCAGCAATTCCTCGACAAGGCCACCAATCTAAAATTTATTGGAAGGGTCGGAGCTGGTTTGGAGAATATCGATGTGGACCATGCCAAGTACAAGGAAATATTTTTGGCATCTGCCCCAGAGGGCAATCGCAATGCGGTGGGCGAACATACCTTGGGCATGTTGCTTTCCCTTATGAACCAAATGTGCAAGGCCAACCGCCAAGTAAAGAAAGGAAAGTGGAAGCGCGAGAACAATCGGGGCGTAGAACTGGATGGAAAAACTGTGGGCATTATTGGCTATGGAAACATGGGCAAGGCCTTTGCCAAAAAATTACAGGGGTTCGATGTAGAGGTCATCTGTTACGATATTGTCGGTGGCGTTGGTGACGAGAATGCACGTCAGGTTGGCATTATGGAATTTCAACAAAGATCGGATGTGGTGAGCTTGCACGTTCCACAGACCGAAGAAACCGTTGGGATGGTCAATACCGAATTTATTGAAAGTTTCCACAAACCTTTTTGGTTGCTGAACACCGCACGCGGAAAATGTGTGGTCACGAAAGATTTGGTGGAAGGGTTAAAATCGGGCAAAGTGCTGGGTGCTGGATTGGATGTACTCGAATATGAGAAAAAGTCTTTTGAAAACATGTTTGCCCAAAAACCAAAAGCGTTCAAATACCTGCGCAAGGCAAATAATGTATTGCTTACGCCTCATGTAGCTGGTTGGACCGTGGAAAGCAAGGAAAAATTGGCTCAAACCATTGTGGACAAAGTAAAGGAAAGATTTTCTTAACTTTAAGTACCAATTCTATCCTGCTTTTGGCTCTGGCATTGGATAAAACCTAACCAGATATGACCATAGATGCCAAAACACCGGACGAGTACATCGAAAAACTTCCTGAAGAAAGGAAAGAAGCTGTTTCCAAGCTCCGTGAAACCATAAAGGGTAATTTACCTAATGGTTTTAAAGAGTGTATCAATTACAAAATGATCGGGTTTGTGGTGCCCCACTCGCTGTACCCGGATGGTTATCATTGTGACCCTAAACTTCCACTACCCTTTATAAACATTGCCTCACAGAAAAATTTTGTTGCGCTTTATCATTCGGGAATCTATGCCAACAAAGAACTTCATGACTGGTTTGTTTCCGAATATCCGAAACATGTAAAAACTAAACTGGATATGGGCAAAAGTTGTATCCGCTTCAAGAACATCAACACAATACCTTATGAATTGATTGCGGAGCTATGTCAAAAAATGACACCTCAGGAGTGGATTGGACTGTATGAAAAAAACACTAAAAAATCATGAAAAATAGAGTAACGGGATTAGGAGGGTTTTTCTTTAAAAGCAAAGACCCGAACAGTATTAAGGAATGGTATAAAAATCATTTGGGATTGAACACAGACCAGTATGGATGCACATTTTGGTGGAAGGACAAGGATGGCAACGATTGTTCCACACAATGGAGCCCCATGGATGAAAAAACTGAATACTTTAAACCAAGTGAAAAGCAGTTTATGATGAACTTTAGAGTTGAAAACTTGGTGGAATTGCTGGAGGTATTAAAAAAAGAAGGGGTTACGGTGGTAGGTGAAATGGAAGAGTATGAATATGGGAAATTTGGTTGGATTCTAGACCCTGAAGGCAACAAATTGGAACTTTGGGAGCCTGTTGATAAAGCCTTTCTTTAAATAATGAATTATTTGCTACATTTAACAGACATTAACCAACACATTTAAAACCATGTCAGAAGAAGAGAAAAAAGACTTTGGCGATAAAGCTGAAGAAGCAGCCAAAGAATTTAAAGAGGATGTAAACAAAGCCTTTGATCCAGCAAACCCGGAAAGTGGAAAAACCGTGGCCATTGTTGCCCATTTGACCCTTATTGGATGGGTAATTGCTCTTATTATGAATAGCAGCAACAAAACAGAGCTTGGGTCTTTTTACATTAGGCAAACCTTGGGGATTGGATTGCTCGGATTAGTTTTGGGACTTATCCCTGTCATTAACTTTATTGCATGGATTTTCCCTCTTATTCTATGGATTGTTAGCTTGGTAGGAGCCATTAATGGGAATAAAAAACCTGTTTTCTTGGTAGGTGAGTACTTCCAGAGTTGGTTTAAGGGCCTCTAAAATTTAATTAAAAGTCAGATACAAGTATCTGGCTTTTTTTGTTGTTTATTCTATCGTAATATTACAATTAATAATAACTTGGACATGATTGTCAGAAATATGAAACCCTCGGATTGGGAAGAAGTCTCCAAAATATATATGGAAGGAATAGCAACCGGCTTTGCCACCTTTGAGACCCAAGCGCCCACCTTCGAAAATTGGGACAAAGCCCATACCAACGAATGTCGTTTAATCGCTGAAACGGATGGCGAAATTATGGGGTGGGCAGCACTTTCCCCCGTATCCAGCCGTTGTGTGTATGGTGGTGTTGGTGAGGTAAGCGTTTATATTTCCGATAAAAGTCGGGGCAAGGGTGTTGGTAAACTACTAATGGAGCATTTAATCCACGAAAGCGAAAAAGCTGGGTTTTGGACCATACAATCAGGTATTTTTCCAGAGAACAAAGCGAGTATTAAACTACATGAAAAAATGGGCTTCCGATATATCGGCAAACGGGAGCGTGTTGGGAAAATACATGGGGTCTGGAAAGACAATCTATTGTTTGAAAAAAGAAGCGACAAAGTCGGTGTGGACTAATCGTTCCCTATATTCCCGTTGCCTTCGGCCACTTTACGCTCCAATTCGGCCTGAAACTCTTCCATTACCGGCTTAACGGTACTTTCTGGCAAATCCGCTATACGGATATACATTAACCCATCCACAGAATTATTGAAAAGCGGGTCCACGTTAAAAGCCACTACCTTGGCATTCTGTTTTATATATTTCTTGATCAATACCGGTAATCGCAAACTTCCAGGCTCCACTTCGCTTATAAGTTTATCAAACTTGTTCAAATCTGCTTGGGTCTCATCGAATACAAACTCTTTGTCCGCATCCTTAAGCTGTACCTTGAATTCTTTTTTCGGTCGAATATATTGGGCCACATAGGGATCCCAATAGTTGGACTTCATAAACTCGATCATCAAGGATTTTGAAAAATTTGAGAACTGGTTACTTATGCTTACCCCTCCAATTAAATATTTATGTTCTGGATGCCTTAAAGTAGTGTGCACGATTCCTTTCCAAAGTAAAAATAAGGGCATGGGTTTTTGCTGATATTCCTTAACGATATAGGCCCTGCCCATTTCAATGGATTTCTCCATCATACCGTAAAGTTCCGGTTCAAATCGGAATAGGTCCTGAAGATAAAATCCATCAATACCGTAATTTTTGAATATTTCCGACCCCAGTCCCATACGATAGGCCCCAACAATGGCCTTGGATTCATCGTCCCACAAGAACAAGTGGTGATAATAGGAATCGAACTTGTCCAAGTCAATGGCATTATTGGTCCCCTCTCCTACTTCCCTAAAGGTAACCTCTCGCTGGCGACCGATTTCGTTCAAACAAAAAGGCATGTCCTTAGCCTGGGCCAAAAAAACCTCATAATTTTTGCTCTGCAGCATTCGACAATCTTTCTCCCTTAGCTGTTCAATCTCTCCCTCCAAAACCTTTGCACTTATCGCCGTAGCAATTTTCTTGGGCGGTTTTGGAATTTTAAGTGACGTCGGCACTTTGTCAATAAACCGTTCCTTTTCAAAAGCATTGGCCAACAGATAGGTTTTTTTACGCAGCAATTCCGCAAAACCTTCCAATGTTTCTTCTTCAATCTGGGTATTTACGGATATCGGCTGACCTATCCTCACTTTAATGGGGCGTCTGCTCTGAGAGGTTAGTTCCGATGGCAGTTTGGCCGTTCGGAACACATCATCAATCTTGGATAATCGGTAGAACAATCTACTATTGCGTGCATGAAAATAAATGGGCACTACAGGCACCTCGGCCTTTCTTATCAATTTTATGGCTGCTTCTTCCCAAGGGCGGTCCACGACCAACTTCCCATCACGATAGGTAGAAACTTCTCCTGCGGGGAAAATCCCAAGCGGGTGACCATCCTTTAAATGCTTGAGCGCATTTTTGAACCCTGCAATACTGCTCTTGGCATCCTTGTGGTTTTCAAAAGGATTCACTGGCATTATATAAGGCTTTAATGGTTCTATGCGATGTAATAAAAAGTTGGCGATTATTTTATAATCGGGTCTCTCGTTCAGCAATAATTTGAGCAACAACACCCCATCAATACCACCTAACGGATGGTTACTGATAGTGATATAAGGACCAGATTTGGGCAAACGTTTAATATCCTCTTCCGGAATTTCGAAGTCAATTTCGTAATGGTCTAGTATGGAATCAAGAAATTCGGGTCCTGAAAGGTCCTTGTTCTTATCGTAAAATCTGTTGATAGTGCTAATTCTAGTGGCCACCATTAAAAGCCATCCTACAAAAGTGCCCAAAAAGCCATATTTGTCCAGATGGATGACTTTCGCCACCTCTTTAGCAGAAACCAAACCCATAGAAAATTGTATTTAGGTACGTGTAAAGATAGAAAATTAAGCCTATAGCACTCTTTACCTAAATATTATCCCTAATCGCTTATTTTACAACAAGTTGTACGGTTTCTTTCCCTCTTTGCTCTACCAACACGGACTTTCCATTTTGAAGTGACTTAACGGCAGAATCGTTGAAATGGCGAACTGTATAAAGGGATACATCCTCATGACATACCACTTTAAATTTTCTTTTAAGTTCATCCAATAAGGGTGGAAGTCCTCGGAATTTATTGTCCAAACAAACAGAAAAACTAATGGCTGAGTTCTGGATAAGGTCAACTTTTAGTCTATGGTCATGGAACAACTTGAAGATTTCGCTGATATTGTCTTCAACAATAAAAGAAAAGTCAAGAGATGATAGTTTTAACAAGACTTGATTCTTCTTTACTATAAAGCAGGGCACTTTCGGCTCTATACCGTTTCCTTTGCCTACAGTAGTACCTTCACCCTTTGGATCAACAAAGGATTTTACCTTTAAGGGAATTTCCTTTCGCTGCAAGGGCTGTAATGTTTTTGGATGAATCACGGATGCTCCATAAAAGGCAAGCTCAATAGCCTCACGGTACGAAATCTTGTCCAACAACTGGGCATTTTCAAAGTTTCTGGGGTCAGCATTCAATACCCCTGGCACATCTTTCCAAATGGTCACGGATTCCGCATTGAGACAATAGGCCAGAATTGCTGCAGAATAATCGGACCCTTCCCTCCCCAAAGTGGTGGTGAAGTTATTATCGTCGCTCCCCAAAAAACCTTGGGTAATATTTAATTTTGAAACATCTATCTTCGACACCACTTCCTCTTGGGTACGTTCCCATTGCACTTGGGCATCCCTGTAACTGTTGTCTGTTTTAATAAGTGTTCTAACATCCAACCAAGTATTGGACACACCGACCTCGTTCAAATATGCACTGACAATGGTTGATGACAACAATTCTCCATAGGATACTACTTGATCATATACGAATGCATACTTCGGCGATTTGTTCCAAGCCAAGAATCCTTTTACTTCTTCAAAAAGACCTTTCACTTTGGCGTATACAGGATGGTTTGGATTTTGAAAAAGATCGGACAAAATCCCATTGTGGTAATCAATCACCTCCTGAATTGACGCATTGACCTCATCTTTGTCATTAAAGTAGGATTCCACCACCTTTTCCATAGCGTTGGTCATCTTTCCCATGGCAGAGATTACCACCAAGGTATCTTTATACCCCACCTCCTGTAAAACCTTGACTACATTTTTGACTGCATCTGCATCCTTAACCGATGCCCCTCCAAACTTAAATACCCTCATGTATTTATATATTCTATTATTTTAAAAGCCTAGTTAAGGCTCTCGATATAATTTTTGATTCCTTTTTCATCTAACTGAACCACATCCCAATCCCTGAGGACATTGGCACCTTTCTTTTCATAAAACTCAATGGCCGGTTCGTTCCAATCCAAAACTTCCCAACAGATTCGTTTTACCCCCAAACTATCCCCGTACTTTACCACCTCATCGAGCAAAGCTGTACCGAGACCGCTACCTCGCATCTTTTCGGACACGATCAGATCCTCCAAATGAATGGCAGGACCTTTCCAGGTGGAATACCTGGGATACACCAAAGCAATGCCCGCTATTCCATCTTGGGTATCGGCAACAAAACAATGGAACATCTTTTGTTCGCCAAAACCATGGGTCACCAAATCATCTTCGGAGATTTCCACTGCATCAGGTTCCTTTTCAAAATTGGCAAGCTCTTGAATCAAGCTTAATACTTGTTCCATATCCTCTGGTTTGGCTTCTCTGATTGTATACTCCATAATTGTTACAAATAAAACTCAAAGTTATAAAATTACATAATTAAAGTTCTTCGAAAACGTTATAGTTTCACAAAATGCCCGATATTTGTCCTCAAATAAAACAGCCTTACCTATGTTTGACAAACAGCGACTCACAATGGGTGAGTTCATTATCGCCAATCAAAAATCTTTTCAATATACTTCCGGGGAACTTTCAAGACTACTGAACGGTATTCGTTTGGCCGCTAAAGTAGTGAATCATGAAGTGAACAAAGCAGGTCTTGTAGATATTATTGGTGCTGCAGGTGACACCAATGTCCAAGGGGAAGATCAACAAAAACTGGATGTATTGGCCAATGAAAAATTCATTGAAACATTGAAAAACCGTGAAATTGTTTGTGGAATAGCTTCAGAAGAGGAAGATGATTTTATCAGTATCAACAGTTTTGACAAACAGCATCAAAACAAATACGTGGTTCTGATAGATCCTTTGGATGGCTCATCCAACATTGATGTGAACGTGTCCGTGGGCACCATTTTTTCCATCTACAGAAGAGTAACACCTGTGGGAACCCCAGTAACCTTGGAAGATTTTCTTCAACCGGGCAAAAACCAGATTGCCGCTGGGTACATTATTTATGGCACCTCCACGATGTATGTGTACACAACGGGACATGGTGTAAACGGTTTCACTTTAAACCCGGCCCTTGGAACATTTTATCTATCCCACCCCAACATGCAATTTCCTGAATCAGGTCAAATTTACTCTGTAAACGAAGGAAACTATATCCATTTTCCGCAAGGGGTAAAGGATTACATCAAATATTGTCAAAAGGAAGAGGGTGACAGACCGTATACTTCAAGGTATATCGGGTCGCTAGTTTCCGACTTTCACCGGAATATGATCAAGGGAGGTATTTACATGTACCCGAAAAGTAGCAAGGCACAAAATGGTAAACTACGTTTATTATATGAGTGCAACCCCATGGCATTTCTTGCCGAACAGGCCAACGGAAAGGCCAGTGATGGCTACCAGCGCATCATGGATATACAGCCTACAGAACTGCACGAACGCGTACCCTTTTTCTGCGGAAGTAAAAAAATGGTTGAAAAAGCGGAAGAATTTATGGCCAATGCCTAATTACACTCACGCTTAATCAATACATGGTAATCTTCGAAGGCAATCTGTCCAGAGAAAATAGCGATGGACTTATCGATGATATCCGAAGCTTTTTTGGGCGCAAAACCTAAACCAATAGCATATTTTTCAACGATTTTGCGTTCATCATCATCGATATAATGATCGGAAAAAATAATCTGAAAGAATTCGAATAGCCTTTTAAATCTTTTCTCCCCACTGTGTGGAGTCTCGATGGGATATTTGTTCTCTTTTTTCATCACCTCCTTGAATTCATCCTCGCTGATATTGAGTTTGAAGGCAAATTTTTCCAAAACGGCCATCTCCTTCGAATTGATTTCTCCATCAACGGCGGCCAAACTTGCCAAAGTGGCAAAATGAGCTAAATTCTTCTTGTGGTCTCCGTGCTCGTATAGATCTAAAATCGGCATATCTCAAATTTTGTGGCACAAATATAAATCTTTAAAACAGATTTAAATATGAAAAACGTCACCAAAAGAAATTTGTAATTTACCACTGCTATGAAAACACCTTTACTCGAATTTACCTCGAAAGGAATTTATTGTAAAAAAGCGGATGTTTATTTGGATCCTTGGAAACCAGTGGACAGGGCCATCATTACTCATGGACATGCCGACCACAGTAGATGGGGGCACAAGAAATACATCACCCAACATAAGAACGTTCCAATAGTGAAGCACCGGTTGGGAGATATCTCCATTTCAGGGAAAGATTGGGGCGAAACGTTCACGGTTAACAATGTGAAGTTTAGTTTTCACCCTGCCGGGCACATTGTTGGTTCTTCGCAAATACGGGTGGAACACAAAGGCAAAGTTTGGGTGTTCACGGGTGATTATAAAATTGAAGATGATAGGCTTACTACTCCTTTTGAGCTCGTAAAATGTAATACATTCATTACCGAATGTACCTTTGGACTGCCCGCTTTTAGATGGCGTCCACAGCAAGAGGTATTCCATGATATAAACCAATGGTGGTCGCAAAACCAATCGGAAGGAAAAACCTCCGTGCTTTTTGGTTACTCCCTTGGCAAGGCCCAACGTTTAATCAAACATCTAGACACTTCTATTGGGAAAATATATACCCATGGCGCAGTGGAAAACATGAACGAAGTACTTCGACCGATAGCCTATCTACCACCAACACATTTAATAACAAAAGAGACCAAAAAAGAAGAACTTTTGGGCAACATTGTTATTGCACCTCCAAGTACCCATGGAAGTACATGGATCAAAAAAATGGTTCCTTATGTTACCGCTTCCGCAAGTGGTTGGATGGCCTTTAGAGGTGCCCGAAGGCGAAGAGCGATTGACAAGGGTTTTATACTTAGCGACCACTGCGATTGGAAAGGACTTTTGGAAACCGTAAAGGCCACGGAGGCAGAAAAAGTGATCTGCACCCATGGCTACACCGATATTTTCTCCAAATACCTACGGGAACTAGGCTACGATGCCCGAACAGAAGCTACACAATATGAAGGTGAACTATCCGAAATCAATGCTAACGACCAGGAAAAATCGGAAGTGAAATGAAACAGTTTGCCCAACTCATAAAAACTTTGGACGGTACCAATAAAACCAATGTGAAGGTGCAAGCACTATCCCAATATTTTAATGAAGCAAGCAATCAGGATAAAGTTTGGACCATAGCCATTCTCTCCCACAGAAGACCACCACGACCAGTAAACACAAGGTTACTGCGTACCTGGGCCGCTGAACTATCCAAGATTCCGACGTGGCTGTTCGAAGAAAGCTATCATATTGTGGGTGATTTGGCCGAGACCATAGCCTTGGTGGTTCCCTCAACAGAAAAAGGCACTGAAAAGTCATTGACAACATTCTTGCAAGAGATGCTAGCTTTGAAACAAAAAGCAGAGGCAGAAAAAAAGGAGTACCTTTTTCAACATTGGTCCGTACTGGATTATTACGAGCGTTTTGTCTTCAATAAATTGATTACGGGAAGCTTTAGGATTGGGGTAAGTCAAAAACTAATGACCCGTGCACTCTCCAAAGCCACAGGTATAGAAGAAGATATTCTCGCTTATAAATTAATGGGCAATTGGGATCCAAACCGTATCAGCTTTCATGACCTTGTATTAGAGGAAAAAGAAAGCGATTATTTATCCAAACCTTACCCTTTTTTCTTGGCCTACGCGGTTGAAGATGATGTTTCTGATCTTGGGGATGTTTCGGAATGGTCCGCTGAACACAAATGGGACGGAATTCGGTCGCAGGTTATCCTAAGAACTAACGAGATTTTTGTGTGGAGCCGCGGAGAAGAACTTGTAACCGATAAGTACCCAGAATTTGAAGCATTTGTAGGAGCCATTCCCAACGGGACCGTTCTGGACGGTGAATTACTACCCTATCCCAATGGTGAAATCGGTACTTTTAAAGATTTACAGACCCGAATAGGTCGAAAGAATATTTCAAAATCGCTTTTGGAAAAAATCCCTGTAAAATTGAAAGTCTATGATATTTTAGAGTGGAAAGGACAGGACATCAGAAACAAGACCTATCTGGAGCGGAGACATATTCTAGAAGATTTTTACTCTAACACTATAAAATCAAACAAAGAAACCATACCCTTGCTTTTATCTAATCGGTTGCAATTCAATTCTTGGGACGACGTTGCCCATGAAAGAGATTTGTCCAGAGAAAAACATAGTGAGGGTTTGATGCTCAAACGAAACGACTCCACCTACCAAGTGGGACGAAAAAAAGGGGATTGGTGGAAATGGAAGGTAGATCCCTTAACGATCGATGCCGTACTCACCTACGCAATGCGCGGTCACGGTCGACGGAGCAATCTCTTCACTGACTATACATTTGCGTTATGGGATATTAATGATGAAGGAGAGAAAGAGCTTGTCACTTTTGCCAAGGCATATTCCGGGTTGACCGACAAAGAGTTCAGACAAGTGGATGCCTGGATCAAGAAAAATACTCTAGAACGTTTTGGTCCGGTACGAAGCGTTACCCCAGAACATGTTTTTGAAATTGCTTTTGAAGGTATCGCCCCTTCCAAGCGTCATAAAAGTGGAGTGGCAACCCGATTTCCAAGAATTTTACGCTGGAGAAAGGACAAGAAAATTGATGAGGCCAATTCTTTGGATGATTTAAAAGCTCTAATTCCTAGCAAAGCGAAGGAATCTCTTAACAAATAAACCCGAAAAATTGAATTTGCAGCATAACCCCTAGAATTAAAAGATAAACAGATTATTTCATCAGTTCCAACTTGAAAATAATGTGTAAATGAGTTATCAAAAATGAAAGGGTATTGCTACATCTTAACAAATAAAAACAAAACCGTACTCTACATTGGTGCAACCAATGATTTACAACGGCGGGTAGAAGAACATAAAAATGGTAAATATTCAAATTCGTTCTCAAAAAGATACAATTGTTTCCTTTTGGTATACTTTGAAGAATTTGATACCATTAAAGATGCTTTTGAAAGGGAAAAGCAATTAAAAGCAGGAAATAGAAAAAGAAAGGAAGGTTTAATAAACTCGGTTAATCCAGAATGGAAGGATTTATCTTTGAAGTGGTAAACCGTCCAAATTGACAGATTCCTTCGCGATGCTCGGAATATGAACAGAAAAGAAACCTTAGCAATTGCAGAAAACTGGTTCCAAGAACAAAATTGGCAACCATTCCCTTTTCAAAAAGAGAGTTGGAAAGCTTTTTTGGAGGGCAAACACGGCCTTTTGAATGCCCCGACGGGAAGTGGCAAAACCTATGCGCTTTGGTTTCCAATCGTGCTCAATTACATCAGAAACCATCCAGATTACAAGACCAAACACAAAAAAGGGTTGAAAGCCATCTGGATTACCCCATTGCGAGCGCTTTCACAAGAAATAAAACAATCAGCGGAGCGCATTACCCAAGATTTGGGTACACAAATGACCGTTGGTATCCGTACGGGAGATACTTCTGCAAAAGAACGGGCAAAAATGCGCACCAATATGCCCGATCTATTGATTACCACCCCGGAAAGTTTGCAGTTATTGCTGTCCTCCAAAGGGTACGCCAAAACTTTTAAGGATTGCTCCGCCATCGTTGTGGATGAGTGGCACGAACTTTTGGGCACTAAACGTGGCATTCAGATGGAATTGGGTCTGTCCCGATTAAAAACCGTCTGTAAGGATATGCGTATTTGGGGCATATCGGCCACTATTGGAAATTTGGAACAGGCCCGCGAAGTCTTGTTGGGACCTACATCCGCAGAATTGGGGAATTCGGTATTGATAAAAGCCAACCTGAACAAAAAAATCACAGTCAAAAGTATTATTCCAAAGGAAATGGAAACCTTTCCTTGGCGCGGCCATTTGGGATTGCATCTTTTGGATCAGGTAGTGCCCATCATCAACAATAGTAAAACCACTTTGCTCTTTACCAACACCCGAAGCCAATGTGAAATCTGGTTTCAAAAAATATTGGAAAAATATCCAGAATTCGCCGGGGAAATGGCGATGCACCATGGTAGCATCAACAAGGAAACCCGATTATGGGTAGAACAGGCCATTCGCAACGAAAGCCTTAAAGCAGTGGTCTGTACATCGAGTTTGGACCTTGGAGTTGATTTTGCTCCCGTGGAAACGGTGGTCCAAATCGGAGGACCCAAAGGTGTTGCCCGCTTTTTACAACGTGCAGGTCGGAGTGGTCACCGCCCAGGCAAAGAAAGCGTTATCTATTTTCTGCCCACTCATGCCATAGAGCTGGTCGAAGCTTCGGCCATGCAAAAAGCGGTACTGAACAGCGCTGTGGAAGACCGTATCCCCTATCTGAACAGTTTCGATGTCCTTATTCAATATTTAACCACCCTGGCGGTTTCGGATGGGTTTTATCCTGATGAAATCTATCCAGAAATCAAACAAACCTTTTGCTATCAGGCCATTTCAGATGAGCAATGGCAATGGCTGCTCAATTTTTTGGTAATGGGAAGCCAAAGTCTGAAAAGCTATGATGAATACAAAAAAGTAGAAATCGAGGAAGATGGTAAATTCAAAGTGAACAGCAGGGCCGTGGCTATGCGGCACCGTTTCCAAATCGGAACCATTGTCGGTGACGCCACGATTTCCGTCCGCTATCAAAAAGGGGGTTACATCGGCAGTATCGAAGAATATTTTATCTCCAAATTGAGTCCGGGCGATGTATTCACTTTTGCTGGACGAAATTTGGAATTCATCAGAATCAAAGGGATGGCGGCTCATGTTCGCAATTCCAAAAAAAGGACGAACAAAGTCCCTAGTTGGATGGGGGGACGATTGAGCTTTTCCGCAAAAATGTCCGAATTGTTGCGACAGGAGCTTTACACTGCTGAGTTGGTATTTTCAAAACAGTCAGAAGAAATCCAAGCTCTGCAACCCATGTTCATCAAACAAAGGGAAGAAAGTATTGTTCCCCAGCCCCATCAATTTTTGATTGAAACCTTCAAGACCCGTGATGGCTACCACCATATGTTCTACCCCTTTGAAGGAAGGGCAATCCACGAGGGTATGAGCAGTCTATTGGCCTATCGTATCAGTTTGTTGGCACCCATAACGTGCTCCCTTGCCTTCAACGATTATGGTTTTGAATTGCTCTCGGACAGGGAAATCAACATTCAGGAGATTTTGGACAACAATCTTTTTACTCCAGAATATATGTTGACCGACCTTCAAAAAAGCTTGAATTCCAACGAAATGGCGCGTCGAAAGTTCCGAGACATTGCCGTTATCAGCGGTATGGTGTTCACTGGCTATCCAGAAAAAGGAATCAAAATGAAACACCTGCAAAGCAGTTCGGAATTGCTGTTCGATGTTTTCCGTGATTTTGAGGATGACAACCTGCTCTACCAGCAAGCCTATACCGAAACCTTTGAGCACCAATTGGAAGAAGGTCGTTTGCGCTTAGCCCTGGAAAGAATCGCGCAGCAAGATATAGTTTGGAAGCAATGTTCACAGCCCACACCCTTATCCTTTCCTATTATTACAGACAGATTGCGGGAAAAATTGTCCAACGAAAAATTGGCGGACCGTATTAAAAGAATGATGGCTAAATTGACCAAATAACCCAATACTTGTTATTCCGTGTGGATACTGAGCGTAGTCGAAGTATGGCTCGTATCTAATCTGTTTGAGATGCTGAAATAAGTTTAGCATGACGTAAGAAGGTCATTTCGATATGAGGAGGGTAACGACGATTGAGAAATCTAGTTTCAGATTTCTCACACTTACTTCGCTCGGTTCGAAATGACATTTGGACTAAATTTGCAGCACCCATTACGAATGATCCAAAAAATTAAAATACTAAATCAAGAATTTCAACTCCATCCTTTGGGCGGGCTATTTTGGGAGGGAAAATCACTCTTGCTGATCAGTGACGTGCATTTGGGGAAGGTGTCCCACTTTAGAAAGTTTGGTGCAGCAGTTCCCAGAAAAGCCATTCACAAAAACTTTCTACTTCTGGATAAAATAGTGTCCGATTTCGACCCCTTCCAAATCTGTTTTTTGGGCGACCTTTTCCATTCATCCATAAACAAGGAATGGGAATTGTTCGAAAACTGGGTCGCAAAAACTCCTGCTGAAATTTTATTGGTAGCAGGCAACCACGACATTATTGCTCCGGAAAAGTTCGAAAAACTGAAAGTTTCCATATTTCCAGAATTAATCATCGACTCTTTCTTATTGACCCATCATCCTGAGGAACGCAAAGGCTGCTTTACATTTTGTGGGCATGTTCACCCGTCCATCAAACTCAAAGGTTTTGGCAAGGAACGTATAAAACTGCCCTGCTTTTTCAAATCTAAAAGTCAGATGATTCTCCCAGCTTTTGGCCAATTCACAGGAACTCATTCCCTCGACCCCAAGGATTCGGACGAGGTTTATGCCATTGTGGAGGACAGTGTTATTAAAGTTTAGATTCTTCACTTTGCTCAGAATGACATAAGTAAAGACTGTCATTCCGTGCGGATGCTGAGCGTTGGTCATTGAGCGAAGTCGAAATGAGCCGAAGCATAACACGGAATCGCATGAGTGAGACGCTGAAACAAGTTCAGCGTGACGATAAGAAACCCAAAAAAACATTTTCAGTAAAAGTTTCCGCGGTTTATCTTTGCCGCAAAGTTTTTTGGATTGACCAAAACCCCGATTTCCCAACTTTTTGAACAGTCTCCCCAAATAGGGAAACTGAGGGATACCATTGCCCAAACTCAAGACAGCCCTTCCGGTTCATCAGAAAAAATAAATATCAAAGGGCTTGTAGGCTCCTCGCTTTCCTTTGTAATTGCTGAAACTTTCAAATCTACCGATGCTCCATTCTTACTGATATTAAATGACAAGGAGGAAGCAGCCTATCATTTGAACGATTTGGAAGAACTCCTGGGTGAAAAGGATGTACTTTTTTATCCTGGTAGCTACCGAAGGCCTTATCAAATTGAAGAAACGGACAACGCGAATGTTTTGCTTCGCGCCGAAGTACTCAACCGAATAAACTCCAGAAAAAAACCGGCCATCATTGTCACCTATCCCGATGCCCTTTTTGAAAAAGTGGTCACTCGGAAGGAACTGGACAAGAATACCCAAAAGATAAAGTTGGGCGATGAGATTTCGTTGGATTTTTTGAACGAGGTCCTTTTTGAGTATCAGTTCAAACGGGTGGATTTTGTGACCGAACCAGGGGAGTTTTCGGTGCGAGGGGGTATTGTGGATGTCTTCTCATTCTCGCATGATGAACCCTACCGTATCGAGTTTTTCGGGGATGAAGTGGACAGTATCCGAACTTTTGATGTGGAGACACAGCTTTCCACGGACAAAGTGAAGAAAATCACCATCATTCCAAACGTAGAAAACAAGTTCACCGAAGAAATACGGGAAAGTTTCTTAAAATATATTTCGGGCAACACTGTGGTCTTTGCCAAGAATCCCGCTTTAATCTATGATCGCATCGATTCCTTTTTTGAAAAAGCAGAGGAAAGCTTTGCCAAGTTGAGTGAAGAAATCAAACACGCGAAGCCCAAAGAACTGTTTTTGGATTCAGCTTTGTTAAAAGAGCAGTTGCAGGATTACGTATTCGTTGAAATTGGAAACTCTTCTGTCACTTCGAGCGGAGTCGAGAAGCAGACAGAAGCATCTCCCTCGACTACGCTCGGGATGACAGCTTCCACAGTCCAGTTCAACACCAAACCCCAACCCTCTTTCAACAAAAAGTTTGACCTACTCATTGAAAACCTCAATGATAATCGGGATGCGGGTTACAGCAATTATATTTTCTGTTCCACGGAACAACAGGCCAAGCGTTTTCACGATATTTTTGATGAAGTTGACCAAACGGTCCATTATCAGACTATCATTTTTCCATTGTACCAAGGTTTTGTGGACCCGGATTTGAAAATCGCTTGCTATACCGACCATCAAATCTTTGAGCGCTACCACAAGTTCCATTTAAAGAATGGCTATGCCAAAAAACAGGCCATCACCTTAAAGGAACTCAACAAACTAGAGATTGGGGATTACGTGACCCATATTGACCACGGTATCGGAAAGTTCGGCGGGTTGCAAAAAATTGATGTGGAGGGTAAAAAACAGGAAGCCATCAAACTGATTTATGGCGACCGGGACATTTTGTATGTCAGCATCCATTCGCTGCACAAAATATCCAAATACAACGGTAAGGACGGGGCCCCTCCAAAAATCTTCAAACTAGGTTCCGCTGCTTGGAAAAAACTGAAGCAAAAGACCAAGGCCAGGGTCAAAAAAATCGCCTTCGACCTTATTAAAGTCTACGCCAAACGTCGATTGGAAAAAGGATTCCAATATGCGCCTGATAGTTATCTACAGAACGAATTGGAAGCTTCTTTCCTTTACGAGGACACCCCGGACCAAGAAAAGAGTACCCAAGATGTAAAAAAGGACATGGAAAGCGAGAGACCCATGGACAGACTTGTCTGTGGTGACGTAGGGTTTGGGAAAACTGAAGTTGCCATACGTGCAGCATTCAAGGCGGTGGACAACGGCAAGCAGGTTGCTGTTTTGGTCCCGACTACCATTTTGGCCTTCCAGCATAGCAGAACGTTCAGGGAACGTTTAAAGGAGATGCCCGTAACGGTGGATTACCTCAACCGATTCCGCACCGCAAAGGAAAAAAAGGATGTTTTGGAGCGCTTGGCCGCTGGCAAAATCGACATCATCATAGGGACGCATCAACTAGTGAACAAAAACGTTCAGTTCAAGGATTTGGGCTTATTGATAGTGGACGAGGAACAAAAATTCGGGGTTTCTGTGAAGGAAAAACTGCGTTCCATCAAAGAAAATGTGGACGTACTCACCTTAACGGCGACACCGATTCCAAGGACACTTCAATTTAGTTTGATGGCCGCGCGTGACCTATCCGTCATCAATACCCCGCCACCGAACAGGTACCCTATCGAAAGTCAGGTGATCCGGTTGAACGAGGAAATTATCCGAGATGCCATTTCTTACGAAATCCAGAGGGGCGGACAGGTCTTCTTTATCCATAACAGAATTGAAAACATCAAAGAGGTAGCAGGAATGCTCCAACGCTTGGTTCCCGATGCAAAAATTGGCATCGGTCATGGCCAAATGGAAGGAAAAAAACTGGAGTCCTTGATGCTATCCTTCATGAACGGTGAGTTTGATGTATTGGTTTCAACCACTATCATTGAAAGTGGGTTGGATGTCACCAATGCCAATACCATTTTTATTCACAACGCCAACAACTTTGGATTGAGCGACCTTCATCAAATGCGGGGACGTGTGGGTCGAAGCAATAAAAAGGCTTTCTGTTACTTTATTACCCCACCCTACGAAGTGATGACACCCGAAGCGCGTAAACGAATCGAGGCTTTGGAACAATTCACAGACTTGGGAAGTGGCTTTAACATCGCCATGAAGGATTTGGAAATCCGTGGTGCGGGTGACCTATTGGGAGGTGAACAAAGTGGTTTCATCAATGAAATTGGATTCGAGACCTATCAAAAAATATTGTCCGAAGCGATTGATGAACTTAAGGAAAATGAGTTCAAGGAATTGTATGAGGAAGTTGAGGGCAATAAGGAGAAAGTGTATGTCAAAGAGATGCAGCTCGACACGGATTTTGAACTGCTCTTCCCTGATGACTACATCAACAATATCACCGAGCGCTTAAACCTGTACACCCAATTGAACGATGTGGAGGATGAGGAAGGCCTTCAAAAGTTTGAAGCACAACTGGTAGACCGTTTTGGGGAGTTACCAGAACCAGCAGTTGACTTGATGAACTCGGTTCGTATTAAATGGATTGCCACCCATATTGGTCTGGAAAAAGTTATCATGAAAAAAGGCAAATTCATCGGTTACTTTATTGCTGACCAACAATCCAGTTTTTACCAAAGTGCCGTATTTACCCAAATATTGCAATATGCGCAAACACATCCGCAATTGGTAAAACTCAAGGAAAAGCAGACCCGAAATGGACTCCGGTTGTTGTTGGTGTTTGATAAGATCACCAGCGTGGACAAGGCGTTGAAAGCACTTCTGCCTTTCACACCTCAAAAAGAGGATATTTCTGTTTAAAAAGCCTCGTACACTTGCTTTACAAACTCCCCAATTTTTGAAGGTTCCAACCAACGGGTTACAATGACCAATCCACTTTTTTGGTCCACCACAATAAAGTTGCCCCCAAAACCAGCAGCATAAAAAACATGTTCGGGAACACCATCCCAGTGACGACCACCTTGCTGGTTGAGCCACCACATGTAGCCGTAATTCACGTTAGGTATTGAAGGAGTAGTTGCTTTCTTGATCCAATCTTCACTGATAATCTGCTCATCTTCCCATTTTCCGTTGTTCAAGAACAAGGTTCCAAAACGGGCCATATCCTCTGTGGAAATAAAAAGTCCTGCACCTGAGTGACCACCACCTGTAACAGATTTCATTTTAATACCATCGACAACCGTCCATGCATTATCGTAACCAAACCAACGCCAAGAAGTGGTGGCGCCTATTTTGTCCATCACTTCTTCTTTGAGGACCATAGGTACCGGTTTTCTCCACACATGGGTAAGCGAATAAGCAAGTACGTTAACACGAACGTCGTTGTATTCCATTACGGTACCAGGCTCATTCAGTTTACGGAACTTCCAATCGTCCAGGCCACCTTCACTTGGTGGACGGTCGGCCCAATCCTTTCCACTCCAAAGTTCACCTGACCAATCGGAGTTCTGTTGCAACAAGTGCTCCCATGTTATCTTGGAATTATGTTCACCATCAAAAGTACCGTCCCAAATATAATCGACTACTTTGTCCTTAGTATCATTGATTAAACCTTGGTCTTCGGCCAATCCAGCAACGGTCGATAAAAAACTCTTGGTAACGCTAAAGGTCATGTCCACACGTTTGGTGTCGCCCCAAGAGGCCAAAACATATCCGTTCTTCATAACCATACCGGCAGGACCTCCACGCTTTTTTGTCGGACCCAAAACATCATGAAAAGGCTCTTTTTCAAAACCTTTTAAAATGGCAATCCGTAAATCCCTTGACCCGGAATATTCGTTGGCATTCGCAAAATCCACAGCCTTGTCCAACTCCGCTTGATCAAACTTAAATTGACCCTTTTCGGCTGTTTTCCAAGTATCGTAGCGTTCTGGAAAATTGATTTCTTGTGCGTTGGTGTCCAGTGTTGTCGTGAATGCAACAAGAAGAGCTGCTGCAACTAGCATGTTTTTCATTTGTCGGAGGTTTGGTTAAGAAAGGTAGTGATTGTTGCGGAATTTATCGTCAACAATTACACTTAGGATAATTTTTGTAAACACTTATTTTGGATGAGATTCCGTGTCGAGCACGGAATGACAGTATTGATTAAAACCGTTTTTTATGGACTTGGTTACCTTCTTTGTCGTAATATCGCCAAGTGCCTACCTGCTCATCCTCACGAAAACGACCGCGGATCTTGCGGGTACCATCGGGATAAAATTCCTCATAACGGCCATGCTTTAGTCCATCTCTCAAATCAACTTCAAAACGGATATTCCCATTGGCATATTTTTTACCGAAGGATTTGGCATTTAAGTCTGTTGGATAAATAGGGCTTAAATTGAAAACCGCATCGGTGATTTTGTTTGATGCTTTATTTTGAGTTTTCGGATTCGCTGTGTTGTTGCTTTCTGAAAGACTGGCCGCTTTTTTAACTTCTTCCACATCCTGATAGTTGAGCACTAATCGACTTTCGAACAAATCGTCTTCAGGTGTCAATTGCAATCCCACATGAGGAAAACAAATGATAAAATCCTTATTCTTGCGCATTTTTTGTTTGGTAGGTGCATCGGCCAAGGCATACATATTGTCAAACAGTAAAGGCACATTGCTGTATACGAATACGGTGGATTCCCTATCAAATTTTTCATCAAAATTTTTGAACTCCTTCGAAGTTGCAAGAATATCGCCCTCCGATACTTTATCAATTATACCCTTAAGGGTATTGGGGCTATCGCTAAAAATCACAAAGTCATCAATCTGGGTAAAATAGGGTTTGTCAAACTCTTCGAACCGACCTCCTAGGAGCATTTTAAAGAATCCTTTGATGGAGAGGAAATTGATTTCGTATCCCTTATAATCGACCGCTTTGAACTTTACGGGCGTTTTTTTTCGAATCTGCTCCACAACAAAATCCAGATTGGTCTTGGCATCCTCAGTATCGTTCGCTTTTAACACCAAAGCCAGATCATTTTTGCCTTGATTAATGTGTGATTTAATCTGTAGTACCGCAATTTCGTCCCCAATCCAACTCACAAAGTTCTCCTTTACATCTATCTTGAGGAATTTTTCCACCTTCGCAATCCCTTCTTGATAGCTTTCGAACTGCTCGGGATCGTTCTGCTGCACCATCTCGAAATTCTCATAAAACTCGGCGAAACTATCGAACCCATAACTGATATAAAGCGCGGTACTATTTGGAGCTATTTGAGGAATGGACCGCTCTGCTTTACCAGATTTTTGAAGCGCTTCCAAATAATATTCATTCACAGCACTGATATTGGTATATCCATTTGCTGTAAGGGTACTGTTCTCATCCAAATCAAAATAAAAACCTGAGAACAAAAAGTTTTCACTGACACGTGTTACCCAATCGGAAGGCCTGTCCGAATACATTTTAATGTAATCATCAAAATAATGGTATTGGGTATACAATCGGAACAAATCCTCATGCCCTACTTTTTGGTTGATTTCCAAAAAATTAAGGTTGCGACCCAAAACGGGTTCCTTGTATTGGTCTATGGAAGCTTCCACTAAAGTGTGGGTATACGAGGCCACCAATTGATTTTTGATGAAGGACAAATACATCGTTTCCTTACTTTCCCGATCATGCACCTCCAAAATCTCATGGTCGTGATAGGTTCTTTTGCTCAAAACATAGCCATCATCCAATAGAGTGTTCAAATAGGTTTTAAGCAATTGTAGTTTAGCAATCCGCTTTAAATCCAATACATAAAAAATCCCATAGTCCTTTGGGGAGATCATATGGATGGAAATAAAAAGGGAACGGTCGTCAAAAAACTCGAACAGTTTATGATTGTCGTTAAAAACCGTATCCACCCTTTGAATGTTCTCGGTGAGTTCCGAAAAATAAGCGTTCTTTTTAAGGTGGTGCCAAGCTTCACTTTCGCTGACTTTTTTCCAACCTTCCACTGGTTGTTCCGATTCAATGATGAAAACTGCATCTTTCGGAATTAAATAAATAGACTGTAAGTTGGTCTTGGGAGAGAGAATAAAAATATAGGCCAAATAGCACAAATACAGTACAAATAGGGCCAAAAAACCGTAAAGAATCCTTTTCTTGGTCATTTTTCCAAAAAGTGTCTTCATCTAGAACGAAGAAGATTTCGTTTTAGTTTAGACTACCAAAAGGGAAACTTATTTTAAAGTGATTTTAGATCTTTTATTGTTTTGAACGCGACGTCCACCTGCTCATCGTTCACCAAAATGGTGAACTCGTTGGTGGTGGAAATTACTTCGTATAGTACAATGCCTTCCCAAGCCAAACGCTGAAAAATGAAGTAATAAATTCCAGGCACGGAAACGTTCTCCGCAGGCAACTTTACCGTGATGGAGGAAAGCCCTTCGGCTTTTTGGGTACAGCGTTCCATTTTAAAATACTTCTCTACAACCCCGTCCATTACATTGCTAATCACAATGTTGATTTCGTTAACACCGCGAGAGGAAGTATAAAACACATCTTGGTTGGCGTTCACCTCTTCCAACAACCTAGCCTGCTGTTGCAAAATGGTATCAGAAGCCAAAAAGGTATAATCCGTTAAGTTGGAACGTACGGTAATCTCACCAATATTCTTTAATACCTTAACTATTTTGTGGGTGGCCCTAAACTCGAGATCATCCGAAAGACGCTTAAGGGCCATAACAATGGCACCATCCTTTACGTCCTTACCAAGTTCTTCGGCGATTTCTGGTTTAATCTGTCTGGACAAAGAGGTTAAGTTGATAATTCCCTGTGCCAATGCAGTTTGTAAAAACGGCTTTTTCTTGATGTAATGCTCAACTACCGCAGATATTGTTTTCATTTCTTGGTTGGTTTTGAGCAAAAATAACATATTGTTACAAAACAAACAAATGGTTAAAAATGGTAGAATGCATTTTCAAAGTGCTCAATCTCATAATTTTTGCCGTTTTTGACAACGGTGATCACATCAAATCTTACCTCCAAATCCGATTCGGATTCTTCTATATAATGATTCGCCGCCATGGTCAAAAGCTTGATTTTTTTGGCCGAGATCACATCAGAAATATCTTCTAAAAAGCCTTTGTTTCTTGACTTTACCTCCACAATAACCAAGATGTCTTCTTTCTCCGCGATGATATCCACTTCTGCATTGAGATAGCGATAGTTACGCTCTTTGACCTTATAACCTGAAGCCCTTAAAAAGTCTACTGCCTTTTGCTCTCCAAGATTCCCAAATGTGTTGTGATGCGCCATATAATTTGTAAAAATGTAAAAAAATTGTGCATTTCATCGAAAAATTTGGTCGTTCACGGACTTTAGAGCGTTAAGATTGTAATTTGTTGGCTCAATTGAACCACACCCAACATTAGCATAAACATATAGTTGCCCCAAAACTATGTACCTAATTAACGCCAGACATTGCTATGGAGTACTTTATCAATTGTAATTCCTCAACCTTGGCGCCGTACACCACTCCTTTGGATGAGTTGCGTGCGGCCCACTTATACCGAAGGCTTGGTTTTAGCGCCTCTGTACAAACCATTAATGCTGCTATTGGACAAACAGCGGACAACCTTGTAGACAACTTGGTCAATCAAGCGCTTACGGCTCCTGTCATACCTGCACCAGAATGGGCCGATTGGAACAATGCCAATTATCCCGCCGACGACGATATGGCGCGTGCTTTGAGACGGGCACAAATAGAAGACTTTACAACTGCTTACGGAAATGCTATTGTGGACAATGAATTATTGGACAGAATGAGCTTTTTTTGGAGCAATCACTTTGTTACCCAACTAGAAACATACAATTGCCCTGGATTTCTATACTATTATATCAATTGCTTGCAAAGGAATGCCTTGGGCAACTTTAAGACCTTCACCAGTGAAATTGGTCTCACCAGTGCTATGCTCTATTATTTGGATGGCGTAAGAAACCGTGGGGACAATCCCAACGAGAACTATGCCCGTGAGCTTTATGAGCTTTTCACTTTGGGAGAGGGAAATAATTACACAGAAGAAGATATTATTGAAACCTCCAAAGCAATATCGGGTTATACCGAGCGTGGAGAAGAAGGCTGTACTGCGGTAACTTTTGATCCAACAGAGTTCAATACCGACAACAAAACCATATTTGGTCAAACCGGGAACTGGGACTACAACGATGTTATCGATATTCTTTTTAATGAAAGAGCGGATGAAATCGGATGGTTTATCTGCAAAAAACTATACGAGTTTTTTGTACACCCGGACTCGACAAACGAGGAGGGAGGAATTGCCCCACAAATTATTGACGGCATGGCCCAGACCTTCATTAGCAGTGGATTTGAAATTGCCCCAGTACTTAGACAATTATTTAAAAGTCAACACTTTTTTGATGAAACCGCCATAGGTGTTATTATTAAAAGTCCAGCAGACCTCTACTTCAACTTTTTAAAAGAATCCGGTTTCTCTTATGATGATGGTACCATTTTAAATATGATTGACGCTTGCTCCTTGATAGGACAGCGATTTTTTCAACCACCCGAAGTGGAAGGTTGGCAAAGAGACCGAACTTGGATCAACACCAATTTTATTATTGGACGATGGCTCACCATGGAAGTCTTTATTGACCGTTTTTTCCAAAACGATTCAGAACAGTTCAGAACTTTGGCCATGGATGCTGTTGGACCAGCCAACAGTAACACCAGTAATCCAGAAATAGTGGTTAGGGCATTGGTGGATAAATTTACACCTAAGGGCCTTTTGACGGATGCCGATTTTGAAAAGGCCATGGATGCCTTCAAAATCGATGATGTACCCGAGGAATATTACTCCCCAGATTATATTCCAGGTGGTAACAGTTGGTGGGTTCTTTCATCAAGTATGGAAGTTCCAACACAAGTCTACGTTTTATTACGTCATATTTCAAGAGAACCCGAATTTCAACTAAAATAACCCCTACACCATGTGCGATACACATCATAACCACGATACATCACCCCACAAAGGCCTTGAACACGAAGGCCACGATTTGGAACATAAAAAATGGAGCAGACGTTCCTTTATACAGGCCTTAGGTATAGCCGGTTCCGGCTCCATGTTCTTGGGAAGCCATATGATCTCAGCCTCTGCCCCATCCCCGCTAACAGCAGCGGTAGCAGCGGCAGAAACCGATAATATCTTAATCCTTATACGATTATCCGGAGGAAACGACGGGCTCAGTACCGTTATCCCGATACAACAATATGATACTTATGCGAATGCAAGACCCAACATCTATATTCCAGAAAGTAAGGTCCTAAAACTTACCGACGATTTTGGTGTGCCAACTTATATGAGCGCGCTGGAACCGCTTTGGGGCGATGGCCAGTTTAAGGCCGTTCACGGAGTTGGGTACGAAAACCAAAGTCTTTCCCATTTTACGGGATCCGATATTTTTGCCAATACCGATTTGACCACAACCGGTTTCTCTGGAGAAAATACAGGTTGGATGGGCCGTCATTTTGAAGAACTCTATCCCGATTATCTTATCAACCCACCAGCTGCTCCAGCAGCCATTCAAATAGGGAACTTGGCGAACTTGGTCTTCCAAGGAGAAGAAACCAACTATGCCTTTGTTACCAACAATGTGGACCAATTGGAGCAAATTGCCGAGACCGGTACTTTTTACGATATTGAAAATGCACCGTTTGATGATTGTATGTACGGTGACCAACTTAGGTTTCTTCGCGGAGTGGCCAATACCACTTACGAATATGCTGGAATTATTCATGATGCCTACATGGCGGGGCAGAACCAAGTAGAGTACCAAGACAATGGCTTCGCCAGACAATTGGCACTTTTAGCACGTTTGATCAAAGGAAACTTGGGCACCAAGGTGTATATGATTTCCTTGGGAGGATTTGACACCCATGGGAATCAACCTATTGTACACGAACGTTTGATGTCAAATCTATCCGTAGCCATCAATAATTTTTATGAAGACCTTGCATTTACAGAACAAGACGATAATGTATTGAGCATGACTTTCTCAGAATTTGGACGTAGAATCTATGAAAATGGTTCTAACGGTACCGATCATGGTAAAGCAGCCCCAACCCTATTTTTCGGGTCTGGATTGAGTGGTAGTGCATTTGTTGGAGACCACCCATCTTTAGATGAACCGAACAACCGTGGTAATTTGGAGTACACCATGGACTTTAGAAACCTATATGGAACCGTGTTGGCCGAATGGCTTTGTGTTCCTAGGGAATCTGTGGAACAGCATTTATTGGGGCATCCCTATCAGGCCATTGATCTTGGTTTTAACTGTAGTGGTGAAACCTTCGATGATATCGCCATGGACAACGACCCACCGATATTGCCGGAAACACCACCTAGCCCAGACCCCATGGATCCCAATATCGATATTTTAGATACCATAGAACATGCAGCCGTTTACCCGGCAACATCACCAAGAGACCCATTTATTCATTTGGAAATGCCGGTTTCGGCCCATGTGGATATTGAGCTCTTCAATATTTTGGGACAACGTGTGGGCACTTTGTTCAACGAAATGATGTTGGAAGGCGCAGTAGACATTAATATTCGCGAACGTATGCGCGATAGTTTATCCACAGGAAAATATATCTATAGAATCTCTGTGGGAGATAAAAAAATGAGCAAATCTGTTATGATTGCTTAAAGAAGCGGGACAATTTGTCATCCATTTTCAGGAAGCCTTCGGTAGTGCACCCCTCACCCCAAATAGGGTAGCACTTTCGGAGGTTTTCTTTTTTATGTCTATCCCATTAAAATCAGTATTTTTGGGCCTAATTTGAATTATACATGGCTCAAGATACATCCTCTAGATATACCATTACAGCAGCACTGCCCTACACCAACGGCCCCATTCATATTGGACACTTGGCAGGGGTATATGTTCCTGCTGACATCTACTCCCGTTATTTACGATTAAAAGGAAACGATGTGGCCTTTGTCTGCGGTAGCGATGAACATGGTGTGGCTATTTCCATGAAGGCCAAAAAAGAAGGGGTCACTCCGAAAGAAATTATAGACAAGTACCACAATATCATCAAAAAATCGTTTGCTGATTTCGGTATATCTTTTGACAATTATTCCAGGACTTCGGCACAAGTCCATCACGAAACCGCTTCGGATTTTTTTAAAAAAATGTACGAACAAGGTGACTTTATCGAAGAGGAAACCGAACAATTGTATGATGATGAGGCAAAACAGTTTTTGGCAGACCGTTTCGTTGTTGGGACCTGTCCTCGCTGCGGACACGAAGAAGCCTATGGCGATCAATGTGAAAATTGCGGGTCATCGCTCAATGCCACAGACCTAATCAATCCAAAATCTACCATTACAGGCACAGTTCCTTCTTTGAAAAAGACCAAACATTGGTTTTTGCCTCTGGACCGCTACGAAGGTTTTTTGAAAAAGTGGATTCTCGAAGAGCACAAAGCCGATTGGAAACCCAATGTGTACGGACAATGTAAATCGTGGATAGATGAAGGGCTAAAACCGCGCGCCGTTACCCGTGACTTGGACTGGGGTATCCCCGTGCCTGTTGAGGGTGGCGAAGGAAAAGTGCTGTACGTATGGTTCGATGCGCCTATCGGCTACATTTCCTCAACCAAGGAATGGGCAGAACGTGAGGGCAAGGACTGGGAACCGTATTGGAAGGACAAGGATACGAAACTGGTACACTTTATTGGCAAGGACAATATTGTCTTCCACTGTATCATTTTCCCAAGCATGTTGGAGGCCAACGGGGATTTCATCTTACCCGACAATGTACCTGCCAATGAGTTTTTGAACCTCGAAGGCAACAAATTATCCACCTCCAAAAATTGGGCGGTTTGGTTGCACGAATATTTGGAAGAATTCCCGGACATGCAGGATGTACTCCGATATACCTTAACGGCCAATGCTCCAGAGACCAAGGACAACGATTTTACGTGGAAGGATTTCCAATCGAGAAACAACAATGAGCTAGTGGCCATTTTCGGGAACTTTGTGAACCGTGTGGCTGTGTTGACACATAAATACTACGGAGGGGAAGTACCGACACCTTCCGAACTTACAGCCGTTGATAAGGAAGCACTGGAAGCTTTAAAAGAATTTCCAGGCACCCTTTCCAAATCCTTGGAACGGTACCGCTTCCGCGAAGCAAGTCAACAACTGATGAACTTGGCGCGTTTGGGGAACAAATATTTGGCGGACCAAGAGCCCTGGAAATTGATAAAAACGGATGAGGAGCGTGTAAAGACCATTATGTATGTGGCGCTTCAGATTGCAACGGGATTAGCGATTTTGAGCGAACCATTTTTACCATTCACTTCTTCAAAACTTAAAAACATACTCAAAGTAATTTCGAACGAAAGTGAGAAATCTTTAAGTTGGGAAAGTGTTTCTTCTGAAGACGCCTTGCTTCCGGCAGGACACAAAATCAACAAAAGTGAATTGCTCTTCAGAAAAATTGAGGACAAAGAGATTCAACAACAACTGGACAAATTGGAAGCCACCAAAAAAGCAAATGCCCAAATGGACAAAGAAGTAGCACCACAAAAAGACACCATTACCTTTGATGATTTCTCCAAATTGGATATGCGTGTCGGGACCATCATCGAAGCTGAAAAAATGCCCAAGGCCAACAAACTTTTGGTTTTGAAGGTGGATACCGGGCTGGATACCCGAACCATTGTATCGGGCATTGCCAACAGCTTTAAACCAGAAGACATCGTGGGCAAAAAAGTAACCGTTGTTGCCAACTTGGCCCCAAGAAAACTACGTGGCGTGGAAAGTCAGGGTATGATTTTGATGACCGAAGACAAGGATGGCAAACTCGTTTTTGTAAATCCCGATGAAGAAAATGTCAATAATGGTGAAAGCATAAATTAATTCAACCCATTCCATGAAAAAAATTCTCGTTTTACTTTGCCTATCAATATTTCAGTTTGTTCAATCTCAAGAAAGGTTTCTAGAAATCACGAACGATTTAAAAGATGGCAATAGGAATGTACATACCGCTTTCTCCGTAGTAGACGAAGAAACAGGGAATTTTGCCATTTTCTTGGATGATGACAATCAGATGTACGGTTTCTTATTCACACCTTCATTACAGCTTATTAGAAGGTTTGCAACGGAAGGTCTTCCAAAAAAGTACAACCAAATCATAGGGTATTCCATCCTTGATCAAAAGATTCGTTTGTTCCTAAAGGATAAAAAAGATAAAACTTTTGGAAGTGTCCTGTTTGATTTTCAGCGAGGAAGTATCCATGAAACACTCTATGATTTTAAACTCAAACAAGAATTTTTCGTGGAAGGTTATTCTAATGGATCAAAATTCCATCTGATTACAATGCCCAAGAACAGTAGCCTGTTCCATGATTATATATTTGAGGAAGGAAAGGAATATGTTCAGCGAACCATAGACCTATCAAACGAAACCTTCACTGATGATATAGGGGCTACAGAAAGCCTAAATACCATAATGTCCACAGGAGGGAATATACACTCTGTTGGAAGTCAGTATAGGTTCCAAGTTGACAAAATTGATCCTGAATCCCCAAATTCCATAGAGAGTACCAGCAAAGTTGTTAAAATGTACCCCGGTAAATCCGGATTTAAATTAACCGTGGATACTCAGAGGCACGCCTACTTGATCGATGTGAACACACAAGATTTGGATTATTCATTATCCACCATAGAAAAACCTTATTTGTCCACTCCTTCGGCAAACTCAAATTCTTTTGTCCTCAACAACAAGATTTATTTGATTTCATCCACAATCGATGAAATGGTGTTTTCAGTAAAATCATTGGATACCCGTGAAGAACTGAAAAACATACATATCTCCAAAGATGACGACATCACCTTTAAAAACACTCCCATAATTCAGGAAGGTGGCACCTACAAAAATTATAGGGAAATGGAAAAAACGAGCAAATTTCTAAGAAGACTGGCCAATGAGGATATTGGTGTCGTTGCCTCCATGTATAACAACCACTATATTATTACCATGGGCTCTAAAAAAGAGATAAGTAGAGGTGGTGCTCCCATGATGATGCCCGGATTTGGATTTGCCTCTGCTGGTCCATTTATGGTGACCTTCAACCCCACATTTTTTGCCTACGGAAACTATACATCGACAAAGGCTACAAGAATTGAGTGTTTGTTCGATGAGAATTTCAATCACAAGGAAGGAAATATTCCTCAGAATATTTTCGATAAAATCAAGGATGCTGCCGAAAAGTTTCCAAAGAAAAATGCTGAAACGGTTTTTAGGCTAAACAATGATTATATCTGGGGGTTTTATAATAAAAAATTGGACAAGTATATCATGTATAAGTTTTGATGTACTTTAAAATAACCGCTCCCCCCTAACTTGCTTACTCCAAAACCTACTTAAAATTTAAGAAAACTATGCAACTTGTTCCCTATATCGTTCGCCACACCAATCTTTCAGAGAAAAGTGTGGAAAACACCGTAGCTCTTTTAAATCAAGATTGCACCGTTCCCTTTATTTCCCGATACCGAAAGGAGCTAACAGGTAATCTGGACGAGGTCCAGATTGGTGCCATAGTAGAGTTCAAAAGCCAGTTCGAGACATTGGAAAAGCGAAAAATGGCCATCATTAAAGCGGTTAAGGAACAGGATGCGCTTACTCCGGAGCTGGAAGCCAAATTTTTGAACTGTTCCAACCTAACCAATTTGGAGGATCTTTACCTTCCATTTAAAAAAAGTAAAAAGACCAAGGCAGAGACCGCGCGTAAAAATGGATTGGAGCCTTTGGCCAAGATTATTATGGCGCAACGCAGCGATGAAATTGAATACATTGCCTCCCAATACCTCAACAAGGATGTTATTAACGAAGATGATGCCCTCGAAGGAGCCCGACATATTATTTCTGAATGGGTCAATGAGCGAACCGATATCCGTAAACAATTGCGGGGTCAGTTGGAACGATATGCCTTGATCACCACCAAGGTCGTCAAAACCAAAAAAGAAGACGAAAAGGCCCAAAAATTTCGCGACTATTTTGATTGGAGCGAACCTTTGAACAGATGTCCATCACATCGTTTTTTGGCCATTATGCGTGCGGAAAAAGAAGGTTTTATACGGGTAAAGGTTGAAATTGATGATGACCGTGCGCTCCAAAATATGGAACGCCGCCTGATAAAATCCAATAATGCCTGTGCCGAGCAAATAGAACTGGTCATTACAGATGCCTACAAAAGACTCCTGTTCCCATCATTATCCAAGGAAGTCCTAAATATTGCCAAGGTAAAAGCAGATGCCGCTGCCATTCAGGTTTTTTCGAAAAATTTAAAGCAATTATTGCTCGGCGCACCTTTAGGGGAAAAACGAATTTTGGCCATTGACCCTGGTTTTAGAACTGGCTGTAAAGTAGTCTGCTTGGACGAGCAGGGAGATCTTAAACATAACGAAACCATATATCCCCATCCACCACAGCGGGATAGTTCTGGTGCCATCAAAAAGATTAGTTCTTTGGTGGATGCATACAAAATTGAGGCCATAGCCATAGGCAACGGAACGGCGTCGCGGGAAACAGAGCAATTGGTAAAGCGTGTCCCATTTAAAAAGGACATCGATGTTTTTGTAGTGAGCGAAGCAGGGGCCTCCATTTACTCAGCTTCCAAAATTGCACGGGAGGAATTTCCTAATTACGATGTAACGGTAAGGGGGGCAGTTTCCATTGGCCGTCGTTTGGCCGACCCTTTGGCAGAATTGGTGAAAATTGATGCGAAGTCTATCGGGGTTGGGCAATACCAGCACGATGTGGATCAAACCCAATTAAAAACCTCTTTGGATACCGTTGTTGAAAGTTGCGTGAACTCCGTCGGGGTTAATGTCAATACGGCGAGCGTCCCTCTTTTAAGCTATGTTTCGGGCATTGGACCTAAACTCGCAGAAAACATTGTTGCCCACCGAAACGAAAATGGTGCGTTCAAAAACAGGGAAGAAATCAAAAAAGTAGCTCGTTTAGGCGGAAAGGCCTTTGAGCAAAGTGCAGGTTTTTTACGCATCAAAAATGGTGACAATCCTTTGGATGATTCGGCCGTGCACCCAGAAAGTTATGGTTTGGTGTCAAAAATGGCGAAAGATCAAGGCATTTCACTCAATGAAATTGTTGGAAACAAGTCTGCTTTGGAAGATATCAACCTAAAAACCTATTGTACTGATACCATAGGAATGCCTACCCTGGAGGATATTGTAAAGGAATTGGAAAAACCTGGGTTGGACCTTCGTGAAAAGGCCAAGGTGTTTACCTTTAATCAGAACATCAAGGAAATTACCGATTTGCGTCAAGGTCAATTGTTACCTGGTATTGTCAACAACATTACCAATTTTGGTTGTTTTGTGGACATTGGGATCAAGGAGAGTGGATTGATACATATTTCCAATCTATCGGATACTTTTGTAAAAGATGTCAACGAACACGTGAGCCTTCATCAACAGGTGGTGGTAAAAGTATTGGATGTGGACGTGCCTCGAAAACGGATACAGTTGGCATTACATAAACAAGGTGCATAAATGCTCAAAATAGCCTATCACCCCATTTACAAACATCCATTGCCCGAAGGGCATAGGTTCCCGATGATCAAATACGAGTTGTTGCCACAGCAGTTATTATATGAGGGTACTTGCACCGAGGATAACTTTTTTGAACCCTCATTACCTGAAGACCACCATATTTTGGCTGCACACGATGAGACCTATTATAAAAATTTGATCAATTTGGGATTATCCAAAAGAGAAGCTCGAAAGATCGGCTTTCCCCTGAGTGATGAACTTGTTCAACGAGAAAGAATCATAGCCGACGGTACTATTAAAGGTTGCCATTTTGCTCTTGAAAATGGCATTGCCATGAACATTGCCGGAGGAACGCACCATGCCTACTCGGATAGAGGTGAGGCCTTTTGCATGCTCAACGACCAAGCCATTGGAGCTCGGTATCTTTTGAACAACAAATTTGCCGAAAGGATTTTGATCGTGGATTTGGATGTACACCAAGGTAATGGCACCGCCGAAATTTTTAAAACAGACCATTCTGTTTTTACGTTCTCCATGCACGGGAAGGGTAATTATCCTTTTAAAAAAGAGACTTCGGACTTGGATATTCCTTTGGAAAAAGGCGCTACGGATGAAGAATACCTGTCCATCCTAAAAACGAAGTTGCCAGAATTATTGGAGAAAGTTGAACCCGACTTTATTTTTTACCTCTGCGGGGTGGACATATTGGAAACCGATAAATTGGGCACCTTGTCCATGACATTGGATGGATGCAAGGAACGGGACCGTTTTGTACTTGAAGCTTGTAATGATGCCAAGATTCCCGTTCAATGCAGTATGGGAGGAGGCTATTCGCCTGAAATCAAAACCATAGTGGAAGCGCATGCCAATACTTTTCGCTTGGCACAAGATATTTATGAATAATTTTGCCGACTACTTTTGTTTTACAATCTCATGAAAAGTTTTAGATACCTGATTTTTATTTTATTGACCACAGCAGTGACTGGTCAAGAATTACAGCAAAAAAAAGACAAAAACCTTTGGAACAACTTTACCTACGATGTTGGTAACGTTTTTGGAGGTGTAGGCCATGCCTATTCCCGTCCGTTCCATTGGAAAGGCAACGATTGGGCCAATTTTGGCTATCTAACGGGTGGTACCTTGCTTCTTTTTACAGTGGATAATGAACTGAACGATTGGAAAAATGGTTTTGAACAGGATGTTCCAGACCTTATTATGGACTACGGAAACAAATACGGTGCTCCGGAAAACAACTACATGCTCACCGGAGGGGTGTATTTGGCCGGACTTTTTACAAAGAACGAAAAGCTTAGGCGTACCGGTGTCCTTTTGATTTCTTCTGCAACGGCTGGCGGATTTTTACAGCAGGTAAGCAAGCGAATTATTGGTAGGGCCCGGCCGAAAAGCGGGGCAGGTTCCGCAACCTTTGATCCATTGCACTTAGATCGTGTGTACAATTACGACTCATTCCCATCAGGCCATGCCATGTTAGCTTTTAGTAATGCCTATGCAATTGCCAAACAGTTTAAAAGTCCATGGATCAAGGGAGGTCTGTACACTGTAGGTATGATTCCTGGTCTTGTTCGTGTATTGGATGATTTTCATTGGGTGTCCGATGTAGCTTTCAGTACGGTTCTCAGCATCTTTATTGTAGAATCCATCGACAAATACCTCGATTCCAAGTACGATGAAAAATATAATGACCAAAAGCCAAAAAATGTAAGTTGGAATCTTTCTTTTGGCCCAAACACTCTCGGGGTATCCCTTCATTTTTAGAGGAATTCAAATCAGAACTATGTTAAATTTTATTTAGATTTATTTAAAATAGTTATTTTTGTATCCTATTTCGATTCTATCCATGGGAAAGAAAAAGGACAAAAAGAAACTCAAAAAAGAAAAGCTCAGGGAACTACCACCAACTGGAAAGGTAAAATCCAAATGCTGCAAAAAGTACAAGAAAAGCGAGAGCAAACGTTGCAAAAAATGTCCTTGCTTTGATCTGCTAAAGAAGGTTGCATAAATCTACTTCAACCACTTTCCGATTTACACATCCAAACCGACCAATGGTTGCTTTATTTGTGCTATTTTTAGGACAAACTAAAAAACCATGATCAAAAAAACCTCTCTTTTATTTGCCTTGCTCCTCTTATTCGGCATTTCGATATTTGCACAGGACAAGGATGCTGTAATAGAAGCAATTATTCAAGAAGCTAACGAAAACTCTCAATTGGAAAACCTGGGACATCAATTAATGGATGGCATTGGACCTAGATTGGTAGGTACTCCACAAATGAAAATCGCCCATGATTGGGCCGTTGCCAAATATCAAAGTTGGGGAATTCCAGCTCGCAACGAACAATGGGGCGAATGGAAAGGTTGGGAACGCGGAATTAGCCATATCGATATGGTACATCCAAGAGTACAGAGCCTAAGAGGAACCCAATTGGCATGGAGCCCAAGTACTCCCAAAAAAGGAGTTACCGCTGAATTGGTGGTTTTACCAACAGTATCCGACTCTTTGGAATTTGCCAATTGGCTGCCCAATGTAAAAGGTAAACTCGTAATGATTTCCATGCCGCAGCCCACAGGAAGGCCCGATTACAACTGGGAAGAATTTGCTACAGAAAAGTCGTTTGAAAAAATGAAAAGAGAGCGGGATGAGCAAAATGAAGCATGGAGAGAGAACATGCGAAACACTGGACTCGACCGAAGAACCTTGCCCGTTGCCTTGGAAAAAGCTGGTGCCGTAGGTATTGTTGCCTCCTACTGGTCCAGAGGTTTTGGGGTAAACAAGATATTTGGTGCATACACCAAAAAAATCCCGACTGTTGATTTGGAGCTTGAAGATTATGGTATGTTATATCGGTTGGTGGAATCAGGGCAAAAACCAGAGCTACATATTGTTGCAGAATCCAAAGAATTGGGTAAGATGCCCACATTCAATACTATAGCAGAGATCAAAGGTTCAGAAAAACCCGATGAGTATGTAATTCTATCAGCCCATTTTGATTCTTGGGACGGTGGAACGGGTGCCACGGATAACGGCACGGGAACTTTAGTTATGATGGAAGCCATGCGCATTCTGAAAAAAGCCTATCCTAACCCAAAACGAACTATTCTAGTTGGACATTGGGGCAGTGAGGAACAGGGACTTAATGGGTCTAGAGCATTTGTCGAAGACAACCCTGAAATTGTCGAAGGCGTACAGGCCCTATTTAATCAAGACAATGGTACGGGTAGAGTGGTTCGAATTTCTGGAGGTGGATTTTTGAATTCCTACGATTATTTGGGCAAGTGGCTGCACGAAGTACCTAGGGAAATCACAGATGAAATAGAAACAACCTTTCCTGGAACTCCTGCTCGCGGTGGGTCGGATTATGCCTCTTTTCAAGCTGCTGGAGCGCCCGCTTTTAGTTTGAGTTCTCTGAGCTGGTCCTATTGGAACTATACATGGCATACCAATAGGGACACTTACGATAAGATTATTTTTGATGATGTTCGAAACAACGCAATTCTAACCGCAATTCTCGCCTACATGGCAAGTGAGCATCCAGAAAAGACTTCTCGTGAAAAAGCTGTGTTACCTATAAGCAATAGAACGGGAGAACAATTGGAGTGGCCTACACCACGTTCCCCCGAACGTGATGGTGGTCAAAATTAAATTAGAGCTAAACCAGAATAAAAAAAGCCGCCCAAATTGGGCGGCTTTTTAATTAACTAACTAAAATGCACATTCAAAATATTCTTGGAGATGCCACTTGAACACTGGCTCCAATTGCTTCTCTAGAAAAATTTTCACTTTCTTTATAAGTAAAATATTTACTTGCCTGTTCGTAATAATAATCGCTATGTCTACAATCGTTTCCGCAAGTTTCGGCATATTCTGAATATGCCTTTCTCTTGGCAGTCATATAGATATTGTAAGCAATATTATCTTTGGTTTTTAAATCCTTTTCGTAACGATTTTGATCTTGCCAAAAATCTTTTTCATCCTCTAAACTGGAAAACGTAGTGGATTGTTCCTGATGAGCATCTTTCCAAGCCTGTTTTTCATAAAAGGGAACTTCTCCTTTTTGACCCCAAGCCATGGCCGCCAACCCCAAAGTTAACCATACGGTGATGTGAACTTTTAATCTCATTTGTTTGAGTTTTACTGAATACCTTGTTCATTTACTAAAGTTCTGGCGTTTGGCTATGTAACAACTTAAAAAGGATTACCCTAACTCAAAAACCAAAAAAGGGGCAGTTTACCCCTTATTGGTCGTTATGATACCTATTTGCTTACTTGCCGAGCATCAGCAATTCATTACATTTGATTTCAGTGATATATCGTTTCTCACCCTCGTTGTTCTCATAGGAACGGTTCATAAGTTTACCTTCAATCATCACCTCTTTGCCCTTGGACAAAAAATCTTCCGAAATTTCGGCCAGCTTTCCCCAGGCCACAATATTGTGCCATTGCGTATCCGTTACCTTTTCGCCTTTTGCATTTTTATAAGATTCGTTTGTGGCGATAGAAAACTTGGCCAATTTGGTTCCGTTCTCCATAATAATGATTTCTGGATCATTGCCTAGGTTACCGATCAACTGAACTTTGTTTTTAAGTGAATTCATAATAGTAAGATTTAAGTTTAAAATTTAGTGACCGAACTCTTATAGTCCGACAGGGCAAACTTAGAATTACGCAAAAACGATATTCGGTTTGTAATCACTTGTTTTCGTTTGTAAATGTATGTACTCAATTACAACCACGTAAAAGTGACTTATAAGGTAATCCTGTGTCCAATTGAACAACCAAAAAACCCTCGACCTAATGCTCATCAGAACTATAAACAAGTATCAAGTCATTAAAAGATTCAGTTTCTGTAAAAAAATGTACGATATAGCCGAAACCATATATATTCAGGAACAAGATCTGACACATGGAGACCCTCAAAAAGTATTTGGTCAAGAGAAGGAATATTTGACCGATATCTCTTCCGAAGTATACGATTCTCTTTGCAAGGGGTTCATTATTAGAGCCGATAGCCCTAAATAGACCAAAACAAATCCCAATAAGCGTTAAATTAAGTTAAACACTTGATTTTCTGATACGTATCCTTTTGTTTATAACTGTACTATGACACTAGTTTCTACTGATGTCATAGCTCTTGGGGGGGTATAAATCCACTTATTTACCTCCTTTAGGTACCCAAAAACCTATTGCATCAAGAATTACATCGTTACAATCAATCCTCACGGGTAATGACTTGTACATTTACAGTAAACAAATCAAAAATCTATTATATGGAAGCTATTAAAGCAAAAAATAAAACATTTAAAAAATTAGGATTCACTTACTTGGAAACCGCTGAAATCGTAGTAAGCTTAAATACACTCTTGGCCAATTACCAAGTATTCTACAATAAATTGAGAAACTTTCATTGGAACATTGAAGGACCAGATTTTTTTGAACTCCATGAAGAGTTTGAAATCGAATACAACAGGGTCAAAGAAAATATTGATGTTGTAGCGGAGCGTATCCGAGTGTTTGGGGTGAAAAGTAATTTCACTATGAAAAAAACATTGGAACTTTCCAATATCGAGGAAAAGGATAAACACCTATCCGCTTTAGAAATGGTAAGGGAAGTACTGCACGATTACGAAATCCTGCACGACAGCATGTTGGATGCCGTAAATGCATCTCTCGAAACCGGAGACGTTGTCACAGAAAATATGCTGACAGAATTTATGACCGAATTGGAGAAAAGACACTGGATGTTCACTTCTTTCTTAAAGTAAGAATTGGAAATTCCTTCCGAAAAATTGATTTATTAACCTTAAAAAATAAGACTATGAAAAAGCTATTCACTATACTATCATTCGCAACCTTAACAGCCTTTGCCGGATATGGGCAAAATCAAAACTCAGGTGTCATGAAAGCCACCACGCAGCTCAACACCTTTACCGTATCCGAAAACGGCGTTGAAAAGGAGTACAGCGTAAAAGTAATGGAACGCAGAAAATATGGCATGGAGCTAAACAATAAGGATAGAGGAATGGTCAATCAGGATAGAAAACTTACCTCGCCTTTTGTAACCAAGTTGGTAGCCATTGACAGCGATTCCGATGAAAACTATGATGACTACATGGTATTGAAATACAAAGGTTCCGAAAACAATGATTTTGAAGTTGTGCAGACGGACAAAGGATTTGATATCAATGTAAATGATAAGTCAATGCACTATAATATTTTAGAAAACAATTATATCGTGAACAAGAAGAATAAAAACTTCTTTATCATCGAGGAATTTGAATCGAAATAGTTGATATAATTTCGTTTTTTGATTGATGAGAAGCCAAGGATTTTCCTTGGCTTTTTCTTTGTTTAAATCGAGGTATTAAAACTTATCTTTGGACTTTAATTTCTGACTATGGATTCTTGGTTACGCCCTGTACAATTGGAAGGCGACTTGGTAAAGCTCGTCCCCCTGCAAAAATCACAAAAAGTGGACTTGGCCTTTGCCGCTTCGGATGGCAATCTTTGGGAACTTTGGTACACCTCGGTCCCCTCACCAAAAACCATAGATTCCTATTTGGACATTGCCCTATCCCAGCAGGCATCAGGAAATGCACTGCCTTTTGCCATCGTAGACAAAAAAACCAATACCATTGTGGGGAGTACGCGCTTTTTGAATGTGGATGTAAAAAACAAACGGGTGGAAATCGGGGCCACTTGGTACGCTAAAAAAGTACAGCGAACAGGGATAAACACGGAGTGCAAATACCTTTTGCTAAAATATGCTTTTGAAAACCTCAACTGCATAGCTGTAGAGTTCCGAACCCATTTTCACAACCACCCTTCCAGAAATGCGATACTCCGCTTGGGTGCCAAACAAGATGGTGTCTTAAGAAACCACCGTATCGATGAATCCGGAAATCTTCGGGACACCGTTGTATTCTCCATTTTAAACAGTGAATGGAAGACCGTTAAAACCTCCCTAGAATATAAAATGAGCAAAAGTTATCTGAGCTAGGTTTTGCCCAATTTTAGCAAATGGGCAAAATTGTAACTGGCCAGCTCAAGATTTTCAACAGTCTTTGCCTTGGCATCGTCTAAATTTCCTATTTGATTGAGAATGGAAACGGCATAATCCAATCCCATTTGTTGCATTTCTTCAATAGTGACATCAATGGATCCACAAAAGGCAGCAATGGGAACATGATGCTTTTTCGCGGATTGCACTACCCCATTGATGGTTTTTCCTGAAAAGGTTTGGCCATCCAACTGTCCTTCCCCGGTAATCACCCAATCGGCACCTTCCAAAACTTTATCAAAATTGGCAATTTCCATCACCAAATCCACACCAGAGGCCAGTTCGGCATTCAAAAAAACCACTGCACCCCCGCCAAGGCCACCTGCAGCTCCGGCTCCTGCAATGTGTTGTACATCAACATCAAAAGTAGATTTTAGCACTGCTGCAAAACTTTCCAAACCTTTGTCCAAAAACGCTATTTCTTCTGTTGATGCTCCTTTTTGTGCCGCATAAATTTTGGCCGCACCATTTTCTCCATAAAAGGGATTGTTCACATCGCAAGCTACTTGGATTTTAGCATCATATAACTTAGGGTTTACTTGGTCTCTTTGGATTTTCTTTACCTTGCCCAAGTTCTTCCCTATCGGTTCCAATTGGTTTCCATCAGCATCCAAAAAGGAATAACCCAAGGCCTTGGCCATACCAATGCCTCCATCGTTGGTGGCACTTCCCCCTATGCCCAGTACAATGTTCTTCGTGCCTTTTTCGAGTGCATCCAAAATCATTTCACCGGTTCCCAAAGTGGTAGTTTCCATGCAGTTCATCTCGGACTTTTCCAACAATTTATAGCCCGATGCTTCCGACATTTCTATAAAAGCTGTCCGTTTATCCTCAGAAACTAAATATTGTGTGGTGATTTCCCGAAATAGTGGGTCTTTCACCATCACTGAAACTTTTGACGCATTGAGATAATCCGCGACCACATCAATGGTACCATCACCGCCGTCCGCCAAAGGTCGATTGATAATTTCCGAATTTGGAAAAACTTTTTTGATGCCTAGGGCAACGGTTTCACAAAATTCGCGTCCTGTTAGCGAACCTTTATATTTATCGGGTGCCAAAATAAATTTCATCCCTACAATGTACTCAAGTTAATCGAGTTAACCCAGAGAATTCTATTGGTGTTGGAACAAAATACAATGCGGCACAGGTTTTGAACGTAAGCCGGAAGTATATACCTTTAATAAAATTACATCATGAGAAAAGCAATCGTTTTTATAGTCACAGTTTTATTCAGCACGGTAATTTTCGCCCAATCCAAAAACTTTTTGGACACTCCTTACCTGGAAACACAGGCCAGGGTGGATACCATGGTCACCCCGGATAAAATTTATTTGAACATCATTATACAAGAAAAGGACACCAAAGGCCGCGTTTCCGTGGAAGAACAGGAAAACCAAATGGGTCAACGCTTAAGAGCTTTAGGTATTGATTTAGAAAAACAATTGGTAATAAAGGATGCCAGTAGCAATTTCAAAAAATACTTTCTACGCCAAAAAGAAGTACTCAAAAGTAAACAGTATTCATTGTTGGTTTATTCCGGTAAGGAATTGGGAGATGTGATGTTGGCCCTTGAACAATTGGATATCGCCAACACCAGTATCGAAAAAACGGAATACTCTAAAATGGACGAACTGGAACTGGAGCTTAAAACCAGGGCGGTAAAAAAAGCCATGCAAAAAGCCGAAGCACTTACGAAACCTCTAGGTCAAAAAGTAGGCATGGCCATCCATATTGCAGACAACTCCCAATACTATCCGAGGTATAACCAAGCTCCTATGATGGAAATGAAAGCCGTTTCAGCAGATATGGGTCAGGCACAACCATTGGACATCGATTTTGAAAAAATAAGAGTGGAAACCGCCGTCAATGTAAAATTCGCTTTATCCAATTAATAGACAAGCATTCATCAATCATGAAATCCATAGCACTTATTTTAATGTTCAGCACAGGACTTGTTTCCGCACAAGAAACCTTACAACTCACCGATGGACAATCATCCCCAAAAGCAAATTTGGAGGAGGTTTCCTGGATAGAAGGCCATTGGACAGGGGAGGCTTTTGGCGGCATTGCCGAGGAAATATGGAGCGCTCCTTTGGGCAATTCCATGATGTTCGTGTTTCGACTGGTCAATGACGGGAAAGTATCCTTCTACGAATCTGGCCACATTCAGCAGCTAGATGATTCCTTAATACTCCAGCTCAAGCACTTCGATGGTAACATGAAAGGTTGGGAAGAAAAGAACCAGACCATCAATTTTAAACTGGTGAAACTAGAGCCTAACAAAGTGTATTTTGAAGGGCTCACCATGGAAAAGATAAGTGAAGACCAAATGAATGTTTGGGTCTTGATTGAAGAAGAAGGCCATACCGAGGAAATCCTTTTTGCCTACAAAAGGGCAAAATAATTTAGTTTTATTGGAAGAGGTTGAATTAGTATCTTTAACAGACTAACTAATTCCAACACTCTCGTGAAACTAACACCTCTACTTTTATGTGCCATGTTATTGGCATTGCATCCTATGGATGCCCAACGCAGAAGCAAAAAATCAGACCAACCCTCCATTGTGGTCAACGACTCGCTTTTTCCAGGATTGAAATGGCGTAATATCGGCCCATTTCGTGGCGGACGAAGCGTTACCTCAACTGGGGTTGTAGGACAGCCCCATACTTATTATATGGGATCTACCGGTGGTGGAATCTGGAAAACCACTGATGACGGCATTACATGGAAAAACGTATCCGACGGATTCCTAAAAACAGGCACCGTAGGTGATATTGCCGTTTCCGAAACCAACCCGAACATCGTTATTGTAGGAATGGGAGAACACGCTGCCCGTGGTGTAATGACCTCAATGGGCGATGGTGTTTACAAATCCACTGACGCAGGAAAAACCTGGAAACATATCGGACTGGATTATACCCGTCATATTTCCGATGTGATCATACACCCCACCAATCCCGACATTGTTTTTGTCGCCGCCCAAGGAGCTCAATATGGCCCATCGCAGGACCGAGGTATTTACCGTTCTACAGACGGTGGCGAAACATGGGAGAAAGTACTTTATGTCAACGATATTACAGGAGCTTCATCCCTAAGTATGGACATGAACAACCCTCTTATTTTGTATGCGGCCATGTGGCAGCACGAAAGAACGCCATGGACGATAACCTCGGGAGGCAGTTCTTCTGGATTTTATAAATCTACCGATGGAGGGTCTACTTGGGACAAAATGGAAAAAGGTTTGCCGAAAGAATTTGGAAAATCGGGTATCTCCGTTTCCAGGGCAAATTCCGATGTGGTATATGCCGTACTTGAGGCCGAAGGTGAAAAAGGTGGTGTCTACAAAAGTACTGACGCAGGAAAAACCTGGAAACAGACCAATAAAGACCGCATTAATATCGCAAGATCTTGGTACTACATGGAGATTTTTGCGGATACACAAGACGAGAACATCGTATATGTGCTGAACGCCCCAGTAACCAAATCCATTGATGGCGGCAAAACCTTTACTCCCGTTTCCACTCCTCATGGTGATAATCATGACCTGTGGATACATCCTGAGAATAACCAAATCATGGTCAATTCCAACGATGGCGGGGCCAATGTGTCCAACAATGGAGGGATGAGCTGGAGTTCCCAACAATACCAACCTACTGCACAGTTTTATAGGGTAATCACGGATAATCTAGTGCCCTACAATGTATACGGAGGACAACAGGACAATACCTCTGTAGCTATTGCCAGTCGCACCCGAGATGGCGGGATTGATTGGAAAGACTGGTATGCCGTTGCAGGTTGCGAGAGTGCGTATTTGGCCTTTGACCCGGACAATCCGGAGTTTGTTTACGGCGGATGCTATCAAGGGATTATTGAAAAATGGGTAAAGGCTTCCCGTACAGGAAAACCAATCAAAGAATACCCTGAATTAGGTCTTGGAAACATTCCGAAAGACTTTAAGTTCCGTTACAATTGGAATGCTCCTATTATTAGTTCGCCACATGATAGAAACACCATTTACCATGCGGGCAATGTAGTGTTCCGAACCAAGGATGGCGGGTATAGCTGGGATGTGATAAGTCCTGACCTTACAAGAAACGAAATTGAAAAACAAGGCCCGGGAAGTGGTCCATATACCAACGAAGCTGCCGGTGGGGAAAACTATAACACCATCATGTACTTGGTGGAATCACCTCACCAGGAAGGTGTACTTTATGCAGGTTCCGATGATGGATTGGTTCATATTACCAAAAATGGTGGTGAAACTTGGGAGAACATCACCCCTCCCAGCATCAAAGAAGGCATCATCAACAGTATTGAAGTATCCCCTCATGATCCGGCCACCGCTTATATCACCTTAATGCGATACAAGTTCATGGATTTGAACACGTACATTTTCAAAACAACGGATTATGGACAAACTTGGACTAAAATCACCAACGGAATCGATGGGGAGCATACATTTGCGCGAGTTGTTCGTGAAGATAAAAAGCAAAAAGGATTATTGTATGCCGGTACCGAGACCGGACTTTATGTTTCTCTGGATGATGGTCAACACTGGGAACCCTTGCAATTGAATTTGCCAGTTGTGCCGATTAATGACCTCATTATTCAAGATAATGATTTGGTGGCCGCAACTGCAGGAAGGGCATTCTGGATTTTGGATGATCTAGGTGCCATTCAAAATAGTTTGACACCTCCCAATTCATTACAGATCGTTACACCAAAACCATCATACAGAATTTTTAACGGTAGTTCGGACCAGTATGTGCCTGGATTGGGACAAAACCCAAAATCTGGGGTAACCTTCGATTATTACTTGCCCAAAAAGTTGGATTCCACCGAACTGAAGCTTGAAGTACTTTCGGGCGGAAAAGTAATCAGAACCTATACCAACCAAGCTCCCAAAGACTTTAAGAGCTGGGCGGGCGGTCCATCTAAACCAAAGGCTTTGCCTGCTGCAAAAGGATACAACCGATTTACTTGGGATTTTTACCGCGAGCCTACCCCTGCCATCGACAATGTTTTTGGCTTTGATGGCTATGGTAGTTCAAGAGTGGCACCGGGCACCTTTACGCTTCGTTTAACTATGGAAAATGAAACAGTGGAAACCAATGCCGTAGTATTGGCCGATCCATTGATTGATGCTACTGCTGCAGATTATGCAGAACAACAGTCCTACTTAACGCGAATTGACGAAACTTTAGTGAACATGCACAAAGCGGTAAACCAAATGCGTACGGCCAAAAGTCAACTCAAAAAATATGAGGAACTGCTGAAGGACAACGAAAGCGCCAAAGAATTGTTGGAGAAAGGCGATGCCCTTCTGGAGCGCATCAACACTTGGGAAGAAAACCTTATTCAGCCTAAACAAAAAACCTTCCAAGATGTAGTGAACTTCAGTAGCAAATTGAATGCCGATTTTATGCATTTGAGAGGCTTTATCGATGTACCAGAACCAAAGGTAACCGAAGGCGCCAAAGAACTGTTTAGGGACAATATGGCCCAATGGAAAACTTTTGAAGATGAGAAAAATGCCATCGTAGGAAGTGGCATGAAAGAGTACAACGATATGTTCAAAACATTGGACATTCCAGCCATTATTTTAACAGGAGAGTAATGGCTGCGACCTTTTGGACGGATCAGGAGTTCACAAAACAGGATTATACCGAGCAAAAATTGCCCAAGGGCGATTACGAAAATTGCCGTTTTGTGGACTGCCTGTTCTCCGAGGGATACCTGGACAACCAAAATTTTGTGGAATGCACTTTTGAGGGTTGCGACCTTACCAACACCAATATTGCCCATACCACCTTTAACGATGTAACCTTTGAGGACTGCAAAATGGTAGGGGTCCAGTTTGAAACCTGCAACCACCTCTTGTTGACGCTTCATTTTAAGGGATGCAATCTATCGGTGGCATCTTTTCAGGGTTTAAACCTGCCGGGCACCGTATTTCAAGGTTGTAAATTTCATCAAACCGACTTTACGGAGAGCCAACTAAAACAATGTAAGTTCGCAAACTGCGATTTTGAAAATGCCATTTTTGAAGGCACTGATTTGGAAAAGACCGACTTTAGATCTTCCATAAATTTTAATATCGACCCTTCCCTGAATCACCTGAAGAAAACACGTTTCAGTAAAGATGGGTTGATGGGTTTATTAAAAAAGTATGATATTGTGGTGACCTAATCTTATCTTATGCCTGAAAGAAAATGCTTGGTATGCGGTGAAAAACTTCTCGGCCGTATAGACCAAAAATATTGTTCCGACCATTGTAGGAATGCCTATAACAATCTACTCAACAGAGATAGCAAGAACTTGGTGCGCAATATCAACAATAAGCTTCGTAAAAATTACAGGATACTGGACAGCTTTCCCCTTAGGGACGGGAAAACAAAAACCACAAAAATGCGCTTGCTTGACAAAGGTTTTGATTTTGAATACATCACCAACCTATATACCACTAAAAAAGGCAGTACCTATTATTTCGTGTACGATCTAGGATATTTACCGCTCGACAACGATTATTTTATGATTGTAAAAAGGGAATAGAAAGTCACCTGATTACTTCCAACTATGTGATGTTAACTTAAGTGCTGCAATCACGACATCCTTTCTACTGATTTGCCCAACCAAAATATCGTTCTTCATAACAGGCAATCTTCGTCTGTTGTGACGATCAAAAACACCCGCCGCATCAAAAATGGACATATCGTGTGGAATCGTCTCCACATTTTTGGTCATAAACCTTTCTACGCTTTTATCTAAAATAGGTTGATTAAAGTATCTGCTCTCAGAAATTTGTTTCATACAATCCGCCTCGGATACAATCCCTACCAAAAATCCATTGTTGTCCAGAACCGGGCCACCGGAAATATGATGCTTGGCAAAAGTCTCCATTACTTCCAAAATGGATTGGTCGGGAGAAAACGTAATCAATTTTTTGGTCATATAGTCCTCCACCAAAATAGGGGCGTTGTACTTCTTCTTGTTCTCCTCCTTGGATCGTACGCCTTGAAAACTCTTGATTGCCATATGGTTAGATTTTAAAGTTGAATAATAAATATAGCTTTTTTTAGCGAATAACCTAATTTTAATTATCAAAATATGAGAACCTTTCATAATTTCATACATTTAAGTTTCAACAACGCTGAACCATGAAATTTTCCCGAACCCTTGCCATAATTTTGCTTTTTATCGCTGTCTACTGGAGTTTCAAATCCCAGATGCCCACATACCATCCCAATAAAGATGTTGCATTGGAATCCTTTTCTACCGACAGAGCCTTAAAGCATGTTGAACAGTTATCCAAGGAACCTCATGGCGTCGGTTTTCCTGGTCATGAACGTGCCAAGGATTATATCATCTCCGAATTGAACAAATTGGGGTTGAAGACCACTGTGCAGGAAGGCTATACCGCTGGTGACTGGGGAAACTTAAGCAAGGCCACCAATATTTTGGCTAAAATCGAGGGAAGTGAAAATGGTAAAGCGCTCCTTTTGCTTTCACATTACGACAGTAGTCCACATTCTTCCTATGGTGCAAGTGATGCCGGAAGCGGTGTCGCAACAATTTTAGAAGGAGTTCGCACATTTTTCAGCAACAACAGAACTCCAAAAAACGATATTATCATACTTATAACCGATGCAGAGGAACTAGGACTTAACGGAGCTGACCTTTTTGTAAAAAACCATCCGTGGGCCAAAGATGTAGGGCTCGCCCTTAATTTTGAGGCCCGAGGTAGTGGTGGCCCAGGTTATATGCTCATTGAAACCAACCGAGGCAATGGCACATTGATCAAAGAATTCACCAAGGCCCATCCAAAATATCCGGTGGCCAATTCGCTGGCCTACAGTATTTACAAAATGCTGCCGAACGATACCGACCTCACAGTTTTTAGGGAGGATGGTGATATCGAAGGATTTAATTTTGCTTTTATAGATGACCATTATGATTATCATACGGCATTGGACAATTATCAAAGACTGGACAGAAATACCCTAGCGCACCAAGGTAGCTACCTAATGCCCCTGCTGAATTATTTCAGTGATGCTGACCTAAGCAACCTAAAAAGCTTGAACGACTATGTATATTTCAATATGCCGTTTTTTAAGCTTATCTCCTATCCGTTTGAGTGGATTTGGCCCATGTTCGCTATTGCTGCTCTTGCATTTGTACTGTTACTGTTTACAGGGTTTAAGAAAGGACAGCTTAATACAAAGGATATTTTTAAAGGGTTTATACCTGTACTTGCAACCCTAATTATTAACGGACTGGCAGGTTATTTTTGTTGGTCCATAATTACTTGGTGGTACCCTGACTTTAAAGATATCCTCCATGGATTTACTTACAATGGTCACACTTACATTACGGTATATGTAATGTTCTCCTTGTTCGTTTGCTTTTATATCTATCATAAATTCCGGAAAACAAGCACGCCCAATTTACTGGTGGCTCCCATTTTTATTTGGTTGATCATCTGCGGATTGGTAGCTCAATACTTAAAAGGAGCAAGCTTTTTTATAGTTCCTTTATTTGGTCTATTGGCAGGGCTTTTGGTAACTATCAACCAAGAAAAACCAAATCCCTTTCTTATGGTGTTTTTGGCTTTGCCCGCTATACTGATCTATTCCCCATTTATTAAAATGTTTCCTGTGGGGCTTGGCTTAAAAATGATGGTTGCAGCAACACTCTTTACCACATTGTTGTTTTTCTTGGTCCTTCCGTTTTTTGGACAATTAAAAAGCAAGGGGAGGTTGGCTTACCTGTTTTTGTTCCTCTTCTTCGCATTTGGCATCACCAGCCATATCCAATCGGATTTTAATGAGGAAAGACCTAAACCAAGCAGCTTGCTGTATGTATATGATGCGGATAATGATTCAGCCCTTTGGTCCACCTACGACAATGTATTGATTGATTGGAACGGTCAATTCTTTCAAAATAATAAAAGAGAACCAAAGGCAGAAACCATTTCCAGCAAGTACCGAACGAGTATGAGCTATGTAGCGGACGCACCAAAAAAAGCAATCCCATTGCCCTACATCGATACCGTAATCGATACTATTATCGGGGACAATAGGTTGATTGAACTTTGCATCACACCTAATAGGGATGTGAATAGGCTGGAAGTATTTACAAATCCTATTGATTTAAAGTCCGCAAAGGTAAATCGGATTGAATTATCGTCCTACTTTTTGGAAAATCGAAGGAGCAAATTGGTGACCCACTATATTACCAATAATGACTTTACGGAATTGCAATTGGAATTCCCAAAAGATTCCATCCTGGAGCTTACTTTGTATGAAGCTTCCAATGATCTCTTGACGCATCCCGATTTTAGTATTCCAGAACGACCAAAAAACAGTATTCCGATGCCTTTTGTACTGAATGATGCAATATTGACGATAAAAACTTTACGATTTGAATAAAAGCATTGGGGTTTTAGGCTGCGGATGGCTGGGAATGCCCTTGGCCAAAATATTGATTGAAGATGGGTACACCGTTTATGGTACCACCACATCTTCCAAGAAGATGGATATTCTTGAGAACGAAGGGGTAAAGACATTCCTCATCCGCCTTACGGAAAATAATATCGAAGGAGACATACAAGGTTTTCTTTCCCATATCGAAACCTTGATCATCAATGTGCCGCCCAAACTTCGCGGTAAGAACACCGAAAACTTTGTAAAAAAGATGGGATTTCTGCATGCAGAAATAAAAAAAAGTAAAATCTCAAAAGTAATATTTGTGAGCAGTACCGCCGTTTATGGGGACGCAGAAGGTGAAGTTTCCGAAGAGTCGCCAACAGAACCTGTAACAGAATCGGGCAAGCAATTGATTGAGTGTGAAAAAATATTTCAGAACGATAAAAGTTTCAAAACCACCATTATCAGGTTTGGAGGTTTGATCGGTCCAGACCGCCATCCTGTTACCATGCTATCGGGCAGGGAGAACCTAAGCGGAGGAAACCACCCCATCAACCTGATACACCTTCACGATTGCATCCACATCATTATTACCATATTAGAGGAAGGTTACTGGGGAGAAATATTTAATGGGGTTTATCCACATCATCCCAAAAAGCAGGTATACTATTTTGAAGAAGCTCAAAAAAGAGGGTTGCCTGCTCCCCATTACAAAACCGAATCATCCCAAAATAAAGGGAAATTGGTTCTCAGTAAGAACTTTTTAGAAAAAGGACATACGTTTAACACCTCTATTGTTTCCTAAAAATCCCCATCATCACTTATTGAATTCTTAACAGCTAGGTTGGGATTATTTTGTTAGATTTGGCGCACTAAATTGAAGATCAATGAAAAAGACCGTACTCTTATTGCTCCTTTTGGTGGGGTTTAGTGGTATTTCGCAAACAAACGATGCCCTTTTAAAGCATTACAGGGCCTATTATAATGAAATGCGCTTACAAGGCGATGTAAATGGTGTGATAAGTGCTTTGACACACCTGAACGTTATCGCCCCATCCAAAGAGCGAAGGGACACCTTGGCCTTTGTATACATGAACAATGGCAAACATATGCAAGCCTTGAACACCATAGGGATAGAAAAGAATGCCGATGACTCTGACCTTGCGGTACAAGTAAAGGCCTTTTCCCTAAAGGCTCTGAACCAGCCTAAAAGGGCATTGGAGCATTTCGAGGAATTGAATTCCAGAAATCCATCACCCTATTTGGCCTATGAAATGGCCGATTTGAAAATACAGACTGGTGATATGGCCGGGGCCGTTTCCAATATCGATTATGGTATCGCCAACTCTACGGATGAAATGAAGTATGCCTTCTATGAAAGACAGCAGCCGTACGAGGTTCCACTTAAAGCTGCTTTCTACCACTTAAAAGGATTGGCCGATTTTAATCAGAACAAGGAAAATATTGATGGTGCTATTGCATCCATTGACGAAGCGCTTAAAATTGCCCCGAACTTTAACTTGGCGAGCCTAAGTAAGCAGGCGCTGGAATCCAGGAAAAAAGAAGCTGCCGAGGGAGCCGAAAACTAAAACTATTGCTTCTTCTTTAGTTCTAGCAGTAGCTCATTATCCTTTTCTTCCTTGATTTGGATGAGTTCCGCCACATTTTCGTTAGGGACTGCTATCGATAATACATAATGGGCAATTTTCCATTGCCCATTTACTTTTTTAAGTACTCCCGAGCCACGACAAATCTTCATTTGAGTGTCCAAAAGTTCATCAAACCAAGCAAAGGTTTTGGATTCGTTCAGATAAATATTTCGCTGTACCGAAGTAAAGCTCCATGCCTTTCCTCTATCAAAATAGGGTTTGGAAAATGCTCTAAACTCATCGTTCTGCCAATTTTCCATAGCGTCGGTACCCAAAAACACTCCATCCTTGGTCATTTTACCGAAATAGGCATCAAAATCAGCATTGGCGGCGGCCATATGCCAACCATCCAATACTTCGTTGATTTTTTGTTCTTCCGAATTTTGGGCAAATACCGTTACCGAAGTAAGTAACAGCACCAATACTGCTATTTTATGTTTCATCAAGAATAAGTTTTTTGTCCAGCTGGCTGTTCATAATCACATTTAACTGTCGGCGGATATCGTTATAGGCTTCCAACATTTTCACGGTTGGTTCTGTGGTTGGTTGATTTTCCAATATGCTGGCTTTGGCCTTGTATAAAAAAGTACGAAGCACTCGTTGCCTACTTTTTACTTGGAAAGTATCAAATAGCTCAGGGTACTCTCCATCTTCCATATTCTTTTCCTTTTCTATGAGGTCATCGATGGCCAAGGCTAAATCTTCATTATTAGTGGCTTTGTAGAGTACATCAATGCTCGCATTCAGTGCCTTGAACTCTTCCCATTTTTCAGCTATGGCCGTTGCTTCCGGATTTAGTCCAATTTTATCCGGTATTTTCTGATAATTGAATTCCAATTCCTGATTATCCACCACAGCAGTGGCTTTTTGGTTCTTTTTGCAAGCACTGAAAACCATGACCAAGATAAATATGCCTAACAATTTTCGCATAAGCGAATGTACAAATTTTAATAAAGGGTATCTTTGCCATTAAACTAAATTAACTTCGATTTTAATGCACAAACCCATTTTGATAATCGGCGCATGTGGCCAAATTGGTACTGAACTTACTTTCGAACTCCGAAACAAATATGGCGCCGAAAACGTAATTGCAAGTGATATTAGAGAAGGTAGTGAAGCACTAATGCAGTCAGGCCCTTTTGAGCTTTTGGACGCTACCAATTACGCGGCCATCGAAGATGTGGTGATGCACTACGAAATTGATGAGGTTTATTTAATGGCGGCCATGCTAAGTGCCACCGCGGAGAAGTTTCCGATGCGTGCATGGAACCTTAATATGAATTCCCTGTTCAATGTGCTCAACTTGGCGAAGGAAAAGAAAATTTCCAAAGTATTCTGGCCATCCAGCATAGCTGTTTTTGGCCCTAACACCCCTAAAGAAAATACACCTCAGAGTACTATTATGGAGCCTAGTACTGTTTATGGCATCAGCAAACAATCTGGAGAACGTTGGTGCGAGTATTACAATAAAAAATATGGGGTTGATGTTAGAAGTGTCCGATATCCGGGATTGATCAGCTGGAAGACCATGCCTGGTGGCGGCACTACCGATTATGCCGTGGAAATTTACCACGAAGCTTTAAAAAAAGGGTCATACGAATGTTTTCTGGACAGCGACACGGAGCTTCCCATGATGTATATGGACGATGCCATTAGGGCAACCATAAGCCTAATGGATTCTCCATCAGAAAAAATCAAAGTTAGGTCTTCCTATAATTTGGCGGGCATGAGCTTTACCCCGAAACAAATGGCAGAAAGTATTGCTAAACACATTTCCGGTTTTAAAATAAGCTACGCTCCTGATTTTAGACAGGAAATTGCCGATTCTTGGCCAAGCAGTATCGACGATTCCTCGGCCAGGGAACAGTGGGGTTGGGAACCAAGATTTGATTTGGACCAAACCACTATCGAAATGCTTAAAAATTTAAAGAAATAGGGGGTCAATCCACATCGTCCTCTTCGGATTCAGAAAAATCCTCGTCGTCCTCAGGGATTTTGTCATAGTCTTCGGAATCAAAACCATCATCGTCATCATCCTCATCGAAATCGGCCATGGTCCGCTCTAACTTGGAACTGATTTTTACGAGATACTTGGTGTCCTCTGTAGAAACCTCCACAGCCTCTATATATTCTCCTTTAAGGTTTTTGAAGTTGATCACATCATCGTCCCCATAACCATCGGGGTATTTTTCCACCAAAAGCTTGAGTACCTCGGAGGTCAGTTTTTTATAGTCTACAATTACGCGTTTGAGGTTGTTCATGATGTCGTGATTACTTCTTGTCCTAAGCCAGGACAAATGTGATTGTATGGAAAAATTATAAAAAAAATCTTGGCTTGTCAAAATTGGGGCGATTTTATCGACCAAAAATCATGTTAACTTAAAGATGGTATTAAAAAAGAGTGAAGCACTAAAGTAAAAGTAGCCCCGGCAAGAATCGAACTTGCATCTAAAGTTTAGGAAACTTCTATTCTATCCATTGAACTACGGGGCCATCCATAAAAAATGGACTGCAAAAATATGGTTTTTTGAAAAACTTTTCGCAGACTGGAATCAATTTAAGATGATTTTCAATTGGAGTGTATAAAGAACTATCCAACAGCTCTTCTTTTCTCCTCTTCTTTCAGGATTTTCTCCAAATACGAACGAGACAACGGTTTGTCCACATAACCCGCAATCAATCCATGGCCCTTCGCGATTGTACGGTCTGTTGCATTAGTGAAAGCCGAAAGTACATAAACACTCGGAAGTTCGTGCTCTTTGAACAAATTCTGAAGGTTCTTCAAGAAATCCCATCCATTCATTCCATCCATCACAAGGTCCAAAAAGATGATGTCCGGCAATCGGTTGTTTTCTTCTATTAAACTAAAACAGGCTTGGATTCCCTCTTCTCCACTGGAACAGGTAACAATATCAAAATCACCTGGAGATTGCTGTATACAGTATCTGGTCGCAAACTGCGACACCAAATCATCGTCTATAATAAACGTGGTGAGCTTCATGTAGGGACTATTAAGTAAGTTTTGGGACAACCAAAGCTATAAGCTTAACGCCAACGAACCATTGATTTTCGTTGTTTGGCCCAAATATCCCGTTAAGTCAACCTTAATGCGGCAATTTACCTCTTAAAATACCATAAACAAAGGCTCCAATTAGTGCACCCACAAGTACAATGATTATAGGCCAATACCCTGCCCCAACCAAAATATACATAGGTCCTGGACACGCACCTGCCAAAGCCCAACCCAAACCAAAAAGGGTTCCCCCAATAATGTATCTGGCAAATGTTTTTTCCTTGTCCGGTATGCTAATAATCTCTCCAGAGAACGATTTTATCTTGGATTTCTTTATCAAAGAAACCAAAACAACACCCACAGCCAAAGCAGAACCAATAATCCCGTACATATGAAAGGAATCAAACTGGAACATTTCATAAATCCTGAACCAAGAAGCTGCTTCGGATTTATACAAAACGATTCCCAAGCATGTACCTACGATGATGTATGCCAAATTCTTCATGATGAAAAGATTAAGGGAAACAATAGATGAACCATAATAAGTCCACCGATAAAAAATCCGATTACCGCTATTAAGGAAGGTCGCTGCAAATTACTCAGGCCAGAGATGGCATGTCCAGAAGTACATCCACCGGCATAACGCGTTCCAAATCCCACCAAAAAACCAGCTATTAAAAGTATTGCCCATACAATTGGATCAGTAAGGGAATCCAAACCAAACAATTCGGTGGGCAAATAGGCCTTTCCAGCACTATCAAAACCAAGCTCGTTGAGTTTTACGACCGTCTCCTCGGAAATATCCACAGCAGGATTGGGCGAAAGCCAATTGGCTCCCAAAAACCCTCCTATGGCAGAGCCAAGAACCACCAAGAGGTTCCATCGTTTGGATTTCACATCCACTTTGAAGTAATCTGTAAATTTCCCTGCCCCTCCCATGGAACAAAACGTTTCCAGGTTGGAGGACATTCCGAATTTTTTGCCCATTAAGATCAATACGGCCATGATCAGGGCTATAAGGGGCCCTGATACATACCAAGGCCAAGGTTGATAAAGCATTTTCGCGAGGTTTTTAACAAAGGTGGCGAAAATGCTTTAAAAAACAAATTTGACTATTGTTTGAGCGTTGTTGTCATTTTAGTCCTTTACTTCGAACTTTTTTAGAATATCTTCCAACAGGCACCATTTGGTAAACGATGACTGTAATAGATTGGCACCAACAAAAGCAGTAAACCAAAGCCAATTGATGTTTACATAAATGGCCAATATCAAACTAATCAATATAAAGGTTCCTGCTACTCCTCTTACGATTCTATTTTTCATATTTTCTTTTTTTAAACAGTTCTTTCAATTGGTATTTCAACAGCTCTAATAGGATTGGTAGTTTCACTTTCCGTATTGAACTGCTTGATCAACCCAAACAATTCGGTCACTTTTTCTTCTTCTGTAAAGGAAAAGAACATATTGGATGCGGCCCCTCCCTTTTCACTGGGAAACCAACTACTCGTATACATCAAAGGAGCTGCGCTTTTGTATCCATCAATATCAGATTCACTAAAGCTCTCCACACCTGCCTTTTTAAATAATTTAAAGACCTGGCTTTTATATTCTTCCACCGTGGTAACAATGATCATTTTCATCTTACTTGTAATTTTTGCGTTCAATCATGTAATAAACCAATGGGACTACCAATAGTGTCAAAACGGTAGATACTATGGTCCCTCCCATGAGTGATATGGCCAATCCTTGGAAAATAGGATCGAACAATATCACAAAAGCTCCTATAACAACAGTTCCCGCTGTAAGCAGAATTGGCGTAGTACGTACGGCACCTGCCTCTATTACTGCCTGTTTCAACGGAACATCCTCTTTTAACCTTAAATTGACAAAGTCAATAAGCAGTACGGAGTTCCGCACCATAATACCTGCCAGAGCAATCATCCCGATAAAAGAAGTCGCGGTGAAGAATGCACCCAACAACCAGTGGCCCAAAACAATACCGATAAGTGACAATGGTATGGCAACCATCATTACCATTGGGGCCTTAAAGTTTTGGAACCATCCCACGATCAACATATAGATGATTACGATCACACCTAAGAATGCGATTCCCAAATCACGGAACACCTCCAAGGTAATCTGCCATTCTCCATCCCATTTTACGGTGTAGTCATCCTCAAATTGTGGCTGTTCCATATACAATTCGTTGATGGAATATCCTTGTGGAAGTTCCAAGGCATTCAATTTGTCCGTCATGCCCAAAATAGCATAAACAGGACTTTCAAGTTCTCCTGCCATATCGGACATTACATAAACCACACGTTTCTGGTTTTTTCTATAGATACTCTTGGCCTTGGTTCCCTCCTTTATAGAAACCAAATCTCCTACAGATACCATATTCCCTTGTTTTGATGCAATTTTCAATTGTTTGATTTCATCCAAACTGGATTTATCCTTCTCGCTTATGGACAAGACTATCCCGATTTGATCAAAAGCATCTTCCCTATAAATATGGGATACCGGCTGTTCGCGGAAAGCCATGGCCATCACCTGAACGATTTGCTTAGGAGTAACACCATATAGCATTGATTTTTCTTTATCGATCACAAAATCGTATTCGACTTGGTCATCTTCAACCATCCAATCCACATCCACAACATCGGTGGTATTGTTCAAAATACCCTTTACCTTATCGGCCAATGCAATTTGCTTATCGTAATCCGGACCGTATACCTCTGCTACAATTGTAGACAACACGGGAGGACCTGGTGGCACTTCTACAATCTTAATGTTCGCTTGATACTTTTCACCCAATTCCTGAATCTTGGGCCTCAACAGTTTGGCGATATCGTGGCTCTGCTCGCTTCTATCGTGCTTGTCAACAAGGTTCACCTGGATATCTGCCATATTACTACCACCACGAAGATCGTAGTGCCTAACCAATCCATTAAAGGTAATCGGTGCGGATGTACCCACATAGGTTTGATAGTTGACCACTTCAGGTCTTGTGGATAGGTAGGCCCCTATTTCTTTTGTTACTGCCGATGTGCGTTCCAAAGTAGTTCCTTCGGGAAGGTCTATCACTACTTGAAATTCGTTCTTGTTGTCAAAAGGAAGCATTTTTACCGCTACCGACTTGGTGAAGAACATAGCTACGGAAGCCAACAGCAAGAAAAATGTAATTCCCAAGAACATCCATCTTTTTTTGCCGCTCTCGATCAAGGGCCTTTCAAATCGAGCATACGCCTTATAGATGAAGGTATCTTGAATTTCTACAGGCTCTTTTTCCTTTTTCTTCTTTTTATCCTTCTCCCTTAGGAAGATGTATCCCAAATATGGAGTTATGGTCAATGCCACAAACAATGATAATAACATGGCTATAGATGCTCCGATAGGCATAGGAGACATATATGGGCCCATCAAACCGGATACGAATGCCATGGGCAATACGGATGCAATTACCGTAAAAGTTGCCAAAATGGTCGGGTTCCCTACCTCGTTGATAGCATAAATAGCAGCATCCTTGAACGGCAAACGCTTAATTTTAAAGTGGCGATGCATGTTCTCCGCGATAATAATGGAGTCATCCACCACAATACCGGTTACGAAAACCAAAGCGAACAAGGTGATTCGGTTCAATGTATAATCGAGCATATAATAGCTCAATAGGGTCAAAGCGAATGTGATGGGCACGGATAGAAACACGACCAATCCGCCTCTCCATCCCATAGCCAACATTACCACAAAGGTTACAGCGATGATTGCTCCAATCAAGTGCATCAGCAATTCGGATACTTTTTGGGAAGCAGTCTGACCGTAGTTTCGGGTGACCTCAACTTTTACCTCATCTGGAATAAGCGTAGTTTTAAGATGGTCCACTTTTTCCAACACCACATCAGCAATCTTCATGGCGTCGGCACCTTTACGCTTTGCAATGGAAATGGTTACGGCCGGATATTCGGACCTAAAGGTTTCCGCCTTTTCACTGGCAGCTCCGAATCCGAGGGAAACATAGTTCTTCGGAAGCTCCGGGCCATCCAAAACCGTTGCCACCTGCTTTAAATAAATGGGCTGACCTTGTTTGGTGCCAACTATCAGATTTTCCAAATCTTCTTTGGTCTCCAAAAAGTTTCCTGTACTAATATGGAACTCGGTATCGTTTGAAAGGAAATTGCCCGCATCCATTTGCTGGTTATTGGCCTTGATCATTTGGGCAACGGCCAACATATCAACACCTGATTCGGCCATTTTCGCCTTATCGACAACCACTCGTAGCTGTGGACTGCGTCCTCCAATCTTTTTGGTGATTGAAACACCATTTACTTTTTCGATTTCATTGATGAGCTCGCCCGAGATTTGCCTAAGTTCAAAATCATCGTACTCATCGCTCCAAAGAGTCAATGCCAACATGGGCACATCGTCAATGGCACGTGTCTTCACCAAGGGCATGGTAACCCCTTCGGGCATTTGGTCCATATGCTTATTGATCTCGTCGTACAAACGCACCAAAGACCTTTCAATATCCTCACCAACGTAGAACTGTACAATGGCCATCCCCTGCTCTTGCATAGAGGTGGTATATACATATTCCACGCCTTTAATGTTCGATATAATCTTTTCAAGGGGCTTTGTTATCCTAGACTCTACCTCTGTTGGGCTGGCGCCTGGATATCCCACAAAAATATCAGCCATCGGAACATCTATCTGTGGCTCCTCCTCCCTTGGGATAAGGAAAGAACTGTACACCCCAATGACCATAAACACAATCATTAGAAGCACCGTTAGTTTAGAGCTGATAAACCCTTTGGCTATTCTACCTGCAAGTCCGTCTTTCATTGCTACCTTTTTTGGGTTATTGAATGGTTACTTTTGCTCCGTTGTAAAGCTTTCCTTCAGCCGATACGATATACTGGTCTCCTTCTGACAAACCGGACAATACTTCCACTTCTTCACCGTAATTCTCACCCAATCGCAACCAACGCAACAAGGCAACATTATCCTGTCCTAAAGTATAGATTCCTGTTAATTGGCCTTTATGCACCAAGGCTTTGGACGGAACCGTAACAACAGTTTTACCGTTGTTCTCCTCGCCCGCCTCCAGCCTAACGGTAGCATACATACCTGACAAAATCTTGGCGTCTGTTTTGTCCAATAAAACCTTCATTACATATTGCCCACCCGTATTTTGTGCAGATGCACTCAACTCGGACACTTTGCCTGTGATAGTGGTATTCAAAGCCTTAACCAAAATGTGGGCTTTTGTACCTACTTCGATGTCAGAAATACTGTTCTCGGCCACTTTGGCCTCTACTTCGAATCCGCCTGGGGATTCCACCGACACCAAAGGAACACCTGGGTTGGCCATATCGCCTTCATCTATGTAAGTGTTGGTCACAACTCCACTGAAGGGTGCTCTAATATTCGCATAGGCAAATTGGGAGTTTACTTCGTTCTTCATTTGATTGGCGGCTTCCAATCTAGCCTTGGCCATTTCGTAGCGAGCGGTCATATCATCCAGCTCTTTTTGTGAAGCGCTGTTTTCATTAAAAAGGTTTTGGAACCTTTCATAATCTTTCTTGGCATTGTTAAATGCGACCTGAGCTTCGGTAATGGAAGCCTCCACTTGTGCTTTTTTGGCGCGCAGGTCCACATTGTTGATGGAGATCAATAAATCTCCCTTGTTTACTTTCTGGCCTATTTTTACGGGAAGAGATTCCACATGGCCCATCATTCGGGTGCTTAAAGTGGCACTGTTCACGGCTTTAATCTGACCACTTCCTGCCAATATGGTGGAACTATCGCCCATGTCCACATCGGCAACAGTGACCGAAACAGCTTCTGAGGTATCCACTGCTTGTTTTTCGTCACTCCCACATCCTGAAAGGATCAATCCCAAAGCAAGGATTAAAGTGAAGCTTTTATATATCGTAGTGTTTTTCATCTTGCAATTATTCTTTGGTTAAAAATGTTAATAGTGATTGTGCTTGATTGTATTCGAAAATGGTTTGATAATACACCAATTGTTTTTCCGCGAAGGTGGCTTCGGCCATTAATAGATCAGTGGTTTTTTCCAAACCTTCCTTAAATCTATTGGTACGTATCCTTAACGATTCTTCAGATTGCTCCATAGCCAATTTTGAGGTCTCGAGCCTGCTTTTCGCATCTTCGACCATCCGCTTGGTGCGTTGAAGCTCCATAGAACTTTTGGCGACGTACTGTTCGTATTCTTGTTTTGCTTTTTCATAACTGGTCTTACTCTTTCCTGCTTTGGCAAAGCGTTGAGATCCTTTAAAAACATCCCAGCTCAAACTTGCCCCGATTATATATCCTTTTGCATCTGCCCTAAAAATTTGGTCATCGTACATTTCATAGCTTGCAAAAGCATTAAGTCTTGGTAAAAATGTCATGTTATCGGCTCGCATATTTGCTTTGTATGCTTCGGAAACCAAATCCATGGCTTTTATATCTGCCCTGTTTTCCAGAGATCCTTCTACTGTTCCGCCTAGATTATCCGGTACTAATTCCTCGGCTGGTTCGTAAACCACATCTCCTTGTTCATTCATTAAAAAAGCGAGATAATCCGATGCATTTTGCACATTGCTCTTTGCCGTTTTCAATTGATCGGAAACTTCCGTAACCCTCACTTTCACCTCCAATAGATCGGCTTTTTGAAGCAAGCCTTGATCATAGCTATTTTGGGCCATGTTCAAATTTGCCATAGCTGCATCATTGGCCTTTTCCAAAACTGTTACGGCCCGGTGTGCCAACTGTAATTGACCATAAGCTTTTTGGGCTTCAAAATCGAGGTAGTCCCTAGTTCGCATGGCTTGAAGTTCCTTGGCCTCCATAGTGGTCTTGGCCGCCTTGCGCTGGTAAAATCCATCTAGGTTGATCAAAGGTTGTTCCACAGAAACTTTTGTGGCATAGTTCTCGATCTGATCGGGATCGTTCAATAGGGCAGGATTAAAATCCGCCTGGGTCAAAATCTCCTGATTTAGTTTAGATCCAAATGCCATTAGGGGGTTTGTAGTCGCCATACCTGTATGGGACACTGAAATCTGTGGTAAAAAGATGGAATTGGAAAACCTATAATCGTATTTGGCCATTTTGGCCTCCTGTTCCGATACTTTTATGCTGGCATTGGATTCTTGTACCCGCAAAAGGACGTCCTCCAAGGAAATCATCACATGGTCTTGGGCAAATATCTGTGCCTGTGCATAAAAGAATATTATTAAAACAAATAGTCGTTTCATATACGTATTTAATTTGTGCCAAAAATAAATGTGTTAAAAAACCCGCACAGTAACTTGTGTTACTGAGAAAATTGCATAAAAAGAAAACCCCAATACAGAGAAATTCCAACAAAGGAAGTCGGTATTGGGGTCTTTAGCAATGATGAAAATCAGTACTTAGGCATTTCGGGTTCCTCCGTGCCCACCTGCCACCACTATCAAAACTTTAATGCTCAAATAAATGAACTTAAAGAACTGAACAATGGGGTTCATCATCATAAATCGTTTGTATTTGGATATTCTTCGTGTCATAATTTTCTATTCTGGGATTAACCACCAAAAAGGTTTCATTTTTGCTTTGTATATAAAGGCATAGTGCAATGCGAGCTTTAACCAGTGACCAGCAAGCCCAATAGACCCAAAGGTTTTGCCCAATTTTCTACCATGGGTGTCCGGATATTTCTTATAATCCGGTACAATAGGATATGTAGTGATGCTTATTCCGCTACCTTTCGTCATCCCAAAACCAGCGGATGCAATACATGCCGCGCCCATATTACCCATAGACCCCTTGTGATGTAACTCGTTATTGGAATGTTTGATCATTTCAATAATGTTATCTGCCACCAATTTGGCCGTAATACCTGATGGCATTCCCGTTCTTGGAGGTGCAGGGGTTATGTCTGTCCCATTTTTGCTTTTTCTGGGTTTGGAAATACTATGCGGTGGCGCGAAGGCAATTCCAGGCGCAAAAATGTTGGAGTACGATGGGTTTTGATAAGTTTCCGGCCAATCCTGAACGCTCCATTCCTCATAAGGTTTGGGGGTATAATCGGCATCCACGATCATAAATCCCCTAAAAAGTTTATCGGTGATGTCTTCGCCCGCTTTACCATAAGCCTTGAAACCATGTCCCGAAAAGGAAGGAATAAGCATGGCAAAATCATAACTTTCTTCCTTATGATCTCCATCCAATGTCTCATAATAGGCAACACCATCCTCTACTTTATTGACGCCTGCCCCCAAAATCCATGAAATTCCCCGGTCCTCAAATATCATTTCCACCATTTCATTGGATTTCATGATGTTGCTTCCATAGCTCATGAGCATGCCGTCCATTCCAAAATCTCCCAAATTGTATTCATTGGAGATCCAGGTGATTTCTGCCATATCCCTTACTTTATGTCTTCTCAGTTCTTGTTCTACATTTAAAATGTATTCAAATGCTGCTCCTTGACAGGTTGATTTAGCATGTCCCGTTCCAATCAATATTTTGATTTTTTTGCCTTGCTTCATCTCTTTGATGAGCCCTTCCAGCTCAATCCATGCTTCCTGGGCATGGGTATAGGTACAAACGGAATGGGTTTTGTTCTTGCCAGGAGAAAGTCCTTCCGTGGCTTCAAAGTTGAGTTTGGGTCCTGTCGCATTGATCAAATAATCATAAGTGACTTTTTCCCTTTTCCCTTTATCATCCCCAACAACATACTCCGACAATACATAGGGTTTTGCTTCTTCCTGATCACCTTCTGGATGAAAACTGACGGCTTTGGCCTGTTTATAATCGATATGTTTTTTCGCGTACAAAGGTGCCAATGGAAATAAGATATCCTTGGGTTTCATTCTACCGATACCTACCCAGATATTAGAGGGGATCCATTGATAATTTCCATTGGGTGATACCACCACAACATCATGCTTTTTGGAGAGCTTTCTTCTGAGATGGGATGCGGCCACATGACCGGCGATTCCAGCTCCCAGAACAACAATTTTTGCCATTTTAGTTATCTAAGTTTAGTTAAAAATTACATGCACCATTTTTTGATGCGTTTATATGCTTTTGGATCTAATTGCATTGCTCATGCGAACCTTCCAAAATTGTCTCATATTCTTCTTGGTCAAGAAATTGTGGCGTATAGTTTTCCCCAAGATTTTCGATGCTCTGTACAAAACTTCTCAAGTGGTTTCTGGACCCACATTGCAAACTTGAAAACACATCGGCTATAGCCGAATTGGTAGTCGCTTGTATATGTTCTTCCAAGTCCACGATATCCAAATCTTCGATGGTGGCACCTACAGTTAGCGCCGCTACCTCATCCACTATTCCATCTTGTACAAATTGGTCATACCATGCCTGAAGGTCTTCATTGTTGAATACGCCATCTTCCAATATTTCATATTCAATATCGTAAGCAACCAATAAAGTTTCCACGGCATTCATATGGGACTGTTCACTTTGTCTTATATTCTCAAATTGAACCATACCCCAGTAATCGTTCAAAAATTTATAGGTATCCCTAGCTAATTTCTCCTCTTCCAACATAAACAGCAGGGCTTCTTCATCATTTACTGTGAGAGAAGATGCATCATCATCAACATCATCATTGGTGTTGTCATCAATACTATTTTCTGTTTGAGGATCAATCGGTTCGTCATTGGAATCAGAACAACCAAAAATCATTGCAGCTACAAACAAAACCATCATAAAGACATACCCGATTTTTTCAAAATGTGATTTCATAGCTTTTTTCTATAAAAATCACGATTACTTTATTCATTCTCTGTAACATCGGTTACCGTATGGCTTATTTTCAACAAAACATTAACAAAAAAGACCCCGCAAAAGCAGGGTCCTTAATTGAGTTAGTTATAATTATTAATAACTGGTCTCGTCCAGTTTTACCTTTCCCCAGAATGTCTTATAAACAAAGATGGTATAGAAAAGTACCAAAGGTGTGCCGATGGCCACAATAACCATCATGATCTTCAGGGATTTTGTGGAAGATGCTGCGTTATAGATATCAATATTGTACATAGGGTCTATTGTGGAACGCAACAGTACCGGGTACAATTCCACCGCTACCAAAACCAATAGAAATGCAATGGTCAATGAGGAAAATAGAAATGCCCATTTGTATTTGCGCTTTTCGGCCAAACGTGGCACATTGGCGATACTGAGAAATGTGAGCAACGGAATTATAAAAAGTGAAGGGTTGCTTTTAAAATCATCGGAAAGGTGTGGGATATAGATCAAGGTATACAATGTGGTCACGGCAAAACTGACCATAAAAAAGATCATGCCCCGTTTTAACAACATGGTCAATTTTGCAAACAGCCTTCCTTCAGTTTTCAATAGAAGGAAAATAGCACCATGTGCCATAAAAAGGGACAATGTTGTAAATCCTGTCATTAAAGCATACGGATTCAAAAACTCAAAAAGAACACCTCCTTGGTATTGATAGTTTTCACCTATGGCTATTCCCTGCAATACATTACCCAGCACAACGCCCAATAAAAAAGCGAGCATTATACTTGAAACGCTATAACAGACATCCCAAAGCTTTCTCCACCACAACATCGGTTCCTTCCCCCTGAACTCGATGGATATGGCCCTGAAAATGATGAACAACAAGAACAACATAAAAGGGACATACAACGATGAGAACATGGTGGCATACATTACGGGAAAACCTGCGAAAAGTGCTCCACCACCGATTACCAACCAAACCTCGTTACCATCCCAAACCGGGCCAACGGCGTTCAAAGCAATTCTACGACTGTTCTCTTTCTTAAGAAAGAGATGCCAAGCACCTGCCCCAAAATCAAAACCGTCCAATATGGCATACCCTGAGAAAAGTCCACCTACAACCAAAAACCACCATGTGGGATAATCCAATCCTAAAAACGTTTCCATAAGCTTAATTTACCATATGAGTTAGTGTTCCACCGAAAGGGGTTTCGTCATTTTCTGATTCATCGTAAGGTCCATGCTTGATTTTTTTGTGCAATAGATAAATGAACAATGTGAACAAAAGAGCATATACCAAGAAGAACAAAATCAATGAGAACAAAATCTGATTATCTGAAACAGCCTGGGAAAAGGCTTGATCTGTTCTTAAAAGTCCGTACACCACCCACGGCTGTCTTCCCATTTCCGCAGCAAACCAACCAACCTGATTGGCTATTTGAGGGAGGAAAACGGCAAACACAAAAATCCAGAGCAGCCATTTTTTATTGAACAGCTTCCCTCGCCACATCAAGAAACTTGCAAAGAGGGTCAAAAAAATCAAAGCCATTCCAATGGCGACCATGATGTGGTAAAATTGAAAAACCGCATTGATCTGTGAAGGGCGCTCATCTTCGGGAAATGCATTAAGACCCGTTACCGGGGCTTCAAAATCATAATCCAATAAAAAGGACAGACCTCCCGGCACCTTTAATCCGGTAACCTCCTGTTTTTCTTTATCCACCCACCCTAAAATATACATATCAGCAGGTGCCGATGCTTCAAAATGTCCCTCTAGGGCAGCAAGTTTTGCGGGCTGGTTTTCCGCCACTCCATCTGCTGATTGGTGACCGGTAAACAGTTGTCCCAACGAAAATATCGTGGCAACTACCAAGGCGATCTTAAATGCCTTTTTGGAAATCTCTACATATTTACCCTTGATCAAATAATAGGCATGAACGCTCAGCACCAAAAATGCTCCGGCCAAAAATGCGCCTAACCAAACATGGGTGAGTCTGTCCACACTGGATGGGTTGAACACCATGGACCAAAAATCGGTTATCTCGGCCCGTGCATCCATTCCCTCACCAACAATATGAAAACCTGCTGGTGTCTGTTGCCAACTATTGGCAACCACGATCCATATCGCAGAGAACATGGACCCCAAGAAAACACCAATGGTTGAAACCAAGTGGACCCATGGTTTTACCCTATTCCAACCGAACAATAATATTCCGAGAAAACCACTCTCCAGCGCAAAGGCAAAAATACCTTCTGCGGCAAGTGCACTACCAAAGACATCCCCTACATAGCGTGAATATACGGCCCAGTTGGTGCCGAATTCGAATTCCATCACTATACCTGTAACGACTCCGATACCAAAGGTGAGGGCAAATATTTTAGTCCAAAAACGTGCTAGCTTATGATAGATTTCATTTTTGGTCCGAATGTAAGTACTTTCAAAAATGACCAAAAGCAATCCAATCCCGATACTTAAGGGAGGATAGATGTAATGAAAAGCAACTGTAAAGGCAAATTGAATCCGGGCGAGAATTTCGGTTTCCATAGGTAACAATTAGTGCCTCAAAAATAACCTTGAATACTATTATTCTGAGTTACTATTGTTACAAACAAGATGGATTTAACATAAAAACAAACTATCTCTATATTAAATCCATCTCTTATTTGTGGTTAGTGTTTACTTTTTACCACTGTTCATCATGGCCAAAACTGCTACGATGAGTATAATGACCACGAGGGCAAACAGTCCTATCATCCAGATACCGTTCTCCCAAACTACCAAAGGAATATTCAGCATTTTCAAAATGTATTGGTTTTAATTTTGATTCAAATTTAATAGGTAGAGGTTCTTCAAAACATGATATTCCTCAGGTATCAAGTTTTCAAAATACTTTGATTTAAACGTTTTTACCTTTCATCATTTTGTTCCAGTACAAGTATGGCAATCCGTATTTTTTCAACATCCAAAGTCTCCAATGTTCCTTGGCACTGTTAAAGACCAGCATTCGCTTGAGTTTTGGGTCTGGAATAAAGTTGTTGTTGTAATCGAATTCAGCCAGGGTCATTTTACCATATCCCGTTACCAAAGGGCAGGAAGAATACCCATTATATGAATGGTTCTCGGCTGTTTTTCCATTGATTAAACTCATCACATTTTCAACAACAATTGGGACTTGCTTTCTAACCGCCGCTCCCGTTTTTGCCGTGGGCAAAGCCGCAACATCTCCAAGGCCAAAAACATTCGGGTATTTGTTATGCTGCATGGAGTAATGATCTACATCCAACCAACCTGCTTGGTTGGCCAACACGGATTCCCTTATAAATTTAGGAGCCGCTTGTGGAGGTGCAATGTGCAGCATATCGAACGGCACTTGAATATCCACATCCCCAATCATTTTTTCCCCAAGCTCATTATCTTCATTTATAATACATCTGTTCTCTTCGGGTGCGGAATGGTTAAAGTGGACAATCTTATTTTCGATATCAATTTCCTTAGGAGCATAAAATGGTTTAAAATGAATACCATAACGGTCAATGACCTTGTTCAAAGTTTCCCGAATCTCCTTTACTCCAAAAATAACAGAACCAGGAGTAGCAAAAATCACATTGGTGCTATCCTTTAGGCCACTTTTCCTAAAATGATCTGCAGCCAAATATGCGATTTTTTGTGGAGCACCACCACATTTAATGGGTGTGGTCGGCTGAGTAAAGAGTGCGTTTCCTTTTTTAAAGTTTCTTATGGTCTCCCATGTAAACTCTGGGTCAATATAGTTGCTGCAAGCCACTCCTTTTTCCAATGCCTCGGGTAGACCTTTGATCATACTTGGCTCCATGACCAAACCCGTAGCCACGACCAAGTAGTCATAAGTAATATCTCCGCTACTTTCTGTAGAAACTGTATTTTTTTCCGGAAGAAAGCCGGATGCCCTGTCCTTGATCCAATCTACGCCGCTTGGCATAACCTCTGACATAGGCTTGGCAGTTTTTTCGAAGTCGTATGTGCCCGCTCCAACCAGGGTCCAAGCCGGCTGATAATAATGTGTTTCGGAGGGCTCAATAATGGCTATATCCAGCTTGTTATTCTTTCTCAATAATTGACCAGCTGTCATAATACCCGCTGTTCCTCCACCAATTATTAATACTTGATAATGTGATTTCATGTTTTTTCAGTTAAATTGTGCTTGGGTAAAATATTGAGTAATGTCATAAAATATTGTAACAAAAGTTACATAATTGATAATTTGAGAGCTTTTTTACATGAATATTGTCATTTTAAAACAAAAAAAGCCGCTCCAAAAGAGCGGCTTTCTTTATCAACCAACCAAAAAACCTAATTCTTGACCTTGCATGTATTAATCCCGAATAGGGTGTACAAAGGACAAAAACTAACAAAGCTTGTCAAGACAAATATGACTGCCAATGCCAGCAGTATATATGCCAATGTTCCTGTAATCACATTAAAATAATACAATGCTCCAACACCAAGTGCCAAGATAACTCGAATTGTACGGTCTGCACCGCCCATGTTTTTTTTCATAA
>NZ_CAMYIC010000037.1 GCF_947258355.1 uncultured Allomuricauda sp.
GTGGTCCCACCTGGGCTCGAACCAGGGACCCCCTGATTATGAGTCAGGTGCTCTAACCAGCTGAGCTATAGGACCCGCATTTTGCGGATGCAATATTAGTGTTTATTTTTCTTCAGCGCAAGGTTTTAACGGCTCTACCCCTCTTTTATTTCTTGGCAAAGCTCCACCAGTACGCCATTCGTGCCCTTTGGATGCAAAAACGCCACCAGTTTGTTATCCGCTCCTTTTTTGGGTGTTTCGTTCAAAACCACAAAACCCTCACCCTTTAATCGTTCCATTTCCGATAAGATATCCTCCACCGCAAAGGCCACATGATGGATTCCCTCGCCTTTCTTTTCTAAATATTTGGCAATGGGACTGTCGGGCTTGGTTGCTTCCAACAATTCAATTTTATTGGGGCCCGATTGAAAGAAAGAGGTCTTTACCCCTTCCGAGGCCACTTCCTCAATTTTATAATGGGGCACGCCCAACAATTTTTCAAATAAAGCATTGGATGCCTCCAAATCTTTTACCGCAATTCCGATATGTTCAATTTTATCCATAGGAGATATAATAAGGGTTAAAATGTTCACCTTTTTCCAAAATTACGCACTGTAAATGGTTAATAGCGTGAGCTTAGTCATTTATTCGCTTATTTTTGCAGTATGGAGGAAACACAAAGACAGAAAAAAATAGCAGGAATCATTCAACAAGACTTGGCCGATATCCTACAACGAGCCGCTACCGATGGTGGTCTCAAGGGAACTCTGATCTCTGTGTCCAAGGTTTCCGTAACCGTAGATCTATCTTTGGCCAAAGTATACGTTAGCATTTTTCCGAACAAAGATGCCAAAGAATTGTTAGAGGGCATTAAAGAGAACCAAGTGGCCATTCGTTACGAATTGGCCCAACGTACCAAGCATCAGTTGAGGAGAGTGCCAGAGCTTAATTTTTATCTGGACGATTCCTTGGAGTACATTGAGGGGATTGAAAAATCATTAAAAAGAGAAGAGAACCCTATCGAGAATAGGGACCTGCTCGACAAACGTAAGAAATCCTGATTTTGAACTTTCCTCTTTATATCGCAAAGCGTTACTTACGGTCCAAAAGCAGCCAAAATGCGGTAAATATCATCAATTTCATTACTTTTTTAGTGATTGTGATAGGTTCCGCGGCCCTGTTTATCGTGCTTTCCGCTTTTGCTGGTCTAAAGACGTTCAGCCTTTCCTTTTCCAATACTTTTGATCCCGATTTGAAGGCTTCGCCCACAACGGGCAAGCATTTTACCCTTTCTGCCGATGAAGAATCAGACCTTGCAGAAATCGAGGGGTTGGCCAATTTTTCCAAGGAACTGGAAGAACGGGCCTATCTTACCTACAAAGAAAAAAGTACCATTGCCTACATCAAAGGTGTGGACGAAAACTACCGTGCCGTTACAGGAGTGGACAGTACCATCATTTTTGGGAATTGGGGTCCCGATATCTATAATGGCGTTATCGGTTTTGGGATTTACAACCTGTTGGGCGTCCCCATAAACAATAGGACCGCCATGGAGGTTTTGGTTCCCAAGCCCGGAGAAGGTTCTTTTTCACAACAAGGATTCAATGCCAAACCTTACGATGACCTTTCGCTGGTTGTGAGCGGAGTGTACGCGGTTGAAGAATCTTTGGACAAAAAATATGTGTTTGCCCGTCTTCCGTTAGTGCAAGAGCTATTACAGAAAGATAGTACCGAAATCTCCGGTATCAATTTTAAATTGATGGAGAATGCCTCCCCGAACGATGTTAGGAGCTCCATTGCCGAGGTCTTGGGCGAAAAAGCTTCTGTTTTAACGCGGAGAGAACAAAACACCTCGCTCTACCGAATGTTGAATACGGAAAACTTAGCAACCTATTTAATTTTCACACTTGTGTTGATCATTGCGCTTTTTAACGTGGTCGGGGCCATCATCATGATGATTTTGGACAAGCAACAGAACTCCAAAACACTGTTCAGTCTGGGCACAACGATCAAAGAACTACGTCGCATCTATTTTATCCAAGGCATATTGGTCACTTCTTTCGGCGGGTTGATCGGGGTGTTAATCGGCTCGATTTTGATTGGGTCCCAACTGGCCTTCGGGTGGTTGAAGATCACACCATCATTGGCCTATCCTGTGGAATTCAATGTCATCAACTTGTTGATTGTTATCGGAACCATCGTGGTTTTGGGCTTTATCTCTTCAAAAATAGCAAGTAGCCGAATCACCCGAAAATTGATTTCCGCTTAAGCGAACTGGTAATTACCAAATTTTTCCTGAACCTCATCAAACGCGGCAAAAACATCGGCAGCATCATCGCTGGTCACCATTTTCATTCGGTATTCCTTAAAGTGGGGAATGCCCTTAAAATAATTGGTATAGTGCCTTCTGGTTTCAAAAACACCTAGTTTTTCTCCCTTCCAATCAATGGCCATCTGCAAGTGTCTTCGGGCAGCTTCCACGCGTTCCTGCATGGTGGGAGGTGCCAAGTGCTCACCTGTTTTAAAATAGTGCTTAACTTCTTTAAAAAACCAAGGGTAGCCAATGCTCGCCCTCCCGATCATTGCGCCGTCCAACCCGTATTCGTCACGCATTTTTACCGCGGCTTCGGGCGTATCCACATCACCGTTTCCAAAAACCGGAATGTGCATCCGTTGGTTGTTCTTTACCTCGGCAATGGGTTTCCAATCGGCCTCGCCCTTGTACATCTGAACGCGGGTACGTCCGTGAATGGAGATGGCTTCAATGCCAACGTCCTGCAATCGTTCCGCTACCTCAATAATTTTGATGGAGCTTTGGTCCCAACCCAAACGCGTTTTTACCGTTACGGGTAACTTGGTACGCTTCACGATTTCCTCGGTGAGTTTTACCATCAAAGGAATGTCCCGTAAAATACCGGCACCGGCATTTTTGCTGACCACCTTTTTAACAGGACAGCCAAAATTGATGTCGATGATGTCCGGATTCGATTTTTCCACAATATCCACCGCCTGCAACATAGAATCCAGTTCGGCACCAAAAATCTGGATGCCCACAGGACGTTCCTTCTCATAAATATCCAGTTTGATAACACTCTTGGCAGCGTCCCTGATCAATCCTTCGGAAGAGATAAACTCGGTATACACCACATCGGCGCCCTGCTCCTTGCACAGTTTACGGAAAGGGGGGTCGCTCACATCTTCCATCGGCGCTAGAAGAAGCGGAAAATCAGGGAGTTCTATGTTTCCAATTTTTGGCAAATCCTACGGTTTTTTGGACTGCAAAAGTACAAAATCGCTAAGAATCAAAAAGCTAGTTCTGCGATTGTAGTCGATCGCGTTCGTTTTTATCGATGCCACGCTCGTTATCCTCCAATCGGAAATTCCCGAAGTTATAGGTAAAACCAAAGCGAATAAACTGAGTTTCGGGGCGTCTTCGGTAAAAATTGTCTTGGTTGAGGTACTGCGAACGATAGGTGGGCACGTACTGCTCTAAAATATCCTCTGCAGCGAGCGAGAGGGTGATTTTATTATCGAACAAAGTCTTTCGCAGACCAACAGTCAAATTAAATTGCTCATCGGAAACATAAGATCCAAAAAGAAATTTGGAAATATAGGTACCGGTAATCTCCCCTGTAAAGGTTCCATCCTTGGACAGTGTTAAATAATTGCCCAAATAAGCATACACTCCGTTCACTTCATTAGTGAAGGGCACATTTCCACTTTCTTCAGCTAAATAGGTCTCTTCCTCATGGAACAAAGAGGTATACGCATACATGAACCAAGCGGGGGCAATGGATTTACTCAAGGTAAAATCCAACCCGTAGGATTTACTGTCCAACACATTCTGTTTGAGTTCCACCAAGGTTTGGTCAGTATTGTCCTGAAACACCAAATAAGCAATGTTGCTTCCATTGTCCCGATAGTAGACATCGAAGAAGTATTCGCTATTGAGCGTGTAGTTAAAGTTGAAATTGTTGCTAAAACTTGGCCTTAACCCTGGGTTTCCTTCTTCATAATCGTTTTCGTTATAGAAAAACCTGAAAGGATTCAAATCATTGTACTTTGGGCGATTGATGTTTCTTCCAAAATCAAAAGAAAAGCTATGCTTGTCCGACGGGGAGTACAGCACATATACCGATGGAAAGGGTTCAAAAAAGTCTTGGGTGTTGACTTGGTTCAATGTCAACGAACGACCCTCGGCCTTAGTGAGCTCTCCTCGAACACCTAGTTTCATGGACCACTTTTCCCAGTTTTTCACAAAGCTCATATAAGCGGCATATACATCCTCATCATAAATGTACCTATCCGATTGTGAGGCATCAACAGTATTGCTGGACCCGGTAAAATTGAAAAAGTCCATGGTGTTTTCGGAAGTAATCGATGAAATCTTGGCCCCGGATTCAAAAGAAGCATTTCCAATCGGAGTGGAGTAGTCCAACTGCCCCGTATAAATTTTAATCTCTTGATCGGAAGTGGCATCAAAACCGAAATCCCTTAAAAAAGTACCATCGGCATCAAAATAATCGGATGCCAATCGTTGGAACATTTCCCCATTGAAGTACGTGTAATGCCCATTGGCCCTTATTTGAGCCCCCTCTTTCTTTAACTTGTGCACATACGTCAGGTCGAACGCCAAATTAGTGTTGTCCATATTGGCATTGTTCTGGGTAGTGAATGTGGAATCCAGTTGTGCTTGGGCGTTCCTCATTTCATTATCAAGCAGGGTTTGTTGCTCTTGATCTAAATTAAAGAGAAGGTTAGAGGTAACATTCAGACTGTTTCGCTCATCAAAATCATAATCTAGGATAACGCTCGCATTTTGTGATTGCGACCGGTCTGTTTGGTTGTAATCCGTGTCCCAAACGGAGAAAATATTATTGGCATCATCCATGAAATTGATGCCTTTGACCGTTTTGGTCAATTCCTTCTTTGGGTTGATGGTATAATTCGCAAACAAATTAAGCTTGTCCGTTTTGTAATAATGGCTGGTTCCAACGCTGAACTTTGGAAAAACGGCCTGGGTGAACGTCCCGTTGATACTCCCTTTGTATCCGGGAACTATGTTTTTACTGGTTACAATATTTAATATTGGACCTCCTTCGGCATCGTACCGTGCGGGAGGGTTTGCTATTACTTCTACCGATTTGATGTTGGTGCCCGAAAGCCCCTGCAATAAATCTTGAACTTCTTGTCCGGATAGTTGCACTTTCCTGTCGTTGAGGTAGACCGTTGCATTTTGACCGCGAATCAGCAATTCATCTTGGTTCACAATCACTCCTGGTGTGCTCTTAAGAATATCCCAAGATGTTCCTTGTGAAACCACCGTATTTTCCACCGAAAAGACAAGTCTGTCCGGAAGTCGTTGCAGTTTTGGGCGTTGTGCAGTAACCACCACCTCATCCAACTCATTGCTTTCCATCGGAATAATCAAAGCACCAAGGGAAACATCATTTTTAATATCCAATGCTCTTGGCTCCGAGCCCCTGCCCACATAACTTGCCTGCAACAGATAGAGGTCCGGCGCCACTTCAGTAAGCTCAAAAAAGCCATCCTCGTTGGCTGAAGTGCCTTGAACAAAAGTGGAGTCGATGGCCTGAAGCAGCAAAATATTGGCGTAGGGAACAATCTGATTTTGTTCGTCCACCACCTTGCCGGTTATCTTAAAGGTTTGGCCGTACGCACCATAAATCATAGAAAACACCAATAAAAAAATGGTGGTGAGGTTTTTCATTTGAGGTTTGGGTTGAACATCAAATCTAAGAAATTATTTTTGAGCGGAATAGGGGCTTGTTTTTTCTTATTGAGAAAAACCGTTTATGGGTATTTAAAACAATTATATTTGCAGTTGATTAAGTCCCTTTTTTGGGGTATGTTATTGTTGATATGGAGAAGATCAGGAATTTTTGCATCATTGCACACATAGACCATGGTAAAAGCACCTTGGCGGACCGCCTTTTGGACTTCACCGGTTCGGTGACCGAACGGGAAAAACAAGACCAGTTGTTGGACAATATGGACTTGGAGCGCGAACGTGGCATCACCATTAAGAGTCATGCCATCCAAATGGATTATGTTCATAACGGTGAAAAATATGTGCTCAACCTGATCGATACTCCCGGGCACGTGGATTTTTCCTATGAGGTTTCCCGATCTATCGCTGCCTGCGAAGGTGCTCTTTTGGTCGTGGATGCGGCCCAGAGTATTCAAGCACAGACCATTTCCAACCTTTATTTGGCGCTGGAGAACGATTTGGAAATCATTCCCGTGCTCAACAAAGTAGATCTTCCGAGTGCCAATCCGGAAGAAGTTACCGACGACATTGTGGACCTCCTGGGTTGTGATCCAGAGGAAGTAATTCCCGCAAGTGCTAAAACCGGTGTTGGTATCGAAGAAATACTTACCGCTATTATCGACCGGATTCCGCCACCAAAAGGAAATCCCGATGAACCCTTGCAAGCTCTTGTTTTTGACTCTGTCTACAATCCATTCAGAGGGGTCGAAACTTATTTTAGGGTGGTAAACGGTGAAATCACCAAGGGTCAAAAAATAAAATTTGTGGCCACAGGCAAATCTTATGAAGCTGATGAAATTGGGACATTAAAACTGACCCAACATCCAAAAAAGAAGATTTCTACGGGCGATGTTGGTTATTTAATTACCGGAATCAAAGACGCTCGTGAAGTAAAGGTGGGTGATACCATTACCGATTCGGCCAACCCCACCAAAAACCCCATCGGAGGCTTTGAGGATGTTAAGCCCATGGTATTTGCCGGTATCTATCCTGTGGACACCGAAGATTTTGAAGATCTCCGTTCCTCCATGGAAAAATTGCAGTTGAATGATGCTTCCCTCGTTTTCACACCAGAAAGCAGTGCCGCTTTGGGCTTTGGATTCCGATGCGGTTTCCTGGGAATGTTGCACATGGAAATCATTCAAGAGCGTTTGGAGCGAGAGTTTGACATGACGGTAATTACTACGGTTCCCAATGTTAGCTATCATGCCTACACCACCAAAGGTGATCCAGAACCCATCATTGTAAACAATCCAACGGATTTACCAGACCCATCTACAATTGACAGGGTCGAGGAGCCGTATATTAAGGCTACCATCATCACAAAAGCAGATTTTGTGGGGAACGTAATGTCACTCTGTATTGAAAAGCGAGGACAAATCGTTAATCAAACCTATTTGACCACTGAGCGTGTGGAGCTTATTTTTGATATGCCCCTAGCAGAAATCGTTTTTGATTTTTATGATCGTTTAAAGACCGTATCGAAAGGGTATGCTTCTTTTGACTATTCCCCAATTGGAATGCGACCTTCCAAGTTGGTGCGAGTGGATATATTGCTAAATGCACAACCTGTAGATGCGCTATCGGCCTTGGTTCACTTTGATAATGCTTACCATATCGGTAAAAAGATGTGCGAAAAATTGAAGGAGCTTATCCCAAGGCAACAGTTCGATATTCCGATACAGGCCGCCATTGGTTCCAAGATTATTTCAAGAGAGACCATAAAAGCCCTACGAAAGGATGTAACGGCCAAATGTTACGGTGGGGACATTTCCCGTAAGCGTAAGCTGCTCGAAAAACAGAAAAAGGGTAAAAAGCGAATGCGCCAAGTGGGCAATGTGGAAATCCCGCAACAAGCTTTTATGGCCGTTCTTAAATTGAACGATTAAAAAAGTTGACGAGCTCTTTCAATAAAAGACGATTCATTAGGGTAAAAGGGTGTAGCGCATACTTTGAGTCAATGCTATTTTAATCCAAAATCAGGGTATATCTTGACTTTTGAACTATTTGTTTTGAATTTTGATTACAACCTCCTTGACTTTTGAGTTTTAAATCAATGCAGAATCATACAAAATTGTATGTCCAGATCTCTTGCATTTGGTGATCTTAATCTCCACAGCAATTTCCACATTTCTGCACTACACTTTAATCAGATTACAGTATTGTAGTTATGGGTATCCAATTCTTGTTGGATTTTACTGATTTCGTTACCCAAATCCACAACATTCTCATCCCTATCTTTGGTTTTTATGGCCGACTCCCAAACATATATTTCGGATTGAGAGTAATAATTTTTTCCAGAGGGGGCCTTTCCTTCGGTGGTAGGTATCGTCTTTAAAAATCGGATTTTTGTCTTGAGCTCTGACAATCGATATATTTTTTCCTGGACTGGTTGATTTGCCCTGGTAATTCTTGTTTTTATATCAATCAATTCCTCAATTGTTTTGTTGAGTTCGGCCATTACCTCTTTGGGGTTATATGCCCTTGGGTTTCCCTCGATCACACAATTGTAAGTTGAAATTCTGTTTTGAAGTTCCAACACTCTGCCTACAAGCCTGTTCTTTTCTTTTAATGCCTCTACAATGGTCATGTTTTTAATTTATAAATTGGACGTAATCTTTCAACTGGGTAGTTAGAGAAGTTCGTGCCTATATTACAGCAAAAAAAAGGAGAAAGATATATGGTGCCGTGCGGTCTGTTCTATTGTTTAAATGGAAGGTCCACCATCACAAATGGATTCGATATACTCTTTTGGGGTAACCTCCAACAATTCAAAAAGTTCTTCGTCCAAAGTTGTAGTAGAGCCGTCCATGGTTATGGTCCATGTGCCGTCTCCATTATCACAAGCCTCAACTTTTTCTCCATCAAGAGTACAGGACTCACATTTTTTCGTTGGCGCATCATCTTTGGAACAAGCGGTAATAAATGTTGTAAAAACAATAGCAATAAGTACAAGCTTTTTCATTTTAAAAAGATTTGATGATTAATAAAGCACCAAAATACTTGTACTCAATCGTTTATTTACTACTAAATTGATGGATGCCCTATTTGGATTGATGTGTTGGGCATTTACACTAAAAATGGTTATTCCTCATCGTCACTATTCTCTTCCAAGTCCAATATTTTCCCCAGATAAACCAATTTGAAGCCTTCGCCTTTGGGGACAAAGTCTTTGCTGTTGGCGGGAATGATATCGATGCTTTCGCTTGGCGATTTGGTGAACAAGGGAACAATATCCCGCTCTTTAAACGTAATATCAATGAGCTTGTCGTAATGTGCTTTGTCCTCCAAGTCTATTTCGTGGATGGTGGGATGTTTGCGAACCGTATCCATTAATTGGATAAAATCATCCGTATGGGAGAAAAGACCTTCTTTTGGGTTGTTCTCTGGATCGTTAACTTCTTCTGTGTTCACCAAACGGAATGCGCCGTTTTCCCCAAACTGTTTTTGGAATTTGTTTATCGCAAATTTGTTGATGTCCGAATTTCCGGTCAGCGCCATCAAGTATCCCATATCGTTTAACTCAATGTTATCGGTAAGCGTATCAGAAAAAATGTTTGCCGTAATGGCTTCAAGACCCAGTTTTTTAGCCTTTTCCACATTGTTCTGGTTGTTATCTATCAATACAACATGCCTATTGTTCTTTCTTAAATAATTACCGATAAGCCTAGATAGCTTGGATGCTCCGATAATCAAAATACCTTCGGACTTTGTTAAGAACACCCCAACAAGTTTTGCGAACAAACGCGCTGTGGTGGCATTCAGCAATACGGTACCCAATACGATCATAAAAACCAAAGGCGTAATGTATTCCGCTCCCGGTTCGCCCCTCAACATTAACTTAGAACCAAAAAGCGAGGCAATACCAGCTGCTACAATACCTCGTGGACCCACCCAGCCGATAAAAAGTTTTTCGTTGAATTTTAAATTCGATCCTTGTGAACTCAAGAACACTCCCAAAGGCCTTATGATGAAAACAATAACGGCAAAAAGAGCCAGTGTTCTCCAGTTATAGATGAGCTCCATATCACTAATATTGATATTCGCGGCCAAAAGAATAAAAAGTATCGAAATCAACAGTACACTGAGGGATTCCTTGAAATAAAGCAGTTCCTTAATGTTGGGCAGTTTCATGTTCCCCAAAACCATACCCATAACCACAACAGCCAATAAACCCGATTCGTGGGCAAACAAATCCGACTCAACGTATACTAAAAGAACCGTGGACAGGGAAACCACATTTAACAAATAATGGGGGATAAAATCTCTTTTTATGGCGAAGGCCAAAGCATGTGCAAAAGTGAAACCGAAAGTGGTCCCGAACAGAATAATTTTACCGAACTCCACTAGAGCTGTTTGGGTAAAGGCTTGACCCTCCCCAACACTAATAAACTCAAACACCAATACTGCGACCAAGGCGCCAATTGGGTCTATCAAAATCCCTTCCCATTTCAGTACGGCAGAGACATCCTTTTTAAGTGGAATGTTCCTTAAAATAGGAGTAATTACTGTTGGCCCCGTAACAATGATCAAACCGGAAAACAAAAAGGATATCTGCCAAGAAAGCCCAAAAATATAATGTGCTGCCACACCGGCCCCAAGAAACGTGACTATGGTCCCGATGGTGATTAATTTACTTATTACTGGGCCTACATTTGATATTTCGGCCCTTTTCAAGGTCAATCCCCCTTCAAAAAGAATAACACTAATGGCCAAGGACACAAAATAGTACAACCCTTCTCCAGGAAATAGGCCCTTTTCCCCGTTCCAGATAGGTTCTATTAGTTTTGATCCGTCTTCTGTATATAAAGTTGCTATGGGGCCTACCAACAATCCTATCAATATCAGGGGCAATATTGCCGGTAGTTTAAACCGCCAGGCCACCCATTGAGCAATAATGCCAAGAATTATAATTCCAGCAAGTTCGAGCATGGTCTAAGTTTTGTGGAAATTTACTGTTTTTCTTTTAGATAATCATTCTTCGGCTCGGTCACACCACAAATTGGAAAGACCCTTCAGAAAAAACCAAGCTGGTTTTTACGGCACTCATCCCCTTTTTGTTAAAATACGGCCAATATATCCTTGTTTTTTCGCCATTTGGACAGTGCTTTTCTTATTTTGCATCCCATTTTACTTTCAGAATGACAATTTATCCCATAGAGACCGGTAATTTTAAGTTAGATGGTGGGGCCATGTTCGGCGTCGTCCCCAAATCCATATGGAACAGAACCAACCCTGCGGACAGCAACAACATGATAGACCTTGCTGCCCGTTGCCTTTTAATAGAGGATGGCGATAGGCTTATTTTGATTGACAATGGCCTCGGCAACAAACAATCCGAAAAATTCTTTAGTTACTATTACCTCTGGGGAGACCATACTTTGGACAGGTCGTTAGAAAAGGCAGGGTTTCATCGAGATGATATTACCGATGTTTTTTTGACTCACCTGCATTTTGATCATTGCGGAGGCAGTATCCAGTGGAACAAAAATCGAACTGGTTACGAGCCTGCATTTAAGAATGCCAAGTTCTGGACCAACAAGGACCATTGGGAATGGGCCACAAAACCCAACGCAAGGGAAAAGGCCTCTTTCTTAAAGGAGAATCTTTTGCCGATGGAGGAGAGTGGACAGCTTCATTTTGTGGACAGACAAGAATCCTCTTTCGTGGAAAATTCTGAGCTCGGTTTCGGAATCCACTTTGTGGATGGGCATACCGATAAACAAATGCTTCCACATTTAACCTATAAGGGCAAGACCTTGGTTTTTGTCGCGGACCTGATTCCTACAGTGGGCCACATTCCGCTTCCCTATGTGATGGGGTACGATACCCGTCCACTTTTGACCTTAAAAGAAAAACAATCATTTTTAAATAAAGCTGTGGAAAACGATTGGTTGTTGCTTTTTGAGCACGATGCCCACAATCAAATCTGCTCCTTGAAACAAACCGAGAAAGGAGTCCGCTTGAACGAATTGTTTACTTATAACGAACTATTTAAATCACAATAAAACCCCTCACTTTTACAAATACACTTTATGAATCGCACATATAACAAACTAGCATTCTTATCCGTGTCCGCCGCCCTGTTTTTAATGGGTTGTGGATCTACAGCCTTAGTTTCAACCCCTGTTGAGAATATTGACGCTGTTCCCTTAAAAGTCTCCGAACTTACCGAAGCGGAGAAAAAACATTGGGGCCACCTGGACCTTGTTGCCGATACCATTCCAGGGATGAGTGTGGACAAAGCGTACAATGAGATCATAAGAAACAAGAAAGGAAAAAACGTTGTAGTGGCCGTTTTGGATTCGGGGATGGATTTGGACCACGAAGACCTTAAAAGCGTTCTTTGGACCAATTCCGACGAAATACCTAACAATGGCAAGGATGATGATGGCAACGGCTATGTGGACGATATTCACGGTTATAATTTTTTGGGGGAATCCTACAATGAGCAGCTCGAATATGTTAGAATGCTTCGTTTAAACATCGGTGATGCCTCCGAAAGAGCCGAAGCAAGACTCCTGCTTGATAAAGAATACCCAGAGGCTGTCCAGAACAAACAACAGTATGAGCAGATATTTCAAGTAGTAAAAGGTGCCGATGAGATTGTAAGAAACGAACTTGGCAAAGAAGACTATACTAAAGAGGATTTGCTTTCCATTGAGCCTAAAACTGCTCAAATGGAGCAAAGTGTTGCCGTTTTGACCCAAATGTTCACTTATGGTGATAGTATTCCAGATGTATTGGACGAACTCGAAGAAGGTATTAAGTATTTTTCTGAGCAAGCCAACTACAACCTCAACAAAGAGTTTAATGGGAGAGCTCCAGTGGGCGACGACCCATACGATATTACCGATGTGCCATACGGAAACGGTAACCCAAAGAATATGGTGGAAACCGAAAGCCATGGGACCCACGTTGCGGGAATTATTGCCGCCAAACGAAATAACGGAATAGGTGTGAACGGAGTGGCCAACAATGTGGAAATAATGAGTATTAGAGCGGTTCCCAACGGAGATGAGTACGACAAAGACATCGCTCTTGGGATTAGATACGCGGTAGATAACGGCGCATCCATAATCAATTGTAGTTTTGGAAAATCCTTTTCACCCAAAGCGGAATGGGTTTATGATGCCATTAAATATGCTGCATCCAAAGATGTATTGATTGTCCATGCTGCCGGGAATGATGGTGAGGACTTGGAAGTTCCTGAAAACAGAAACTACCCGAACGATGATATGGAAAGCAGTCAAGAGTTTGTGGACAATATGATTACCGTAGGTGCCCTTTCCAGTAGTTATGGGTCCGAAATGGTGGCCTCTTTCTCCAATTATGGCAGACAGCGAGTTGATGTGTTTGCCCCTGGTGCAGAAATCTACTCTACTATGCCCAACGGGGATTACGAATTTCAAGGGGGAACCTCAATGGCCGCTCCAGCAGTTGCTGGTGTTGCAGCGCTGATCCGTTCCTTTCATCCGGATTTATCAGCATCGCAGGTAAAAAACATAATCATGCAATCCGGACTTAAAACAAAAAGGTCTGTGATTGTAGATGGTGATGAGACAAAAGCCACAACTTTCGATAAAATTTCAAAGTCGGGCAAAATGGTAAATGCCTATAATGCCTTAATTTTAGCAAACAATATCTCAAACGGTAAAACGACCTTAGAAAGTAATTCAAAATAACATATGAAGCGTTTCTTTTTTTTAGCCTTTTTTGGGGCTACCCTTTTCTTAAGTGCACAAAGTTCGAGCAGCTGGCAACAGCATGTGGATTATACTATGGATGTGAAAATGGATGTGAAAACATCTCAGTACACAGGTAACCAAAAACTCGTATATACCAACAACTCTCCGGATGAATTGAGTCGTGTTTTCTATCATTTGTACTACAATGCCTTCCAGCCTGGTAGTGAAATGGATATTAGACTCCAAAACATTAAAGATCCAGATAAAAGGATGATGGAAGATGGAAAAAGCAGGATAGCTTCCCTTTCGGAAAGTGAAATGGGGTACCTGCATGTAAAATCCCTTACCCAGGATGGTCAAACAGTTTCTTTTGCAGAAGAAGGTACCATATTAGTGGTAGATTTAGCAAAGCCCATTCCTGCTGGAGGAAAAACAACATTGGAAATGACCTTTGAAGGTCAAGTTCCATTACAAATAAGGCGTTCAGGAAGAGACAGTAGGGAAGGTGTTGCTCTTTCTATGAGCCAGTGGTATCCAAAACTTTCAGAATATGATTTTGAAGGATGGCATCCCAATCCATACATAGCTCGTGAGTTCCATGGCGTGTGGGGCGATTTCGATGTAAAGATCACTTTGGACAAAGATTACACTGTTGGAGGCTCTGGCTATCTTCAAAACCCTGAAGAAATAGGGCACGGTTACGAAACACCCGGAACCAAAGTCAAAACCAAGGGAAAAACATTGACCTGGCACTTTAAAGCACCACAGGTGCACGACTTTATGTGGGCCGCAGACCCAGAATACATTCATGATACGTATGAAATGGAGGATGGGCCAACACTTCATTTCTTCTACAAGGACAACCCTGAATTCAATGAAAACTGGAAAAAGCTTCAGCCCAAAACGGCCGCGGCCATGAAGTTTTTTAGTAACAATGTAGGCAAATACCCCTATGAGCAATACTCCGTGGTACAAGGAGGAGACGGCGGAATGGAATATGCCATGAGTACCCTGATCACAGGCGAGCGTGAATTTGGTAGTTTGGTGGGTGTTATGGTACACGAAATGGCACACTCTTGGTTCCAACATGTGTTGGCCACCAACGAATCCAAACATGAGTGGATGGATGAAGGCTTTACTTCATTTGTCAGTAGTTTGTGCATGAACCAGATTATGGAACAAAATAAGCAAAACCCCTTCGAGGGCTCCTACCGCGGATACTATGCTTTGGTGAATTCCGGTTTGGAAATGCCACAGTCCACCCATGCGGACAGGTACCCAACCAATTTTGCCTATGGTATTTCGGCCTATAGTAAAGGCTCTATATTCCTGTCACAGCTAGGTTACATTATTGGTCAGGATAAGTTGATGGAGACCATTAAAAAATATTTTGAGGAATTCAAGTTCAAGCACCCTGTGCCGAACGATATAAAAAGAACTGCAGAGAAAGTGTCCGGTATGGAACTTAACTGGTACTTGACAGATTGGACACAGACCACAAATACCATTGATTACGGCATTAAAAGTGTTGAGGCCGATGGTGAAAACACCAAGGTAACGATGGAACGCATAGGGGAAATGCCTATGCCTTTGGATATTTTGTTTGTGGGGAAAGACGGTACACAAGAAACTTACTACGTACCCCTTCGCATGATGTATGGAGAAAAAGAAAATCCTTATCCCAATCTGGAGCGAACCGTTTTGGAAGATTGGCCATGGGCTTACCCCACGTACGAGTTTACCTTGGACATGCCTTTGGAGAACGTACAAGCCATAATGATCGACCCCTCGCAATTGATGGCAGATGTGGATGGAGAAAACAACGTATACCAAGCAGAGGAGTAATCAATCCTTGCTATATATAAAAAGGGCGGCCATTTGTGCCGCCCTTTTTTGTTCTCGATAAAATATATTTAAGTAATTTTCCTTTTTTAAAAGGAACTTTCCCCGAAATGCAAAAAGAAGGTGCTGATTCAAATAAGGTAGAAACTCCCCTAAAACCTCATCAAGGGGTCGATTCTGATTTTTCCTTCCCAAAAAAAGAAAAGCTTACCAACAAAAAGCTGTTCGAAGCCCTTTTTATAGAGGGAAAAAACCTTAAGGAATTTCCCATTAAACTTATATATCTCCCAACCGACTTTAAAGACGATCTAGCGATAAAGGTTGCCGTTGTGGCGCCAAAAAAGCGATTTAAAACAGCAGTAGACCGCAACAAAATCAAACGGTTGCTAAGAGAGGCCTACAGGCTCAACAAGCCCCTCATTTTTAACAACATTGAGGGAAATTTTGCGTTCATATTTTTATACCTTGGCAAGAAGACACCAACGTTTAATGAAGTGGATACAGCCATGAAAAAGCTGTTACATGCCTTTATAAATAAAGAATCCCATGAAAAGATTGATTAAAAAGCAGGTTTTGGTTCCCATTTTGGCACTGACCGTTCTGGTCGGGGCCAGTAGTTTTAAAAGTGATTTTTTTGAGATTGCAAAACAGATAGAAATTTTTACCACCTTGTTCAAAGAGCTCAACATGAACTACGTTGACGAGACCAATCCGGCAGAGCTGATGGATTCCGCCATTAAAAACATGTTGGGGGAATTGGACCCCTATACCCAGTTTCTGAACGAACAGGATGTTGAATCGTATAAAATCAATAATTCAGGGGAATATTCCGGAATTGGAGCGTTGGTCCGTTCTTACGAGAACAAATTGTTGGTTGTGGAGCCCTACCAGGGTTATGCCGCCGACAAGGCCGGCCTTAAAGCCGGAGATGAAATCATCAAGATTGGGGAAACCTTGGTCGCCGACTTCGACGATAATGCTGGTGAACTTCTCAAAGGATCCAAAAACTCAGCCGTTGAAGTCACCTTTTTAAGACAGGGGGAAACCAAAACAGCCACTATCACACGAGAGGGCGTGGAGGTAGATGCCGTTCCTTTTTATGATATGATCGATGAAAAAACCGGTTACATTGTGCTTTCCCGATTCAACAGAAAGGCTTCCCAACAGACCAAATCTGCAATGCAAGACCTTAAAGGTCAAGGCGCAGAACAACTGGTTTTGGATTTACGGGGAAACCCTGGAGGTTTATTGTCAGAGGCAATAAATGTAACCAATCTGTTTGTGCCAAAAGGAGAGTTGATCGTAACCACAAAATCAAAAGTAAAAAAGTTCAATCAAGAATATAAAACGAAAAACAGACCAGAGGACGAAAATATTCCGTTGGTTGTTCTCATTGATGGTAAAAGCGCTTCTGCAAGTGAAATAGTTTCTGGAGGGTTGCAAGATTTGGATCGGGCCGTAATTGTCGGGGCTCGAAGTTTTGGCAAAGGATTGGTCCAACGACCACTAAAACTCACTTATGGAACCCAATTAAAAGTCACCATTTCGAGATATTATACTCCCTCGGGAAGGTGTATCCAGTCTTTGGATTATTGGAACAGAGATGCTCAGGGCAATGCTGTTCGGAACACTAACTTCAAAGAGTTCACTACCAGAAACGGAAGAAAAGTATGGGATGGTGGCGGCGTAATGCCCGACATTACCATAGAATCTTTAAAAACCAACTCTCTTGTTGATGCCTTGGAAGCCAACAATATTGTTTTTGATTTTGCCACGGAGTATTTCTACAATCACAGTTTTGACTCTGTAGAAAACTTTTCTTTTTCCAATGAAGATTACGTTGCTTTTAAAGACTATGCCGAAGAACAAAATTTCTCATACCAGACCAAAACGGAAAAATTATTGGAGGAGTCTGTAAATGGCGATGATACCTTATTGGGTGCTGATGTGCAGGAAAAGTATAAAGATTTGCTTATTGCGGTTAATAGGGGAAAAATACTGGCATTGGATACTTTCCAAAAGGAAATTCAAAAAAATCTTGAAGATGAAATCATTACCAGATATTTTTACCGTGAAGGACTATACAAATACTATTTAAACCATGACGATGCCATTCTTACGGCAAAAGAATTGTTGGCCGATAGCAACAAATATTCCGGTATTCTAAAATAACATCAAAACAACCCATAAAGGGCATCCATCAATTCATACATGGTAACCGTCAAGTTTTACCTAAAAGTTATTGCTGCAGGTGATAACTTAACTGAAAAACTTGTTCATGACCTACACAACAATCACCTTGGCCCTGGTCGGTTTTGTTCTTTTATTTTGGCTATATAACCTAATGAACAATTGCTTCAACAGGTCTTTCTGTATATTGAAAAACCGAAAGAGTGGATCTGTTGCAACAAAGGACGCTTCCATTATATCGGTAAACGAAATCAAGAGCGGTAAAAAACCCTTATTGGAACTTTTGGTTCTTTTCCAAAACTTTTCCGGTTATCATATCCATAGAAAAATAAGGGTATGGGACAGCAAGCCTCACCTAGAAAGGTTTCAACCGGATAATACAATCCCAATTGGCATAAATGTGGCCAGAAAACCTAAAGATCCCATATTTCTATCACAAAAAATGTGTCGTTTTTCTTTTGCCCTTGTGATGGTCTGTGCAATAAAACTAATAATCTATGTGTTGGGATGTTATCTGCTTATGGGCGGGGTTCTTCAAAAGGTTTTTACTTCACCGGAAAAATATGAGGCTGTTTTTAAAACGTCCCATACTTGGCAAATCGGCTTAATGTTAATAGGTGTTTGCGGTCTATTGTACTTGCTCTTACAAAAAATCGGTGTTCTGGTAAATGGTAAAACCATGACCCAAAACTGGAATTTATTATACTATGGGGTAAGAACAACAGCAGCCATTATAGAGCATAAATCCATAGGGGCGTTCAATAAAAAAAATGCGGTTATGCAGCTCACCTATGTTTTTAAGGATCATTCTGGAAAACAGATAAGGGGTGAAGACAAAAAAATTATTGATAATGAAGAAGTGTTTTCCATCTCGGAAATCAATCACTTGGAAATCATGTATCTTCCTAATGATTCCAGCACCTCAAGAATTGTGGAAAACTTGGAGACCAATCATTTTTCGCGCTTTTTAAATATAATATTTATGATAGTTGCATTTATTTTTTCCGTAGTATTTGTGCTTTCTTTTTATCGAACCGTATTTGAGTCTTAAAATTGAAACCTAAAAGAAAGAATAAATCCTATTTTTGGATATGCAACAACTAAAAGTTTGTGAGCTTTTTGCTGGGGTAGGTGGTTTTCGCCTAGGGCTGGAAAATACGGGGGGCTACAAAGTAGTGTGGAGCAACCAATGGGAACCTTCCACTAAAATGCAACACGCATCCTTGGTGTACGAGGCAAGGTTTGGTTCTGAAAATCATTCCAATGCAAATATTGAGACTGTTGCTACCAGTGATATTCCCGATTTTGATATGCTGGTTGGTGGGTTTCCTTGCCAGGATTACTCCGTTGCGACCACTCTAAAAAATTCTAAGGGGCTTATAGGGAAAAAGGGAGTCCTTTGGTGGTCCATTCATCGTATTCTTTCCGATAAAAAAAACAAGCCGAAATATCTTTTTTTGGAAAATGTGGACCGGCTTTTAAAGTCTCCGTCGAACCAACGGGGAAGAGATTTTGCTGTGATGCTCCGTAGTTTATCGGATTTGGGCTATGCTGTGGAATGGCGCGTAATAAATGCGGCCGAGTATGGAATGCCACAGCGCCGAAGGCGCGTTTTTTTTCTGGCTTATTTTAAGGGTACAGGGATATTCAAAAAGCTCCAAAAATCCCATCCAACAGATTGGATGCTAAGGGATGGAACCTTTTGTGATTCCTTTCCGGTCGCCCAAACATCTCAAAATCCGGTTGAATTTGATTTGGAAGAGGATTTAGTGACCCTATCCAATAATTTCAATGTCGAAAAAGGGCTTTCCCCATTTTTGAATACCGGTATTTGTGTGGATGGAAGGGTTTCAACCCTTAAAACAATGCCATCCTACGATGGTAAAAGAATCTTATTATCCGACATTCTTGAAAAGGAATCCATTCCTTCTGATTATTTTATCGATGATGCAGATTTAGCCAAATGGGAATATTTAAAAGGCTCTAAAAAAGAAATACGCAAGACCAAAGCTGGTTTTGAATATAATTATAGTGAGGGCAGTATGGTTTTTCCCGATGCCCTTAATCAACCTTCCAGAACTATTATAACCGGCGAGGGCGGCAAATCACCCTCCCGTTTTAAGCACGTGGTCCAAACCTCCAAGGGGCTGCGAAGACTTTTACCTATAGAATTGGAACGGTTGAACATGTTTCCGGATAATCACACCAAATTGGAGGGTATTTCTGATACCAAACGCGCCTTTTTTATGGGCAATGCCCTAGTGGTTGGGATTGTGGAAAAAGTAGGTGCTTCCCTGTTCCGGAAAATATCACAACTTGAAAAGCAATTTCAAAGCTGACCTATCCAAAGAAAAACAATTAACCCCCTTACTGGATATTTACTATCAAAAACACCTGAAGCATTACACCTTTGAGCGTGTTTCCCATATCAAAAAACAATTGCAGGGAATAGACCTTATCCTTAAGGATAAGCAATCCGGAAAGCAATTTTATGTGGATGAAAAAGCACAACTGGACTATATAAACGAAAGCTTGCCCACATTTGCCTTTGAACTGTTTTACCAAAAAGCTGGTGTTCAAAAACAGGGGTGGTTGTTCGATATCGCAAAAAAGACCCAGTTTTATGCCTTGATCACCAGTATTTACTCCGATGAAAAAAATGTTTTTACCTCATGCAATATCACTTTTGTAAATCGGGAAAAACTGATTTTCCAATTGAATAAAATTGGACTGTCCAGAAAACAATTGGAGCAAATAATTACTGAAAATAAAGGTGTACATGGGAAATTGGTTTTGGAGGAATTAAATGCAAAAACCGAAGGGTACCTCTTTTTTTCTTCCCAAAACAAAGCAGAAAAACCAGCGAATCTTATATTGAAACTCGATTATTTACGGAAAACTGGTGTTGCTAAAAAGTTAGTTTGAACTACTCTTTCAACATTCTTTTATGGGGAATACCATCTTCCAAATATTCTTCTCCAAAAGGGATAAAACCAAGATCTGTATAAAACTTTAAAAGGTAAGATTGCGCAGAAATCTCGATGGCCTTATTTGGAAATCTTTGGTTTATGGCAGCCAATGAAGCTTGCATGATCTGTTTGCCCAATCCATATTTACGTTGGTCTTGGCTCACCACTACCCTGCCGATACTCACATTGTTGAAATAATCCCCTGGTTTAAAAATACGGGTGTAAGCAACTATTTTACCATTTTTTGTGCCTATAGTATGCAGGGCCTTTTGATCTTTATTGTCAACATCTTGGTATACACAATCCTGTTCCACTACAAAAACCTCGCTGCGGAGACGCAAAATTTGGTAGAGCTCTTCGGTGGTGAGTTGATCAAAGGTTTTTACAGATACTTCCATTAATCTTGGACTATTATACTTTTGGAATCGCACTTATCGAACTCAGGCTGGATATTCACATGGTTGATCCCATGCTTGTGGTAGACATGTTCCTCGATTTTTTCAAGAATTTCATCAAACTCGGATAGACGGATATCGTTTTTAAAATCAATATGTGCCTCCATGTGTACCTCTTCTTCATTCAATTGCCAAATATGTACATGGTGTACGTTTTTAATCTGGTCTATGGTACATATGGATTCCACAATATCTTGTATTACCACGGATTTTGGGGTAAAAAGCATCAATACCTTGGTGGATTCCTTCAACAGATCATACCCCATATAGATTAGATAAATGCCAATAAGCAGGGTCAATATGGCATCCACCCAATATATCTGAAAATACTTCATCAAAATACCGCCAATCAATACCGCTACCGAAGCCATCATATCGGTAAGCAAATGCAAATAAGCGGATTTCATGTTCATGTTGTGGTTGGCATCTTTTTTCAACAACAATACACTAAAACCATTACCGGCAATGGCAATCAAGGCTAGCCAAATTACAAGGTTGGATTCTATTTCTTGAGGATCCATCAACCTTTCAACAGCTTCCTTCATCAAAATTATAGCCACTACCATAAGAGTTGCTGCATTTATAAATGCAGCCAAAATTTCGGCACGCTTATAACCGAAGGTTTTATGGCTTGATGCTTTCTTTTTACCCAACCTCCTTGCACCATAACTAATAACAAGGGAAATAACATCGCTAAAATTATGAAGTGCATCCGATAATAGCGCCAAACTTCCGGAAAGTAACCCTCCAATAACCTGAGCTAAGGTAATTCCAATGTTCAGAAAAATTGATATGAGAAGATTCCTTCCTTTTAAGTCGGGGTGTGCATGTGAATGCCCATGATGATGGTGGTGAGCCATAGGGTTTATCTACAAGGAATTTTTTCGATTCTTCGTTCGTGCCTGCCTCCGTCGAATTCTGTATTCAAAAAAGTTTCTACCATATCCAGTGCTTGCGGAAGCGAAATAAAACGAGCTGGCAAACTTAAAATATTGGCATCATTGTGCTCCCTAGCCAGTTGGGTAATTTCTTTGTTCCAACAAAGGGCGCCCCTAACATTTTGGTGTTTGTTAATTGTCATTGTAGCACCATTGCCACTACCGCACAATACTATACCTAAATCAACATTTCCTTCTGAAACATCGGTGGCCACAGGATGGGTAAAATCTGGGTAATCAACACTATCGGTACCATCGGTACCATAGTTTATTACTTCAATTCCCTTAAATTTTAATAACCCTATAATGGCCAATTTATAATCGGTTCCGGCGTGGTCGTTTCCTATCGCAATTTTCATGGTTTTGTATTAAAATGGGTATGTAACAAAGGTACAATATCTTTTAATGTTATGCTGTTCATAAATATGAAGCTGATTTTTGGAGTTGGCTCAAAAACAACCCATTAACAATATTGCCGTTTTGTTAACTATTTAGATAAAACTATTGGTAACCAAATTTTGATTTTAAAGAAAATCGATCAGTAGAAATAATTATTTAATGTTGAAGAGATATTCGATTAAAATTTAATCAACCGATATAAACTTTTTATTATGGGTAATTAACATTAAAAATACATTAACTTTTCAATAAATTGATGTTGACAACGGTTATTAAAAACCGTGTATAAAAATTATAAAAGGCTGATTCTTAATTTTCTTGTTGTCTGACAAATTGTGAACAAATTGTTTTGATTGTTCAGAGCAACTTTTTCTTGAAAATTTTATTCCACATTTCAACGATCTATCATAATCATCATTTTAATTAAATTTAAAAAAGAAGAAAAAATATAATATTGATAATTGTTGATAAAAGTCCTTTTGTTTATGATTACTCTTCCTTTCCTTGTTGGTCAAGGATTATAATTTGTATTTTTCAAAAAAATAAGGACGTTAATGTCGA
>NZ_CAMYIC010000038.1 GCF_947258355.1 uncultured Allomuricauda sp.
AAGCATATCTTTGCAGCCGAAAAAATAGCGGTTATTTTCCGCGTATTCAATTAAAAATAAACATACTAATGTCTAAAGTAACAGGTAAGGTTGCCCAAATTATAGGCCCGGTCATTGATGTTGAGTTCGAATCAGGGGTAGAGATCCCAAGAATTTATGACTCCCTTGAAATAGCAAAAGCTGATGGCTCAAGATTGGTTTTGGAAGTACAATCACACATTGGTGAGAATACCGTTAGAACCATTTCTATGGACTCTACCGATGGATTGAGCAGAGGTGTAGAGGTAGTAGCTACTGGTAATCCAATTCAAATGCCAATCGGCGAGGATGTTTACGGGCGTCTTTTCAATGTGATCGGTGATGCTATCGATGGTTTGGAGGAATTGCCTAAAACTGGAGACAATGGACTTCCAATTCACAGAGAAGCGCCAAAATTCGAAGATCTTTCCACTTCCACTGAGGTACTTTTCACAGGTATCAAAGTAATCGACCTTATCGAGCCTTATGCTAAAGGTGGTAAAATTGGTTTGTTCGGTGGTGCCGGGGTAGGTAAAACCGTATTGATTCAGGAGTTGATCAACAACATTGCAAAAGGTCACGGTGGTTTGTCCGTGTTCGCAGGTGTTGGTGAGCGTACTCGTGAAGGAAACGATTTGCTTCGTGAGATGTTGGAGTCCGGTATTATAAAATACGGGGATGATTTCTTGCACTCCATGGAAGAAGGAGGATGGGATTTGTCCAAAGTAGATAAAAAAGCAATGAAAGAATCCAAGGCTACCTTCGTGTTCGGTCAGATGAACGAACCACCAGGAGCACGTGCCCGTGTGGCATTGTCTGGATTGACCATTGCTGAATATTTCCGTGATGGATCAGGAGAAGGACAAGGTAAAGACGTTCTTTTCTTCGTAGATAACATTTTCCGTTTCACCCAAGCAGGTTCTGAGGTATCCGCACTTTTAGGTCGTATGCCATCTGCAGTAGGTTACCAACCAACATTGGCAACAGAGATGGGTGCCATGCAGGAAAGAATTACATCAACAAAAAGAGGTTCCATTACATCTGTACAGGCGGTTTACGTTCCTGCGGATGACTTGACTGACCCTGCACCAGCTACAACATTTGCTCACTTGGATGCAACAACCGTACTTTCACGTAAAATTGCCGAGTTGGGTATTTATCCTGCTGTGGATCCTTTGGATTCAACTTCCAGGATTTTGACTCCTGAGATTTTGGGTAAAGAACACTACGATTGTGCACAGCGTGTAAAAGAGTTGTTGCAACGTTATAAAGAGCTTCAGGATATTATTGCCATCTTGGGTATGGAAGAACTTTCTGAAGAAGATAAGTTGGCCGTAGGTAGAGCTAGACGTGTACAACGTTTCTTGTCTCAGCCTTTCCACGTAGCGGAACAGTTTACAGGTATTCCTGGGGTATTGGTTGATATCAAAGAGACCATCAAAGGATTTAACATGATCATGGACGGTGAGCTAGATCACCTGCCAGAATCTGCTTTCAACCTTAAAGGTACCATCGAGGAAGCTATCGAGGCTGGAGAGAAAATGTTGGCGGAAGCATAAAAAAGATTTGAGATGCTGGTATTGAGTAGTTAGATTTCTTTTTACTCATATCTCAATACTCACATCTAATATCTCAATACTAATAAATATGTATTTAGAAATAGTATCACCCGAAGCTACTTTGTTCTCAGGAGACGTAACCTCGGTTACCGTTCCAGGAGTAAATGGAGAGTTCCAGATGTTGGAGAATCACGCACCTATCGTGTCCCTATTACAAGCTGGAAACGTTAAAGTGAAAGGTAACATCACCATTGATGAGGATTTTGCCGATAAGTTTTCCAAAGGAAACAATGGAGAGACCGTTTTGGCAATTACAAGTGGTACAGTGGAGATGAAAGATAATAAAGTAATCGTCCTAGCCGATTAAAATAAATGAATTCATTCACAAAAAAGCCGCTCCATTGGGAGCGGCTTTTTTATTTTAATCAGATAGTATATTTCTTGTGAATAGGTTTACTTTTCTTGGCATCCTGCTGTTAGGCACTCTTTTTACTGTTTATCTTTTCCTAACGATATTTTATAGTCATCAATATTCCCATGAATCTTTAGATTCAGGTATCGAATTTTCTTATTGGGGTCAATTTCTATGATTTTATCATCTGTGGGAATGGAGTCTTTGTTCTTTTTATTTCCAAATAACTTATAGACCGCCGCTCTTTTAACGGTTTTCCACGGAATCTTAAAGTAATATTCAATATTATGCTCCATATCTTGGCTGCCAGAGAGTTCCATGTGTCCCAATGTGGATTCAACGGTCATGTCAGGGATTGTAATCTGTCCTTTGGTAATGTCCAACCGATTTTGAAGTGTATCAAAACGTACATTTCTTAAGTTTTTGTCACCCATATAGTCCGATAGCATTAACATGGGGTCATAATTTACCAACCGACCGTTTAACACTTCAACGTCCATGTGTATCTCCGATTCATCCAAATTGGGAACCAAATCGGGATAAACCCTTATTTTTCCGTTGATTTGAGAGGACACTTTTCCATGTAAATTTTCCGACACCAAATGATCTTGTCCGAAGTTTTCAAATTTGAACAACAATTGGTCTATGTCTACACCCGTAACGGTTAAGTTAGGGCTCAAATAAATGTGCTTAGGGTCACTTCCATTAAAGTAACCTGACATATTTAAGTGCCCGCCAGCGGCATCCATACTAAGGGTGTCCACATATACATAATGATCTTGTGTTGTGCGTAAACTGGCATTTATGTTCTTAAAATCAATTCGATTGCGGATAAAGTGGCCCACACGCACATCAAATTGCATATCAGTAAAAGGAAGTTCGTAAATGTTGAACGCTTTCGTATGTTTCGTCACTTGGCTGGAATCAATTTCCAGAGGATTTTTCTGTGTCGAAGGTTTTGTGTCGAAGCTAAAAAGTTGATCATAATCAATATAGTTCGCATTCAATGCAAAACTGTTATCCCGTTTTTTAATGCTTTGGTCTTCCCCTAGATAATAGTTCAGGTTCACATCAAAAACGGTCCTTCCGATTTGTCCATGCAGGTCTTCAACAACAAGGTGTTTATCCTCATAATGTATTCGACCATTGAAATCTTCAAACCGCAAAGGATGAAGGTGCATTTTGGTGTCCAGCCTATCTACGTCCAGATCAATGGAATGTAATGAGGAATCTTTGTAGTGCATGCTTGAATTTACGTGCACGGTCAATTTTTCAAACTCTTCGTGCCGATATTCTTCAGGGACATAATTTTCGCCCCCATAAGAAAATATATCCTCCAAACGCAGTAGGTCCGAGGCCAAGGTAATATCTAAATCCACATCTCCGTTGAGTGTATCCTTCATCCAGAACCTATAATCATGGGCCAATCCATTCAAATGAAAGTCGGAATCGTCAATCTGTCCCATAAAATCTACAATTTTCAAGTCTTTGTCATCTATTAGGATGTCTGCATGAAAATCATGAAGTTGATGAGGGTAATGTTTGAGTTCCGCGTACAAGCTATCCACAAAAAATTCTCCTTTTGGCAAATATTGGGATTCGGTAAAGTCTTTGGCCGAAGCAATAAACGAGAACCCAGCGCTCAAATCGGTTATTTGTTCATTTAGGCCTCTTTTTTCCGTTGTTGAGTAACGGGTCAACTCAGCTAGGTCGATAACATTGGACTTAAAATCCAGGTGAACGTTCACAAGTGTTTCTGTATGGTGCAAAACAGCAGGAAGGTCAGATACATATCCCGTCATGGAAAGGTCGGAATTGCCCATCTTTAGATTAAAGGTGTCCAGTGTAGCTTGTCTGCCGTTCATGATTAGGTGCATGTCAAGCTGTTCCAAGGGAGCCGGCATGTCTGATGAAGCAATACTGAGATTGGAGACTTTAAGTTCGCTGAAATAGGCCTGGTTCAACTCGCTAAAGGCACTTTCAGGATTTTCCAAATCAATAATGTCATGAAAATTCATTTTTAGGGATACATTCCCTGATGCATTCTCGATATCGGTAATGTTTAAAAACTTGGTCATGAATGCTAAATTGAAATCTACATCCAATTGAACGTCCACTTCTGGTTCTTCAAAGTTTTCCACCAAAATGGAACCTGAAAAATTACCGGACTCCAACTTGGCATTCATATTGGCAAGTGAAAACTTCATGGTTTTCATGCTACGGGCCTCTCCATTTGTAAAGTGCCCATTAAAGCCCATTTGATTGATGCGTTTTCTTTCTTTGGTGTTTTCCAGATAAGCCTCGCTTGCGCCGAAGTCAGCTTCTATAAAGGGCATTTTTCCATCCTTCAAGGGTCCTTGTACTACTCCGTTAAGGTATATTTTCCCTTGATTTTTGTACCGTTCCAATACAGGGATAAGATCTTCTGGAGCAAAGGCAATGAACATATCAAAATTTGGTTTGGTTCCCTTTACCCTAAGGTCAATGTTCATGTCGTTTTTGGTCTCAAGGGAGCCTTCAAGTTCAAAATCACCATGCTCCATGGTAATTCGGGAAGGTTTTATATCCAGTATTCCCGTGTTTTCATTAAATGAAATATCGGTATTAAGCTCAAAATTTTTGTGATGGATATAGGTTTCTTGTCCGTTGTCAAAGACATTCAATTGAAAATTGGTTTCAACATGGGCAGCAATGGCATCTTCATTCAATTTGAATCCACCATTTGCCTCGTGGATAAAGGTTTCGACATCCATATTCGTGGCTTCATCCAATTTGTGGATATCGAGATCTTGAAGTTTGATTTTTTTAAGGTGTATGTTAAAAGGTTCATCCTCTTCGGTTGCACCAGAGCTCTTTAGTGCGTTTTGGAGATTATTGGTTCCATCTTTGTGAAGCACAATATTGAACGTGCCTTCCTTTACACGAAGGGACTGAATGTCGTAGTTCCCTTTTGCGATGTCCCAAAGATTCAAGCCGATATAAAGGTTGTCCACGTCCATGATCAGTGGGGCATCGTTCGCTTTGGTCTCATAAACCCGTAAGTTGTATAATTTCATTGAGATATACGGGAAATTGCCAAAGAGGGATAATTTGGAATCTGCCAATGTAATGAGCCCTTTGTGCTGTTGATTGAGCGCACTTATTTCTTCTGCTATGATACCTTTTTGCGCATTGTGGATATAAAGCAGTAGGGCCCCAAAAAGTGAAATAGGTAAAATAGTGGCAAGAGCGATAAACCGCCACCAAAACTTTCGCTTTTTTAAGAATATGAGTTTCATGGTCTTTATAAAGTTCTACACTAACATCCCATTTTAAATGGAAATGCATATCAATTTAGCGCGCAATACGTAAAGGTTGAGGATGTTTATTCTCTAAAGGTGTTTAGGTTGAGGGGGTTATCTCCTGAAATAATAACTTATCAGTCCTATGAATTATTGCCTTGAGCCAAGAATAAATAAAATCAATTTATTAGAGCATAATCACGTGCCATTCCTTTCCATCTGAATGATATATGGCTAGGCTTTTAAAGCCAATGGCCGCATGAGCTGCCAATGACCGCTTATTTTTACCATCCACTTCGGTGATGATGGTGTCAAAACCTTTGGGCAATTTGTCTTTCATGGTTTGATACAGCTTTCGGAAAATGCCCTGTCCTCTATGGGTTTTCGCCACACAAATTTGTCCCATGGCCATATAGTTGACCTTGCTTTCAAGAGTTTTATCGATTGCATGGAACATAGGGCGGAGCACCTCTATATCCTCAGCAAATTTTGGATGCATGCACAGGGCATAACCCACAACTTGACCTTCATCCACGGCAATAATGTGTCCACATACCTCATTCATGGCGTGGAGCACATCCATGGTGTGTTCCACGGTCACAAAACCTTCTTTTGTACTTTCTTCTTGACTTATGTTGTTAGGTAAATTACGCTGCTGAAGGTCCAGAATTTGTTCCAGTTCCTGTAAAGTGTCCGCTTGCTTGAAAACAACCATTTACTCCACTTTAAGCCATTTTTTTCGCTGTTCCAACATCTTTTTTGATGGTTGTTGCTCTTTGTCTTCCATCAAACTAAACATATAATCCGGACTTGGGGTCAAAACCATTTCCGTAGTTTTTTCCTTTCCGTATCTCTTGAATTTCACCTGTAAAGGTTCTCCTATGCTGAATTGGTTGAGGTAATCATCAAAAGATTGGTTCTCATCAAAAGCTTTGTCGTTTATACTTAAAATCACATCCCCATTGTCGAGACCAGCCTTATAAGCAGGACTGTTCATTTTTGTATTTCTCAGAATCATGTAGCCCGATTTATCAGCACTCATGGAAACATACGCCCCAAAATAGGGTGAAGCTTCAGGTTGCTCCAAAACAACCCCCATCGATTCCATCAGCGTTTTATAATCGGGCATATTGCTTTTGTAGATATAGCTATTAAAGAAATCATCCCCAAACGTATCCCCTGCATATTCTTTTAATGCATCATGAAGATTTTGAATGGTATACGGAATTTCCGTCGCTCCATATTTCTTCCAGACGAGCTTCATAAAATCATCCAGGTTCAATCCATTTTCGCGAAGGGATAGGTCTAGAGCTAAGCCCAGAACACTTCCGTAGGAGTAATAGGAAATAAACATATTTTCGCGGTTAACGGGATCTACCGAGGTGGCTGCATCGACAAATGGCGCTTGGAAACTCATTTCAATCGGGTTGAAGAATTGTCTAGCTGGAGAGTTCCAAACATAATTAAAGGTTCCAGCCAAACCTTCGACGTAATCTTTCGGTGAGGAAAGTCCGGCTCTGCATAAAATCAATCCGGTGTAGTAGCTTGTAAAGCCTTCGGCAAACCATAGTGCCCCGCTCATGTTGGCTGCTTCAAAATCAAAAGGCTCCAATGTTTCAGGTCGAATACGCTCTACATTCCAAGCATGAAAAAATTCGTGGGATACTGTTCCGATATTACGCTCCATGCCTCCATTGGCCAAACTTCGAGTGCTTGTCAATATAGTAGAGTTGCGGTGCTCCATGCCGTCGCCAGAGGCATTTGGAATGTAGCAGGCCAAGAACGTATAGTTGCCATAATCAAAATCGGGCAGTTCGTTATAGACTTCCTTTTCTGCCAGCACCACTTTTTTTACTTTTTCAAAATATTCATCGGCTTCCGCTTCGGTACCATTATGGTGGAGTGCAAGATTGATGGTTTTACCATCTACCTCAAAAGAGCGAAGCATAAAATTGCTGATTTCCGTAGGACTGTCCATAAAATAATAAAGGTTCGGAGCTGAATACGTGGTGCCCGAGACCAAAGGAAGTTGTGTAGCCACTTTCCAATCCAAATCTTCACGAATATTGAAAGTCACTTCGATTTTACGCTCGCTCAACTCAGGAGCGAACATAAAGGTTGCGGGAATATTTAAATGCGCATGTGTTTCGTCCACTTGGGAGTAGGTTCCCCCGCCCCGATTGGCAAACAAAATATATTTGATGTTGATGGTTCCGTCGTGCCCGCTAACTTCCCAAGCATAGGGGTTGGGTCTGGTCACCTTCAAAGCGTTTCCTTTACTGTCTGTGGCTTCAAAACCGTACACATTTTTGGCAAATTCATGCAGCGCATAACGTCCTGGAGAGGTTCTGCTCATGCGAAACTCAACTTTGTCCGAACTTAGATTTGGAAAAGTAGCTTCAACAATCGCTTCGTGATGAACGGCATTATCAAAGGAGATTTGATATGTATTGGTCTGGGCAGTAATAAACAACCCTGTGAACAGTGCTAAAAAGGAAAAGATAAATTTCATTTTTGGAATAGGTTTAAGAGCGACTAAGATACTGTTTAATCATCGTAAGTGCTAGATTTGTGGGACGGAGAAATTTTTCGGCAGCTATTTGAAAATATCCACTATTTTAACAAGAAATTGAGCGATTGCAATTTTATTTGCATGGCATTAATCCAAAAGGAGAGATTTTAAGCGTTTTGCGAGCCCTAAAAAATATTTGGAAGGATGAAAACTGAATTTTACACTTTAGGAAGCTTTGAGTTTCCAGCGGATGCCGTAGTTATTAAAGGCAAATTGGAGGCAGAGGGCATTCCTGTATTTTTAAGGGATGAAGCTACCATTAATTCAGACCCATTGATCAGTGCGGCATTGGGAGGCGTAAAGCTACAAGTATATTCGAGCGATAGGGAAAGGGCCAAAGAAATTTTTGATGAGGTCCGTAACTATGCGACGGACCATTTTGGAAATCCGGTGGTCTGCCCCAATTGCAAAGCGACCAAATCCGAAATTTATTACTCCAGGAGCAGTGTCTTCTACAAATTGTTTCCTTTTTTTGAGCCCAGAAAGTACCAATGCATGCAGTGCAATTTTATTACCAGACCCGCTAGATGAAATTATTTGTTGTTGGAATCAATCTAGGCGCTGGTATATAAGGCCTCTGCCAACAGTAGCTTCCAATTTGTAGTGCTTTTCAAGATATGCATCAATGTAGGTGTTGTAGTCTATTAGTTTTTTATCAAAGATTTCTTTTCCTTTTCTAGCGACCAATGTTTTGGGTTGAATTTGTTCCATAATGTAACGAAGTTCTTCCATACCTGTTGTTCTTGAGTTGTTCATGTATGGGAAAAGCTCTTCTCTGGTTATGTTACTCGGATGTGTTGCAGCTTTGGTTGGGGGAGTTTCTTCCAAAACCCAATAACCGATATGGTATTCCGTAAAAAAGATATTCTTGGTTTCCAACTTATGTTCCTCAATATATCTTGGCACTTCAATACCCTCCCCGTTGTATAAAGAACCTTTTTTTAGCTTGTTGGATATGATATTGCCATATTCCAGATAAGATTCCATGGGAATCAAGATTAGCAATATGGTGATGACAGCCCTATATTTTTTTTGAATAGGAGGAAACTTGGCAACCGCAATGCCCAAGGGAATCAGTATAAAGGGGTATAACTGGATTAAGTAGTGACCATTAACTTTTCCTGCCTGAACAAAGGACAGCAAGACACCTATCACAACAATGGTAAGAATTTGTATTCTTCTGTCTTTTAGATCAATTATTTTAAGACTAAACCCAGCCGTTAACAATGCTAGAACCACTATTACAAAAGGAAGGGTGTTTAAAGGTGAGTGAAACTTCCCTTCTGAATAAGCCAGAGGTGCCTCAAAAATGGATTCCCAACAAATTTGAATATCTCCTTGAAGGTAATAGGGCATAAAGGTCAATATGATGCTCACAATAAAACCTATACCCATAAAAACCAAATTGATTATCTTTTTGGAAAGTTGTTTTGTGCGAAAACCTTCCCACAAAAAATATAGGCCTAAAATCAATACGGGATAGGCCATATTTAGTTTGGTCATTACAGACAGTCCCAAAAGGAGACCGGAGGTGAAAAACCATTTGCGATCTTCTTTTAAAAACAGAATAAAAAGGGCGGCAACAAAAAAGAACGTACAGATATGTTCCGACATTACCCCTTGTAAACTCCCGAACAAGCTTTGAAAAAAGACACAAAAAATAGCGACCCAAAACGCAATTTTTTTGGAAGTGATTTTTGTGGCGATTCCATAAGTGAACAAAGCCGTTAAAGCAACTATGAGCGAGCCAAAAAGACGAATAGCAATAAAACTCTTTCCAAAAACCTTGATGATAGTGGCAAAATAGAGAAAGGTTATCGGGGGTTTAAGGTCCCAAAGTTGGGTATAGGGCAAATGTCCGTTGGCCCAAGATTGCCCCATCAGAATAAAAGTACTCTCATCACGATCTATATAATCCCTAAAAAAGAATGGAAAACGGATGAAAATTGAGACCATCACCAAAATGAAGAGGACTGTTTTCCAGTCCAAATCTTCAAATCTTAAAGAACGTAATTTTTTAAGCACGACGGTTTTGAGCAATTTGGCCATTGATTATCACCTATGCAATATAGATAAATTTGAATGGTTTGATAGATTCTTTAGCAGCTGAAAATTATCGAAAAGGGATAAAAGCATCTTTGGCATCCCCTACTATTACTTTGGAAGTTTATGCCCCTGAAAAAGTATTTTGTAACAAATTTCTATTAGTAACTACTTATAAATGGAAAGTATGGCTCACTCAGTCTCGAAATGGCTGTATTGATGCTTATGCCCCACAGAGGTTTATCCCATTCCTTTCGAGGTAAACAAAGCCCTTCCCCAGGGCATCAAAAGGTAATGATAAATGTTATAGGCTTTGGTTGAAATACAGTGTCCATTTAACTTTCTGCAAGATAACTTTGAACCAACCAAAAAATCGATTCAAAGTAGTATCTTAACCGTTACCCAACTTTTAAATTTTATTGATATGGAAAACTGGTTCGCTGCTTTAACGCTATTTGAGAAGGTCTATTGGATTGTAGCTATAATTGGCTCCATATTCCTATTGTTTTTGGTTTTTACCACCCTTATAGGCGGTGATGTGGATGATGCTGGTGACGTAGATGCTGATATAGACGCGGATACCGGAATAGGGTTTCAGTTTCTGTCTTTCAAAAATCTTGTAGGTTTCTTTACCATATTTGGTTGGTCTGGTATCGCATGCTTGGATAATGGTTTGTCCACAGGTTTAACCATAGTCGTATCCGTTATTTGTGGTCTATTAATGATGTTGGCCATGGCCAGTCTGTTTTATTATCTAGGTAAAATGCAGAGTAGTGGCACTTTACATCTTAAAAATGCCATTGACCAAATTGGAGAAGTTTACCTTACCATTGGTGCTAAAAGAAGCAGAATAGGTAAAGTAAGCGTTAATGTACAGGGTACCTTAAGGGAATTACAAGCCCTAACAGATGAAGAGCATGATTTAGTACAAGGTAATGTAGTAAAAGTTAAAGACGTTACAGACACCGGAATATTAATAGTTAATCTTTTAAACAAATAAAATGATAACACTACCATTACAATTAGGCGGAGGGGCATCCCTGCTTGCCATTGGCTTTGCCATTCTTTTTATTTTCATCATCATCATATCGTTCATAAGACGGTATAAAAGATGTCCGTCTGATCGGATTCTAGTAGTTTACGGTAAGGTTGGTACTGGTAATTCAGCAAAATGTATTCACGGTGGTGCGGCTTTTGTTTGGCCCGTAATTCAAGACTATGAGTATTTGGATTTAACGCCCATTTCCATAGAGGTAGATTTAAAAAATGCACTGAGTAAACAAAACATAAGGGTCAATGTGCCTTCTAGATTCACCATTGGTATTTCTACGGAACCAGGTGTTATGCAAAATGCGGCTGAACGTTTGTTAGGCCTTGGTTTGCCAGAGGTGCAAGATTTGGCCAAAGAAATTATTTTTGGTCAGCTTCGTTTGGTAGTCGCTTCCATGGATATTGAAGAAATTAATTCTGATAGGGATAAATTTTTGACCAATATTTCACAGAGTGTAGAGTCCGAGTTGAAAAAGGTAGGTTTAAAATTGATCAACGTAAATATCACGGATATCGTTGATGAATCTGGTTATATTGAAGCTTTGGGTAAAGAAGCCGCAGCACATGCAATAAATGCAGCAAGGAAATCCGTGGCCGAAAAGAATAGGGATGGTTCAATTGGTGAAGCTAATGCCAAACAAGATGAACGTACCCAAGTGGCTGCGGCGAACGCAAAAGCGGTAGAAGGTGAAAACATTGCTAAAATTGATGTAGCCAATTCAGATTCCTTAAGAAGGCAACGCGAAGCAGAGGCAGAACGTACGGCAATTGCCTCAGAAAAGGTGCAAGCTGCAAAAGCTTTGGAAGAATCTTATTCAGCAGAACGCGATGCAGAAGCTGCAAGGGCCGAAAGAGAACGTAGCTCTCAAATGGCCGATATTGTAGTGCCTGCTCAAATTGACAAGCAAAAAGTGGAGATTGAGGCTGAAGCCGAAGCGGAAATGATTAGGAGAAGAGCAAAAGGTGAAGCAGATGCAATTCTATTCAAGGCTCAAGCAGAGGCAAAAGGTATTTTTGAAGTATTGACCAAACAAGCAGACGGTTTGGATAAAATTGTACAAGCTGCGGGTAATAGCCCAAAGGATGCCGTCCTCTTATTGATTGCCGACAAATTGCCGGAACTGGTTGAAAAACAAGCAGAGGCCATCAAAAACATCAAGATAGATAAGGTTACTGTTTGGGATTCTGGAAATAGTGAAGACGGCAAGAATTCTACGGCAAACTTTATTTCAGGCATGTATAAATCCGTACCGCCCTTGCAAGAAATGTTCAATATGGCAGGTATGGAATTGCCAGAATACTTAAAAGGAAAAGACAAGAGTGATAAGCAAGGAGCATCAAAAGAAATAGATGCTCAAGAGACCTCTGAAGAAGAATAGTTTACCTGCATTAAAGAGACCATTTTAAATGGTCTCTTTTTATTTTAAGCAGCTACCAACTGTAGGTAGGCTTGTTTTAATTTTTCAATTGCTATTTTAAGTTCCTCCTCGTTTAAATTTCCATAACCAAAACGTATGGCGCAGGTATTTTTATTTTGATAGAGGATGGTTTTTGGTAGGAATAAATCCAGTTTTTCAGCTTCTTCGGCTAGTTTCACCAAGGATATGGGGCTTTTAAACTGCAACCACATGGCCAGCCCTCCAGAGGGTATTTGCCAGTCAAGAATATCGTCAAAATGTTCTTTTAACAAAGTGCCTAAAGCATCCCTACGTTGTTTGTAGGTTACAATATTTTTTTTCTTGAGCCGGTATATTTCACCTTCGGATATCAGTTCAGAAAGCATTTGCTCCTGTATCAGGTCCCCTTGGGTATCTAACAATTGCAAGTAATTATGGGCTTCGGTAATCACCTGTTCTGGCGCAACCACAAATCCAGTATGAAAACTTGGAAATAAAGACTGTCCCAGTTTACCCAAGTAAATGATATTCCCATTGGCATCTGCACATGCCATGGGCAACATCGAAGACCCCTCAAACTGAAAATCATGGTCAAAATCGTCCTCAATTATGGCAAAACCATGGATTTTGGCCAATTCCAATAATTGCAGTCTTCTTTTGGTACTTAATGTTGTGGTTGTTGGATAGTCCCTGTTTGAGCAAACATAGATACAACGAATATGCTCATGTATAAAATGCTTCTTTATATAACCAATGTCCAATCCCTCATCATCTACGGGTACTGTTTTTATTTTTGCCCCTGCTTGTTGAAATATCATGTTGGCTACATAATTACTTAGTTGTCCAACCAACACCAAATCGTCTGGATTTATCAATACTTGGGAAACAATATACAGGCTCATTTCCGTACTGCGGGTATTCAATAAATTGGTTGGTTTTATATGAAACCCCCTAGTGGCATTTAAATAGTTACAGAGTTGCGTGCTAAAAACAGAAGGAATCAAGGCACTGGTTCTATTCCATTTATTGATTAATGGCTTTCGTTTCATTGCAGCGCTATACCACCTAGAAAATTGGTGCACGGGATGTAACCTTAAATCGGGCTTACCGTCACTTATGGAATATTTGGCTGTGGTCTCCTCTTTGGTAGATGCTAGATTAAAGGATTGTTGGAATCGGAACCCTGGAATTTTTGGATACTCGTAAACCTTATTGATATGCTGTGTGGTTGCTTTGATTTTTACTTTGGAATCTTCTGGAACTACCACAAAAGTTCCTTTGTTGGGTATGATGTTTACCCAGCCTTGAGAGGCCAATTCATCATAGATGGCCACAGCTGTATTGCGATGAACGTTCAGTAACTTACTTAAAACCCGTGTTCCAGGTAACTTACTGCCTTTTTCCAAATAACCTCGTTGTATGGCGTTCATGATTTGTTGTGCTACCTGTACGTATGCAGGCTGAACAATAGACTTGTCTATAGATATAAGCTTTACCAACAAATCAAAAACCGGACTATTCATTGTTTTAAAACTGGACTAGTTTAATCGTCCGGAAAGTTAGGACTTTTGCAGCATATAATTCATTGACTTAAAAACTTACCTTACAAGCTTACATAATGAAGAAATCAATTATATTTTCTGCGATTTTAGTGGTAGGTGCTTTTCAGGTAAAAGCGCAACAGGACGATGCTATTGTAAAGGTAGATTCGTTAGGCGAGGTTGTGGTGACCGCAAACCGAATTAACCTTCCTTTCAAAGAAAATTCAAGAACCATTAATATTGTCACTTCCAATGATATTAAAAATAGTGCAGCCGTAAATGTGGCAGATTTGTTACAACAAGTTGCGGGTGTGGATATAAGAAGACGTGGTACTGGTGGGAGCCAAGCAGATTTGTATATAAGGGGCGGTGGTTTTGACCAAACCTTATTATTGATAGATGGCGTTAAAATGGACGATGCGCAAACGGGACACCACACCATGAATGCAGCTTTGCCATTGGAGGTTATAGAAAGAATAGAAATTATAAAAGGTCCAGCAGCGCGGGTTTTTGGGCAAAATGCATTTGCTGGTGCTATTAATATCATTACCAAGAAGAATTTGGATAATGCTGTTTCCTTAAATGTGGAAGCAGGTTCTTTTGGACAATTGAATGGCAGTGTAACTGCTGGTGTGGACAAGGAAAACTCGACTCATATACTACATGTGGGAAGGATGACATCTGAGGGGTATAGAAATAACTCAGATTACGATAATGGTAATTATTATTTAAAAAGTATTTTCAATAAAAATGCACAGCCTATTGAAATGACAGCTACTTTCTTGGAGCGCAACTTTGGGGCTGAGAATTTTTATACCAATAACCCTACGTTCAATGAGTATGAAGAAACCCAAAACAGCTTGTTGGCGTTGTCTACCACCTTTAAGAAAAACAAGCTAAAAATACAGCCAAGAATCTATTGGAAACGTAATCAAGACTTGTTTCTCTTGAGGCGAAATGAACCAAGTTTTTACAGGAACATGCATATTTCCAACAAAATCGGGGTAGAAACCAATGCCTCTTATGCCTCTAAATTGGGAATTACAGGATTTGGGGTAGAACTTTCTCAAATCTATTTAAGAAGTAATAACCTAGGTAGCCGAAACCGGTTCATGTCCAATGTGTTTTTAGAACATCGTTTTAGCTTTGCAGACAACAAGTTGGATATTACCCCAGGTGTGGCGCTAACTTACTTTTCTGACTTTAAGCTTAGAGCATTTCCCGGATTGGATATTGGTTATGACCTTACCAACACTTTTAAAGTATATGGTAATATTGGCTATACCTACCGTATACCGACTTACACAGACTTATTTTATAACGATCCAGTCACCAGTGGTAACGCAAATTTGGAACCAGAAGAAGCTTTTGCCCAAGAATTGGGCTTAAAGTACACCACTCCTGAATTCAATGCCAGCGTTGCAGTTTTTAATAGAGACGCAGACAATCTCATAGATTATATCAGAAACGATGTTTCTGAAGATCTATTTGTAGCCACGAACATTACAGAAGTAAACACCAAAGGTTTAGAGTTGGATGCTGCTTATAATTTTAGGTTCAAAGACTTTACGCAAACCTTAAGCGTAGGCTATGCATTTTTGGATGACAATATTTTGGATCAAAACGAAGAATTGTCCCGTTACTCTTTAAATACGCTAAAACACCAATATACCACGCGCTTGAGTACGCAATTGTTCAAAAATGTACGTCAGAATATAATTTATAAGTATGCAGAACGTACTACGGGACAAACATATAATGTTTGGGATGCATCATTGGCGGTTAAAGTAAAACAGGCGGAGTTTACCATCACGGCAAATAACATTTTCGATGCAGACTACATAGAGTCAGGTTTTATACCTATGCCGCCAAGTAATGTGCTATTTGGTTTGAGATATAGTTTTAAATAAATCGAAATGAGACTGCAGCTGAGAGAGGCAAATAGATGCCCAAATAGTAGTTTTCAAAATCATTTCAAAACGTTTTATTAATTTAGCGGTTTCAAATTCCTTGAAATTTTGAAGCTGAATCTTGAACAGATACCTCGCGAGAAAACCCTGACCAAACAGGATTTTCTCCAAAACTATTTCAAGCCTCAAAAGCCTGTTGTGATCGAGCGGTTTATTGAGGATTGGCCAGCGTATTCCAAATGGAATTTGGATTACATGAAAGAAATTGCAGGGGACAAGGAAGTGCCGCTATATGATGACCGCCCAGTAAAACACGACGAAGGCTTTAACGAACCACATGCCAAAATGAAAATGGCAGATTACGTAGACCTTTTAAAAAGTGGACCCACAAAATATCGCATTTTTCTCTGGAACATTTTAAAGGAGGTTCCTGAACTTCAAAAAGACTATACTTATCCGGATTTTGGCCTACGTTTAATGAAAGGTCTTCCCATGCTGTTTTTTGGAGGCAAGGATTCGCACACTTTTATGCACTACGATATTGATTTGGCGAATATTTTCCACTTTCATTTTGAAGGGAAGAAACAGTGCATTCTTTTTTCGCAGGACGAGACCAAATTTTTGTATAAGATTCCACATTCGCTTATTACGCGGGAAGATATTGACTTTGCAGCCCCGGATTTAGATAAATGGCCAGCGCTTCAACATGCCAATGGGCATATTACACATTTGGAGCATGGGAATGTACTGTACATACCCGAAGGGTATTGGCACCACATGAAATACATTACACCTGGGTTTTCCATGAGTTTGCGAGCTATTGCCAGAAGGCCCAAAAACCTTGGTAAGGCAGTTTACAACATATTTGTTATGCGTCATTTTGATAACCTGATGCGTAAACTCAAAGGGCAGCAATGGATTGATTGGAAGAATGAAAAGGCTGTGGAGCGCACACAGAGACTTTTGCTTTCTAAATAATGGCTTATTTTATAAGCTCATTCGCTTTTTCGTACACCAGGTGGCTTTCCCAGCCCCTGTACAACAAATAATCCGCTAGTTTCTTTTTTTTCTTGAAAGGGTTCGTCTCCTTTATTTGGGCCACTCGTTTTTTCGCAAGCTCATCAAATGCTTTTAGGTAATCCTCATTTTGTATTTCTGCCAATGCGCTTTTAATGTTGTACGCTGATATATCCCGAAATTTAAGCTCATTTTTTATTCGGACTGCACCCCACTTTTTAATATTGAATTTTCCCCTGGCAAAAGCCTTGGCAAAACGCTCTTCGTTTAAGAAGTTCTCTTGTATCAAATGTCCCAAAATCTGGTCTATGGCCTCGGGAATCATGTTCATGCCCTTTAATTTTTCGGTAACCTCTTTATGGCATCGCTCTTGGTAAGCGCAATAGCGTTCCATTTTTTGGGTTGCCTCGTGGATGGAGTAAAACTTTTGACCAGTGAATCGTGAACTCATTGGTTTTGGATTTTGGATACCACTATAAGGTTATCTGAAAAAGTAAGGACGGTTTTTCCATTTTCCGTTACCCCTTCTGGGTCGCCCTCCGTTACCACATAGTCAGCCTCGGGCAAAATGAGTTTTATTTTCCAATCAAGATTGGTATGCTGTATCTTAATTTGAGGCGATTCTTTGGTCCCGGTATGCCATATAGAAATTTCGTTGTCCCCCACTTTTACATTTTCCAAAGACGCTTCGACCCATTCGGTGGGGATTTGTGGTTCAATAACAATGGTTTTTTGATGTGCCATGGGCTTTATACCAAAGAACTGATTTACGATGGGAACGGCAAAGGCGTAAATGTTCCAAGCCTGCGTCATCATCCCATAATCTGGGGAAACCTCATAAATACTTCCGGGAAGTGCATAACTAAAGGTGCGCGACATTCTTTTTAAATAGTCCAAAGCCTGATTGGGGCGACCATAGTTATTCTCGGCGACTGCTTGTACTCCGGTGGGCAATGTCATTACTGCCCCTGTATAGGAAAACACCTTGCTTCCTGCAAAAGACCCATCGTCCTCACCAGCGCTCTCATCGCGATCGATTCCTGTAACAAATACCCCGAACGGATTTGTAAATTTTGTTGCGTTATTCAATGCCAATATAGCTTTGGTGGAATCGGCTATTCCCATTTCCATGGGTGTATTCACCACCCAATTATGGTAAAGCACAAAAGGTCTGGGTTCGTCGGAAGGGTTGTTTATAATTTGTTGTTTTGTGGCTTTCAATTCTTTAACGGCCCATGGTTTGTTTAAGGTATCGGCCCTTACCAAGGCGTCTTCTATCAAATGCAGCGCTTGTTCATCGGTGCCGATAAAATCCGCATAGGACTCAAAAGTCTCTGACCAAAAATCCGTATTTATTTTTTTCTTAAGCTCATCCGAGATTTCTTGATATTGCTTAACCAATTCGGTTTCGCCCAGTTCTGCGGCCATTAACGCAGCATCGGCAAAGGCCCGCTGAGTGTAAGCGGCCACATCTATCATTTCACTGTCCAGACCGTGAATTTCCATCATGCCAAAACCATCTGGGAATAGATTTTGGTTGTCATCATTTTCTTCCAATAGCCATTTCAATCCTTTTTTTATGGTTGGAAAATACTTTGCCAGAAATTCTTTGTTGCCGTTCCATTTATAGATTTCCCATATCAATGATGCAAATTGGGGGGTTTCATTAATATTTCCTTTATTGAAAACTACTCCGTTGGTGGACATTTCGTGGAGAATCCTACCGTTTTGGTTCACGGCCATTGAAACACTGTCCAACAGCTTAATGGTCTGTTCAACCACTTCTTCTTGGCCAATGGCCATATATCCATTAAGCGCATATTCGCTATCCACGCCAAAATACCATGGATAATCTGGTATGCCAGCGCCAATTCCCGTTCCAATCTCGGGAATGGTTCGTACGAGCCAGTCACAATTGTATTTTAACCATTCAAAGGTTTCCTGTAGATGTTTGTCCGGGATAGTGAGCCTGGACTGATTTGCCAGGGCTTCGTACCGAGATTTCTTAGCTTGCACCAAGCTTTCATGATCATTTAAAATAGTAAGGTATTGCTCATTGGCATTTTCACTGGAAATATATGAGCCGGCTATGGCAAAGTTTAAGGTTTGCTTGGATTTTGCAGGAATCTTAATAGAATATTCAAGGGAGTGCGAAGCGCCGTTGGGTTGCTCCGTGTTTTTCATTTCTTCGGTAGCAATGGGAGTTATGTCAGACCCAAAAATAGTATACCAAGGATTTAGACTGTCCTTAACGAGCCAGTGGTTTTCTTTCAATACCCCTGAATCCTTGGAATCGATCATATCGGATTGTTCCCCTAGCCATGTAGGTCTTAAATTGCTATGGCCAATAAATTTTAATTGTCCGTCTATTTTTTCCGAATTGTTGTTTTGGATGACCAATTGAATCAAAATGCCTTGAACATGGTCGGGTACAAATTGTATTCGTTCGATTACGAGATTTTTTTCTTTTAGCTCAAAAATGTGTTTGTTGGCGAATGGATAGTTGATAAACTCAGAAGCATTATTCAACGAAAACGTGTTTTCGTCCAAGCTTAATTCCACTTCGAAACCGTCCATAAGTTTTATGGGGTGGTTCCAGATTCCGCCCATTTCACCCTTTATATGCCAACCCAATGGCGGAAAAGTGCCATCTTGATCACCAACCATATACACTCTATTTCCGGCAGTTACATAAGGCGAATTAGAATAGTCTTTTGTTCCTTTTATATTCGGGGACTCATCCAATAGATTTGAAATGGGTTCATCTGAATGGGAGGAACACGCCAAGATGAACATGCAGGATAGGAAGAGAATGGTTGCTTTCATTTTTTTGTGCTAGGGATTCAAAAATACAGTTTTGCACCAAATTGGTACAAATAAAAAAAGCGACCCCATTTCTGGAGTCGCTTTGTATTATGGCCTTATTGTTTTGCCGTCTTTGTCCTTAAAATGATATTCAAGGTACTTATAGGCATCCCTTGGCTGAATTTTAATCCACTTCTTGTAGGTCTTAAACCATTTGGAACGGATAGAAGGGAATCCTTTGGTAAGGTAAGCTGCAATAAACGGATGGATGTTCAAAACAATTCCGTTGTTTTTGCCCTTTTGTTTTAGGATTCGCTCTAAATCTACTTGAATTTTATCAATCAAGACGATGGGAGCTTCCACTTCGGCGCCCGATACATTCGGGTTTTCTTCGCTGGTTTTGATATTCATTTCCGGACGAACCCTTTGCCTAGTAATTTGGACAAGTCCAAATTTACTGGGGGGCAAAATTTTGTGTTTGGCCCTGTCGTCCTTCATTTCGTCCCTAAGATGATCGTACAACTTTCGTCTGTGGTCACCTTTGGTCATATCAATAAAGTCTACTACAATGATTCCTCCCATATCGCGCAAACGTAATTGCCTTGCAATTTCGGTTGCGGCCAATAGGTTCACCTCAAGTGCTGTATCCTCTTGGTTTTTGGCCTTGTTGGAGCGGTTACCGCTGTTCACATCAATTACGTGCAGTGCTTCGGTATGCTCAATAACAAGATAAGCCCCGCGGCTCATGGATGCTGTTCGGCCAAAGGAGGTCTTGATTTGACGCTCTATCCCGAATTTTTCAAAAATCGGGGCCGAACCGGTGTACAACTTTACAATGGATTCTTTTTGCGGAGCGATCTCATGCAAGTAATCCTTGATTTGGTTGTAGAGTGTTTCTTCATCAACATGTATTCCGGTAAAGGAATCGTTGAATACATCCCTAAGGATGGATGATGCCCTGTTCAATTCCACCAGTACTTTGGATGGATGGGGCGCTTTGTGCAGTTTTTTGCACATTTTTGTCCATTTGGAAAACAAATTCTGAAGATCTTTATCCAGTTCTGCAACCTTCTTGCCTTCTGCTACGGTACGTATGATGACTCCAAATCCTTTGGGCTTAATACTTTTTACAAGTCTGATAAGTCTGTCCTTCTCTTCTTTGCTCGCTATTTTTTGGGATACCGAGACTCTATCGGAAAAAGGTACCATGACCAAAAATCGCCCGGCTATGGAAAGCTCGGAGCTTATTCTTGGTCCCTTTGTTGATATGGGTTCTTTTACTATTTGTACCAGTAGTGACTGATTGGCTTTCAACACATCGTTGATACTGCCATTCTTGTCAATATCTTTTTCAAACGGAAAATTTTTCAGGGAATAATCTTTTAGTTTCCCTGTTCTAGCTTGTTTAATGAATTTCAACATGGAAGACAGTTGCGGGCCCAGGTCGTGGTAGTGCAGGAACGCATCTTTTTCATAACCTACATTGACAAATGCTGCATTGAGGCCTGTAACGGGTTTTCTGATCTTGGCTAGGA
>NZ_CAMYIC010000039.1 GCF_947258355.1 uncultured Allomuricauda sp.
GGCCACCCTTGATGCACCGAGCAACGTTTTGACCATCAGCGAGGGTGCGACCGACGTGACCGTTGATTTGAGCGATCTTGACGACAGTGCGGGGGTTGCCGCGAATGCTTCGGACATTGCGACGAACACAACGGACATTGCTACCAATGCTTCAGATATAGCAACAAACACGACCGATATTGCAACCAATGCAACGAACATCACCACCAATACTTCCGATATCGCTACGAACGCAGCTGATATAGCCACGAATACTACTGACATTGCTACCAATGCAACGGATATTGCGGACCATATTGCTGCTGACGGGGATCTCTCCGACACCAACGAAATAAACACACGCTTTGAAGTCAATGGTTCCAATTTGGAGATTGAAGATAGTAATGGCACTTTACAAGTTCCATTAGGGGATATCAATACGGATGATCAAGTTGCATCAGAAGTGGATTCAGATTCACCTATTGATGTTGATGGAGATGGCGCAACAGAAGCTACGGTAGAGGATGTAATTCAAGATATAGCTCCAATAACATCAAAAGCCGCTAGAATATTCTATCCGCCTTCCATTGCCATCGATGCATCCTCAAATGGAACGGGAAGAACAGTGGATTTATATGCTCAATATGTAGCACAGTATGGAACACCAACTGTAGCGAGTGCAGGTGCACCAGCAGCAGTCCCCACCTATAGTGCAACCGAGCTTTATTATTATGTAACCTACGCAGACCCAACAGTGTTCGATAATATGAGTATTGATGCCAATGGTGTTTTGACTTATGATATTATTGGTCAGCCAGCTGATTATAATGCATTGATCAATGTGGTATTTGTGGTAAAATAGTAATGAATAAAGACCAAGCGATTTTGAAATCAAAAACCTCATATAAGTCTTTACTCATTGGACTGTTCATTTCCTTTATAGGAATGAATCTTGCAAATGCACAATTCTTATTGCAGGCACCCGATACTGGAGATGAGAGCAACTATCAATGGTATGAAGCATCGGACACTTCCACTGTTTTGGGAACAAACTCATTTTATGAGGCCACCCAGCCGGGAGTTTACTTTGCTACCTACGATGGTACACTTTGTGGTTCCAATGCCACAGGGTATTTTATTTTGACAAATTGTGAGGCTCCGGATAATGAAGTGGTTTTGGATATTTCGGCAAGTGTTCCCTCAGGGGCCACGGTAAGCTGGACTCCAGCTTTGAGCGGTGATCAAACCAGACCGACCGTAACAAGCACCCAAACTGTAATGCGGTATGTGGCTACTGTTACAAAAGTTGGCAATAGCATGGAATTACCGCGTTTTACAGTGGTGTGCATGAGCCAAGCAGCGAATTTATCGGATGATATGGTCGTGGTCAACGAAGATGAATCTGTTAATGCACTCATCTTTGATAATGATACCGATTTGCCCACAACAGGGGTGCTGACGACTACAAATCCATCCAATGGAACAATCAGTATTGATGATAATGGAACAGCTAATGATCCAACGGATGATGTGGTGACATATACTCCAAATCCAGATTATAACGGAAACGATAGCTTTGACTATACCGTTTGTAACTCTTCAGGAGATTGTAGTACGGCTACAGTCACTGTGGATGTTCTTCCAATTGTAGATGCCAACGACGATTCAGTATCAACGGATGTTGGTGTAGATGCTGTTGTATCCTGGCGAGCAAACGATAACGATATTCCTACTACAGGTTCAATCACTGCTACGGACCCATCAAACGGAACCGTGGTGTTAAATGACAATGGAACCGCTAACAATCCGTCCGATGACGATATAACATATATACCCAACCCAGGGTTTACAGGCACCGATTCTTTCGATTATACAGTGTGTGATTCCAATGGCAATTGTAGTACGGCAACCATTACAGTGATCGTTAGTCCTTCCGGAATCGACCAGGACAGTGACAATGATGGTATCGTTGACAGTTTTGAAGATTTGAATGATGACAACGATGATGACCCAACAACTAATCCAACCGATACTGATGGTGATGGAATTCCTGATTACTTGGATATTGACAGTGATAACGACGGTATTCCAGATAATGTGGAAGCACAACTTGCTTTAGGTTACATTTCAACAAGTATGTCCGATACAAATGGTAATGGATTGGATGATGCCTACGAGGCAGATGGAAATATAGGTTTAATTCCAATTGATTCCGATAATGATGGACTCCCAGATTATGTGGACGATGATAGTGATAATGATAATGTTCCTGATGCCATTGAAGGGCACGATCAGAATCATGACGGAATTGCAGATGTTGAACTAATAGGTTCGGATAAAGACAACGATGGTTTGGATGATGGATACGAAGGGGAAACTGTTATTGATATAGATGTCAATGATGAAATGGATGACCCGAGTATTGCATTGCCGGATAACGATAACGATGGTATTCCAGATTTCAGGGATTCCGACGACGACGACGACGGTATCGAAACCATGGACGAGGATATAAATGGAGATGGAAACTATGCCAACGACGATTCCAACGAAGACGGTATACCTAATTATCTTGATCCAGACCTAGGTGAATTAAACACCGATGAAGAGGAAGTGGATGTAATCAATGTGATTACGCCAAATGGTGATGGAGTGCACGATACCTTGGAAATCCGAGGACTTGAAAACTACCCTAGCAACACCGTAAGAATTTACAATAGGTGGGGAGTAATGGTATATCAGACAAGGGCGTACAACACCAATGGAAATGTTTTTGATGGTACTTCCCAAGGAAGGGTTACCGTAGATCAAGACAATAAACTTCCTGTGGGAACTTATTTTTATGTAATTGATTACCAAGACCAAGGAGGTAATATGAAACAGCTTACAGGCTACATATACATTAACAGATAAACAATGCTTACTGTGGTGAACAAAATTTTTAAAGCAAAAATGCAATGGCTTCTAGCTCTACTGCTTTTGGTTGTTATGGATATGCAAGCTCAGCAAGATGCTCAGTATACCCAATATATGTACAATACAGTAAGTGTTAACCCAGCCTATGCAGGGTCAAGAGGGCATTTGAGTATTGCTGCCTTGTACCGCAATCAATGGTTGGGCTTGGATGGGGCACCAGAGACACAAACATTAAATGTTCACACACCTGTGGGTTATCGTGGAGTAGGTTTGGGTCTATCCATTGTTAACGACAAAATTGGACCTACATCAGAAACCTATTTTGATGTGGATTTCTCCTATACCATTCAAACAGGTTGGGAAGGAAGATTGAGTTTTGGATTGAAAGCAAGTGCCCATATGTTGGATATTCGCTATTCCGAGTTGGATGAGTTTGAGATAGATCCGCAATTGCAATCGCAACAGGATATACAGAATAAATTTTCGCCTAACATAGGGGCAGGCGTGTACTTCCATACCGATAAATTTTATGCAGGTATCTCAGCTCCAAGAATATTGGAAACCACACACTTTGATACCTCTTCCGTATCAACGGCCAAGGAGCAAATGAACCTTTACCTTATTACAGGCTATGTCTGGGACTTGAATCCGGTTTTAAAATTTAAACCTACATTGTTGACCAAAGCGGTACAAGGAGCACCATTGCAGGTGGATCTTTCTGCGAACTTTATGTTCAACGAAAAATTCATTGCTGGGGTCGCTTACCGTTGGGATGCTGCCTTTAGTGGTCTTATGGGCTTTATGCTATCCGATCAGTTGATGATCGGTTTGGCATATGATCGTGAGATCACAGAACTTGGAGCAGCTACTTTTAACGATGGTTCTTTTGAAATTATTCTGAGATATGACTTCATTAGAAATATTGGGAACTTGAAATCCCCGCGCTTCTTTTAGGAAGAATTTACATACCTATAACCCGTATTTTGTCGTAAAGGTCATATTTTTACCTCATGAGAGAGGAAAAAGTGATACTTGTAAATGAAAAGGACGAGCCCATAGGTTTAATGCCAAAAATGGAAGCTCATGAAAAAGCCCTGCTACACCGGGCATTTTCGGTTTTTGTAATGAATGCCAAGGGAGAAACCATGCTTCAGCAAAGGGCCAAGGACAAATACCATTCACCATTGTTGTGGACCAATACCTGCTGCAGCCATCAACGAGATGGCGAAAGCAATATCGATGCAGGAAAAAGGAGGCTCATGGAAGAAATGGGCTTTACCACCGAACTCAGGGAACTCTTCAATTTTATATACAAAGCACCTTTTGACAATGGTCTTACAGAGCACGAATTCGACCATGTTATGGTGGGCTATTTTGAAGAAGAGCCCAATATCAACCCAGATGAGGTCGCCGATTGGAAGTGGATGTTCCCGGAAGATATAAAAAGGGACATCGAAGAAAATCCAGATCAGTACACCGCATGGTTCAAAATTATTTTTGAACGTTTCTACGATCACCTTATGGAAAACGCACCTACAAAATGAAGGTAAAAGCAAGCAGAAAAGCCAGTTTTAATGCCGCACATCGGTTGTACAGGCCAGACTGGGACGAGGAAAAGAACAACGCCGTTTTTGGTAAATGCAATAACCCGAAATTTCATGGGCACAATTACGACCTTATTGTCAGTGTAACAGGTGAAATAGACCCTGAAACGGGTTTTGTGATGGATTTAAAAGTCCTAAAGGATTTGATAAAGGAACACGTTGAGGAAGCCCTTGATCATAAAAACCTAAACCTTGATGTTCCAGAATTTAAAAATTTGAACCCTACCGCCGAGAACATAGCGGTGGTCATCTGGAACAAGTTAAGACCCCACATTGATTCGAACAAAGAGTTGGAGGTGGTACTCTATGAAACCCCTCGTAATTTTGTAACCTACACCGGATAAAATGAACCTATACCCATTAAAATTCAAGCCTATACTCAAGGAAAGACTTTGGGGAGGTACCAAGCTGAACGAAGTTTTAAACAAACCTATTGAAAGCCATATTACCGGTGAGAGCTGGGAGCTTTCAGGAGTGGAAGGCGATATATCTGAAGTGGCCAATGGAGAATTGGCTGGAACTTCCCTTAAAGATTTAATGGATGATCAAGGTGAGGAACTCTTGGGCAAGAGTGTGGTGGAACGATTCGGCAACGATTTCCCCATACTTATCAAATTTATTGACGCCAAACAGGATCTATCCATACAATTGCACCCCAATGATGAATTGGCAAAAAAACGCCATAACTCCTTTGGAAAGACCGAAATGTGGTACATTATGGACGCCGACCCTGGGGCCAAATTGATCGTGGGTTTCAATAAAGATGTTGAAAAGGAAGAATACGTAAAAAGTCTTGAAGACGGTACCCTTACCGATTTAATGAACTACGAAGAAGTTGGGGAAGGGGATACGTTTTTTATCAACACGGGGAAAATACATGCCATTGGGGCAGGTGTTCTTTTGGCCGAAATTCAACAGACTTCCGACATTACCTATAGGGTATTCGATTTTAACCGAAGGGATAAGGATGGAAACTTACGTGAATTGCATACCAGTTTAGCGGTGGATGCCATCGACTACGAGAAGAAGGATGATTTTAAAGTGGATTATCCTAAAAAAAAGGATGAAGTCAATACTATGGTGAACTGTCCTTACTTTAAAACCAATTTTATTGAGTTGGAAAACTCAATGAAGCAGGACTTGACCAACAGGGATTCCTTTACGATTTATATGTGTGTAGGTGGTTCGGCCACTATCAATAATGATTGGGGTAGTGCGTCCATTAAAAAAGGTGAAACTGTTCTTGTTTCTGCGTCGAGCAGTTATGTTGATATTGATACCCAGGGCAGTAAACTTTTAGAAGTTACGATTTAATGGTATCTTTAATCAAAACCACCACGTTATGCCAAGTATTCGTGATTTAAAAAAAGATGTCAATTTTGTCTTAGGGGACATTATCGAAGCCGTCTACATTTGGGAAGCAGGTTCCGGAAACAAAGAATCTGAAGAGGGAACTGTGATTATTGACGAAGCTATTGAGGTATACGACAACCTCATGGACAAAATCAACCAGAAAAAAGTTGAGGATACCAAAGCCCACTTTAAGTCCATTCGAACAGAGTTGGAAGACAAGGCCGTTAAGCTTGTTGAGCGCCTCAACAGTCTCGAAGCCTAGTTGTTTTCGTCTAAAAACGCTTTAAACTCCTTCCCGTATTTAGATGCGGCCACTTCCGGGGTCAATCCCTTATAGATGGAATCCAGATATTTTGGATTTGCTTCTCTGGCCTCAGTTACCATAATATAAGGAGTGGCATAAGAATCACCATTATTAAGACCAAAATTTAGTGCGTAGCGATACCTACTTATAGTATTTTGATTTATCAATCTTTGTATGGAGTCCAAGGCAACTGAATCTTCTTGAAGCTCAGGAGTTGATGCCTGTTGCACCAAGGTAAGTTCCTTTATATTGAATTTGGATGCCATCTCATAAAATTCCAAAAGCTTTTCATGCGATTTAGAACCAGAGATATCCACATTGGTATCAAAAGTGTTCCAAGCCGTGTTGATGACAATATCACCAGACTCCCCAAAAAAAGTGATTCTATCGTTAATGTCGTTGTTGTCCTCTTTCTTTAGGTAGAGATAGAAAACTTCGGGTTCATTCACCTCTGTTGAAAAACTAAAGGTACCATCACCTTTAATCTCCAACGAGTCCAATGTGGCAAGTGTGGAGTCTTTAAATTGTTGCAAATAAAGGGTTCCTTTTTTGAGTCCCTTGATATTTCCACTAACGTTCATGGTGTTTTCCGTATTCTTTTCGCAGGAAGTTAATACGGTTATCCCAACTAGCAATACAAACAATATCCGCTTCATCATAAAATTTTAGCTCGGCAAAGATGCATAATCTTCTGAAAATATTTAAACATTCGAGGCTACTTCCATCAACAAAGCACATAAATATGCGCCAGCAGTACCCACAACATAGCCAAAAACGGCCAAAAGTATGCCCACGGAGGTCAGAGAAGAGTGAAATTCGGCTGCCACAACAGGTGCGGAGGCAGCTCCTCCCACATTGGCCTGGCTACCCACTGCCAAGAAAAAGAAGGGTGCTTTGATTAATTTTGCCATTAAAATAAGCAATCCTGCATGTATGGCTATCCAAATCAAACCTATGGCTATTAGCCCGGGATTCTCCAATACTTTGCCCAAATCCATCTTCATTCCGATGGTGGCCACCAAAATATAAATGAACATACCGCCGATTTTACTGGCTCCCGCACCTTCATAATTCTTGGCTTTTGTAAAGGAAAGACCTATTCCGATAGCCGTGGCGAAAACCACCATCCAAAGAAATTGCGACCCAAGGGAGGACAATATTTTTTGTGGATTACGGATAACCTCAAAATTATCTTGTAAAAAGCCAGAAAAATGATGTCCCGCCAAATGGGCAATGCCCACTCCTACAAAAGCAAAGAACAGCAACATCATAAAATCCTTTAGGGTTGTGACCCTGGCGATTTTTTCGGTATAGGTGGATACTTTTACCTTTAGCTCTTCAATGGATGAGGTGTCCGCTTTGAGCCAACGGTCTATTTTTTCGGTTTTACCAACACCTAACAGGATTATGGCCAACCAAAGGTTGGCGACCACAATATCTATAAGTACCATACCGCCATAGCTTTCCTGATTATATTTGAAAACCTCCAACATGGCCGCTTGATTGGCACCTCCACCTATCCAACTTCCAGCAATGGTGGCCAAACCTCTCCAAACGGCATCTGGACCAACACCGCCTACGGTTTCGGGCGAGAATATGGATACGATCAAAATAGCAATGGGCCCTCCGATTATAATCCCCACTGTTCCTGTTAAAAACATCACCAAAGCTTTTGAGCCGAGGTTCAGGATGGCTTTTAGGTCAATGCTCAAGGTCATTAAAATTAATGCGGCAGGCAATAAGTACCTACTGGCCACATAATAGGTATTGGAAGACGATTCGTCAATGATTCCCACACTTGCCAAAATAGCGGGCAGAAGGTAGCACATAAGCACCGTGGGAACAACACGGTAAAATTTTCCCCAAAACCCGGTTTTAATGGATGAAGTATAAAAAACAAAGCCTAAACAGAGACAAAGTAGCCCGAAGATAACGGTATCTTGGGTAAACGGTAGTTGGTCCATATATTTTTAAAGCTAGAAACCCAAATATAGGAAAATCGAATAGGTAGTGGGAGGTGATATTCAATTTTACCCTACCATGTCACTATAATTAGCATGGGCATTCAATCTTCCCATCATCATCAACTTCACAATCACATTCATAGGTACAGGCGTTTAAAAGCAAAGCTGAAAATAAAGTGAAAAGGACAAATAGTTTTTTCATAAACAATAGGGTTGGTACATATAAATAATCCTTTAACTCCAATTAAATGTTGAGCCAGTATGTCAACTTTAAGTTGATGGAGCGGCTTCTGGGCATAAAGGAATTTACAAAGTAATTGTCGTTGTATACCAAAAACAAGTCGGAGAGAGGCGCAAATCGCCATTGTAATCGAGAATTGAACCCTAAATTATCCAATTGGTTTCCATATTGAATCAATGTAGACCAAAATATGGACTTGTTGAAAGTAATATTGATTCGAGGACTAAACAACAAAATATCTTCGCTCTCGTAAGGTTCGGGCAATTTTATACTATTATATATAACTCCCATGGAGAGAAAAACCTTAGGTTGTAGCCTTAGGCTCATATCTCCTTCAAAAACGTAGCGTTTACCATTGTAGAACTCGCCGTACCCTGGTTGTACGGAGTAGGAGAAGACTCTTCTTCTATCGCTCTGAAAGGACATTTCGAAACTTGTGTAATGGTATCCTGCATTTCCTGGTAGCTCAACTCCACCATCTGTTCCAGTGGGATCAAAAGGGTCTGTTAAATATGTATAGCGGTTGAACATACGAAAACCAACACGCTCTTGTGTTTTGAACTGTGCCTCCCATTGTGAAAAAATAGTGTAATCGGTGTTTTGGTAGTCCAAGGTAGGTCTCCATATAAAGTTGGGGCTGATTCGAAAACCATGGGTGTTCAATTTTCCTTTTTTGGGCCAAAAGTTGAGTTCCATAAAAGGTCTGGCAGCTATAATATCTTCCCTTCGGATAAAACCAAGGTCCGAACGAAAATCATCACCCACGTAATTACCACGTACTCCAAAGTTGAAATATCTTGAATTGTACCGAAGATCCATCCCGCCAGAATCATTTCGGTCTCCTATGTCGTGTGCAAATGCTTTGTGGTAGTAAAATTTACCTGTCCACGTATTGTTCGGGGATGCCAGGTTATAATCCAATCCAACAACGCGGTTGTACCTGTCGGTTTCATCCACAAAATCGTAGTCGTCAAAAGTTTGTCGATTCACAAAAATGAAACTAAGGTTTGACCTCGAGAACATTTTTTTCTGAAGCGCCAAAACCGTATTGTTATTACTTGGAATCTCATTCAGTTTATCTTCCTCCGTTTGAATGTTCAATAGCCCAAGTCGCCAATCCTTGTTTAACTTTCCACTGAGCCTAACACCTCCTATGATCCCATTTTCTATGGTTTCCCCGTCCTTGTCTTCTGCAATTCCTATCCTTCTGGAGAAAAAGGGATTGGCATCCCTTCCATTTCCAAATGAACCGAACAGGTCGCTGTTGTCGATAAAGAATTGCCTTCTTTCAGGGAGTGAAACTTCAAAACGGGTGAGGTTGGTCACAAAATTGTCCACTTCCACATTGGAGAAATCTGGATTCAGGGTCACGTCCAAGTTCATTCCGTTTCCTATCGAAACTTTGGCATCTCCACCGAAACCAATTTTGTTCGAGCTCTCGTTGTTTTCGTAATCTTTGGAAACAATACCGTTTACATAGGGTATAAGGGCCATAGGGGTTCTGGATTTCCCCAGGGGTCTTTCAAATACCATATCTCCCATAAAGGCCAAATTGAAAACAAGTTGGTTTTGTGGTATTTTCATCCAAGTACTGGTCTCATTGGTCTGCATATCGAATCGATAGCTATTGAATCGCCATTTGGTCTCTCCTTGTTTAAACTTGAAGGAAGTTAAGGGAATGGCAATCTCACAGACATAATAACCATCGTATATTTTGGTTTCGCCCTTCCATTTTACATCCCAAGAGGTGGTGAAATTGTTTCGATCGGACCCACCATTGGAAATTAATGCTTCCCGGCGCACGCCATAAGGGTTCATGCCAAAAAGGAAGGCATTGGTGCCGTCATTGAAGGTGTCGAATATTAAACTTATATTATCGTTGCCCCCAGCCCGGTAATCTCGCTGTAGGGATGGGATCACGTAATCATCTCCTTCGGTGTACAAGGTAATCCCAATGTACAAGGTGGTATTGGAATACATCATTCGAATATCGGTCTGCTGAGCTGCCAAAGTGGTGTCCGAAGGAAAATATTGCTGAAAATCATGGGCACTTTCCGATGTTTCCCAAGCACTTTCATCCAATATGCCATCTACTTTAATAATATCTTCAATAAACTTGACCATAAAGGTCTTGGAATCGGACTGTGAAAATAGAAGAACAGGGAGAAGTATTGTAACAAGTACAAAACATTTCTTTAACATCGGAATAGTTTAGTCGGTTCGTCAAATTTAAGAGATACATAGTTAAAAAAATCCCAAAATTTTAAAATAGATTGGTCTTTGGTAAAACATTCCGAAAATTAGCTGTGTTGATTGCACAGGTTCCCTAATTTTTAAAATATTTCCACCATGAGAAAAATGTTATTGTTTCTGCTTTTGTTTCCGGTTGTGGTTTTAGGTAATACTACATGGTCCAAAACGGGCCACAGGGTTACAGGGCAAATTGCACAAAATTATTTAACGGGAAAGGCAAAAAGAGCACTGAACGATTTGTTGGATGGTCATAGCCTTGCCTTTGTTTCCACGTTTGCGGATGATATTAAAGCTGACCGCACCTATTCCAAATACTCGGCATGGCACTATGTCAACTATCCATTGGGAATGAGTTATAAGGATTCTCAAAAAAGCGAGTATGGAGATATTGTTATGGCCATTGAGGAGTGTGTGGCCAAGGTAAAGGATGAGAACAATACCAGAGAAGACCGTGTTTTTCATTTAAAAATGCTGATTCACCTTATTGGCGACCTTCATCAGCCGATGCACGCCAGTAGGGCAGAAGATAAAGGGGGAAATGATATTCAGGTGCAATGGTTTGGAGAAGGCAGCAACCTCCATAAAGTATGGGACAAGAATTTGATAGATTCTTATGGGATGACGTACACCGAGCTTGCTTCCGAATTGGAAGGTGTAAGTCGGAAAAAGAGAAAAGAAATTCAAGCTGGGACCATATATGATTGGGTAGATGAATCCCACGAAATTTGTGCAGAGCTCTACGAATCGGTTGAAGTTGGGGAAAAACTGGGATACCGTTACTCCTATGATTACAACAATTTACTTTTTGAACAATTGCAAAAGGGAGGTTTGCGATTGGCCAAGGTTTTAAATGATGTATTCAGCTAAAATTGCTTAGGATTGAAGAACTGTTTTTAATTGATTTCTATATTCGGAGGGATTTTGACCTGTAAATGCCTTGAACGACTTGTTAAAGTGTGAAAAGTTGTTGAAACCACTATCGTAACACACTTGGGTAATGCTCATGGGCTGTTCTGCCAATAGTTTGGAAGCATGTACCAATCTATACTCATTTACAAACTGCGTAAATGTTTTATTCGTGATTTTTTTAAAATATCTACAGAAGGAGGGCACCGTCATACTCACCATATCTGCAATTTGCTCCAAACTTATATCTTCCTTAAAGTGTGTTTTCACATGATTAAAGACAATATTGATCCGGTCGTTGTCCTTAACCTCCGTTTCAATGGAGAAGCCTTCGGCGTTCAACACGTTCATTTCTGTTGAGGTGGCCAATATGTTCAATATATTAAGGATAGAGAGCAGTCGTTGAAAATCTGTTTGGTATTCCAAAATCTCCATTTTTTCCCCAACCTTTATTTTGGTCTTTCCAGAAAAAGCGATACCACCCTTGGCAACCTCGAAAAGTTTTTGAATATTTTTCATTTCTGGAATGTTGAAGAAATCACTTCCCAGAAAGTCAGCTTTCATCTGTACCAAGGTTTCACTTTTGTTCCCGGTAAGCTTATCGGTGAAACCACAATGTGGCAAATTGGAACCTATTAATATAAGGTCACCATTCCTATAATAAGAAACATGGCTGCCTATCTGTCTTTTTCCAGAACCCCCATTCACATATACCAACTCCAATTCTGGGTGGTAATGCCAACCATTGTTCTTGTTCTCATTGTTTTCATTGAACTTCTGGAAAGTAAATGAGTGACCAAAACTTGGGGCTATTGCTTCAAATGCTGGTTTTTGAATCATTTAGTGCAATTTTTCTTCTTAATGGCAAAGTTACAAATGTGTATAAACTACAAATATCTACAATGTTACCATAAAGTTATGCTATTTTATCATTAATACTATGTTAAAACAACTACCCTGTTAATATAGCATAGAAAGTGGAAAAGATGGTGGTATTCCTGTAAACCATTGCGGCATACATTTGTACTGTAATCTTAAAAAAACGAAGTGTTATGAAAGTAGTAAAAAATCTAACAGTAGCAGCGGCCCTTTTAATAAGTACCATTGGAATGGCCAACACAGAAGCAACCGATTTTGGTAAAAAAACAGTAGCCAAATACGAGGTTGAAAAGAATTTGGTAAAAGTGAACCTTGATCCAGTATTCGTAAAGAAAGGTCAAAAAGTAATGATGAACCTTTTGAACATCTCTCAGGGTAAAGTTCTTCTTAAAGTTTATGATAGCAAGAACAGATTGGTTTTTGACGAAGCTATCGATGGAGACGTAGTAGTAGAAAAAGCATTCAACTTCGAGAAAGCATTCGAAGACGAGTATACCATAGTTGTAGTTGACAAATTTGGCACCTACAAAGAAACTATGGAAGTAAGATAGTTTGTTTAGTTAATTTTTATGTGCATTGGGGGCCGGGAGGCCCCCTTTTTTTATGTCCACTTTTTAAGTTTTTCCCTTTTTTTCAGTGGTAGTGCATCACTGTTGATGGCCATTTGTAGCAATTCATGATCTTTGGTTTTTGAAAAAAGTAACTTATAGAATTGCTGCACGGTCAAAGTATTCTTAGATTCCTCAACCAACTCCATGGAATCACCCATCACAACTTTCCCTGGCTCCAAAACACGGATGTAGGTTCCTGGGAACCCATGGTCTACAAATTCTTTTAGGATATTTTGGTTGCCAAACCGGATGCCCAGCTTGTAGCATGGCTCTCTTGGTTGGGTGATTTGTACCAAAGCGTTGCCGAGTTTATAGATACTTCCGATTCTAAGCTGTGATTCGTCTAATCCTTCCATGGTCAGGTTTTCACCGAACATGCCCCAGTTCCAATCCAAAAGAGGGTATTTTTCTTTCCAATACGAGTAGTTTTCTGCAGCAAACAAATAACAAGCTTTGTACGTGCCACCGTGGTATCTTCGATCTACAACGGTATCGCCCTGCACATCTTCTACATCCAGAAAAAGGGGTTCATCAACAGGGTATTTGTAGATGCCGGTCATGGTTTCTTTACCGTTCCATACAATTTTTGTGGGCTCACCGAGGTTTGTGGAGATAACTTTCATAAAGGCAAGGTATAAAAAAACCACCGCTGGAGGCAGTGGTTGTTCTTTTTTAATGGATGTTGAAAAAATTAATCCTCGTCATCCAACTTTTTGGTCATGTTAAATCCAACCATGAGTCCGACACCTGCCAGTAAAAAGATGGTGCCTGGATAGGCAACTTCCTCATCCACCCCTAAGCTGTAGTGTAAAATGGAGGCTACAAATATGGCTGCTCCAATACCCATGAGCAATAAGGCTAGGTTTAGGATAATAATTTTCCAGACCGGAGCTGCCTTGTCCCTTTTGCCCTTGACAAAAATACTGGCGTCCGCACCTTTTTCAATCAATGCCAGGCGTTCCTTGTTCCTTGTTGAAAAATAGAGGTAGGCAATGGCAAAAATGACCCCCATAATAATAGGCATGATAATTACTTCTGATCCCATAACTGTTCGTTTTAATGATTATTCGTAATTTATTTGTTCATAAGCTATGACGACCATTTTTTGAATTAGGTTACATTTTTAATAAAAATTATTTTTTGTGTAACCTAGAAAGCACTTTTATCGTCCAATGAACAATGCTGACCAACAAGGAAAAACAACTCATTTCGGAAATAGGCAAGGGCAATACCCGTGCGTTCTCCGATTTGGTGGATAGCTATAAGGATTTGGTCTTTACGCTTTCCATTCGAATGTTGGGCAATAGGGAAGAGGCTGAAGAGGTGTCGCAAGACGTTTTTATTAAAGTATATAAATCCTTGCCGAGCTTTAAAGGCGATTCCAAGTTGTCCACTTGGATGTATAGAATTACCTATAACACATGTTTGGACAGGATAAAAAAAATAAAAAAGAAAAGAATCCATACCGATTTGGAACATATTGATCAAATTGCCTATGCGGATTTGGACACGGCACTTCAAAAAATGATGGAAATCGAAAGGAGCGAATTAATTGGTCAATGTTTGTCGCAACTATCGGAGGAAGATGCAGGAGTCCTTACTTTATTTTATCTTGAGGAAAAGAACCTGCAAGAAATGGAGAAAGTGACCAACCTTCCCGTAAATACGTTGAAGGTAAGGTTGTTCAGGGCCAGAAAGCGTTTGGCCGGTATTATGGAAAAGAATGTGAACAAAGAAATATTGCAAAGCAATGGATGAATTAGAGGATAAAAAACTGGAAGCTTTTGTAGATAAACTCATGGAAGATGCCCCATTGGAATCACCTTCTGTTGATTTTACCAAAAATGTGTTGCAAAAACTGGAAGCTGAGACTTCGAAGGAGGTTTTTCAATACAAGCCCATCGTATCCGGCAAGGTATTGTCAATTGCTTTTATTGCCTTTGTCGCCTTACTTATTGTAATTGGATCTCAAGTAGGACTCGATAATGGTCAAGGGTGGTTTAAAAACTTGAACATGGGGGCTTGGTTCCATGCTGATTGGGGCTGGATGAAAGGGTATACTTCTTCTAAAGTAATGGTTTATGGCTTCCTCTTTTTAGGTCTTATGTTTTTTGTGCAGGTGCCTTTATTGAAAAAACAGCTGGGCAGTAGGACTTTCTAAAGATATGCGTAATAATACGCCCAATACATTAAGAAGAATTGCAAGGGAATTCGAAGAATCAATATCCATTTGGGAATGCCAGCCGATGCTTTCTCACCCGAAAGCATATAAAAATGTACTGATAAAAAAACACCCAACATCAAAATAATGCCAAAAGTGCTTAGTTTTCGGGTTGCATCGAAACAAACGCCTATCCCCAATAAAATTTCTGCCATACCACTTATATAGACCAAAAGTCTGTGCTTAGGTAGGTACAAGGGCATTATCCGCATGTATACTTTAGGTTTTATAAAGTGCATGATTCCTGCAAGGATGTACATTCCTGCCATTACATAAAGGTGCCATGGAGCCATAGTTTCTTTTATTCTTTAAAATACCAAAATGGTAAGATAACATCTGTATAGGTAACCACGGCATCTTTTTCCTTTCTTTTGCGCCTGAGTCTTAAAATATGTTTGCCCTCATCAAGATTGGATATTTTAAGAAAAGTCTCAAATCCAAAGATATTTTTCATTCCTGTGGTCAGGATAAAATCTTCGTCCACATCCAGTGTATCTATTCGAAAGGAGTACATTTCGTTAAACGTTTTCAAGTATATGTTACGGATACTGTCTTTTTGGCGTAAACTTGTAATCTTATTGCTCCAACTAGAGTTTATTTGGATACTGCTCGAGAGTCCACGACGGTCGTCTTCCGGGGTTAACGAATCGTTGTAGGCAAAAACGCGATTCTCCAAACTTTCCGAAAAAGGAATGAAAACACTCAAGTAAGGCTGGGTTATGACTTTTGATGGAATCACCATACTTCCAGGGAAGTCCCCCTCTTCCGTCATCATATCCAAATAGTTTTCACGGTTAGCATAGGTTCTAGAGGAATTAAGGTCTTGCTCCAAATAATTGGAATTTCTGTATTCCAGACTGGTAATCATCAGGATAATGATATAAATCGGAGCCAGTAGCAAAATCAGTCGTTTCCCGAAACGGTTGTCCAAAAAATTATAGACCAAAGGACGGTACAGGAACGACAGGGTTATAAAACTGAAAATCCAATATACGGGAAAGTATAATCGGGATATCCATTTCTTTTTTTTCAACCAACCCTGGGTAATAAAATCGATAAACGTGAGGAACATCCCAAAAATGATGAACACAATAAGGATAGCCCCGAATATTTCCCCGAATTGTTCCGGAAATATATCTCCCTCAATAATATAGTTGGCCACGAACACAATAGATAGAATGATCATGGTCATGGCAAGCACGTAGAATATCAATAAAAAGGAAATGGCGAACAATACACTGCAATAATTCTCCAAGTTGGCAATGTAGCGATCAAAGGAAACAATGCGTTTTTTTAAATATTTAGTGAAGCGTTCGGAATAGCGAAGTTTTTCAAATTCAATATCACCGGAAACGTACCTAAGCCCCAAGGCACCTATCCATAATCCCCTTAGTATGACATGGAGCAATAGATTGAACAGAAGAATGGAGCAGGCAATGTTCAATATAAAATAAACGACGAAACGATAGACCTGATCTTCGTTTTGGGCATTCACCATTTCTATACGAAGTGGATCGTATGCCGTAAAGAGTCCAAAAATGGCAAAACCGGAAATAATAAGTTCCAATTCCCAGCTTTGTTGCTGAAGGGAGTCCAGAAGCTTCTTAAAGGTTGGGCTATTGTAATCGTTATTGGCCACGTTTTGATTGGTTTGTATAACCCAAGATAGTCATAAAATGCAAAAACCGCTCTAAATGAGCAGTTTTGCGTGTTGATCATAGAAAAAACTATGCTTATTTGATCATATCGTAGCTTCGGGCTATAAAGTTGGTGAGCTCTTCACCCTTCAATAATCCTTTGGATAGGCGTGCCAAATCCAAAGATTGATTGATCAGCCTTTGCCTTTTCTTCGCGGTCTTGGTGTTCAAGATTTCGCTTACCAATTCGTGGTTTGTGTTAACGATGAGGTTATACATATCTGGCATATTGCCCATACCGAACATGCCACCACCACCGGTTTGTTGCATTTCCTTCATGCGGCGCATAAATTCAGGCTCTGTAATGATAAACGGCGAAGCACTGCTCTCCATGGCCTCCATCTGAATGGTGTATCCTTTGTCCTTGGTTACTTCTTCGATCTCGGTCTTCAACTTCTCTTTTTCCTCTTCGGACAATTTGGAAATGGCCGTATCCTCTTTTTTGATGAGGTTGTCCACATGATCAGCATCTACACGAACAAAAGATAGGTTCTCTTTGGATGTTTCCAATTTTTGCATCAAGTGTGGTACAATTGGGGAATCCAACAATAGGATTTCATATCCTTTTTTCTTGGCGGCTTCAATATAGCTATGTTGTGCCTCTTTGTCCGAAGCATACAATACCACCAATTTGTCATCCTTGTCTGTCTGATTGTCCTTGATCTTGGCTTCCAACTCTTCAAACGTATAGTAGTCACCATCAACCGATGGGTAAAGAGCAAACTTGTCCGCCTTTTCGAAGAATTTGTCTTCTGAAAGCATTCCGTACTCTATCACTACTTTGATGTCGTTCCATTTTTGTTCAAAATCTTCACGATTGTTTTTGAAAAGCGAAGTCAATTTATCCGCCACTTTTCTGGTGATGTAGGAAGAAATTTTCTTTACGGCACCATCAGCCTGCAAATAAGACCTGGATACGTTCAAAGGAATGTCAGGGGAATCTATTACCCCTTTCAACATCGTCAAGAACTCCGGTACTATCCCTTCTACATTGTCCGTTACGAACACTTGGTTTTGGTACAATTGGATTTTATCCTTTTGAATGCTGAGGTCGTTCGTCAACTTAGGGAAATATAAAATACCTGTCAGATTGAACGGATAATCAACGTTCAAATGAATATGGAACAAAGGTTCCTCGAACTGCATGGGGTATAGCTCACGATAAAAGTTCTTGTAATCATCTTCACTTAAATCGGTAGGCTGTTTGGTCCATGCAGGATCTGGATTGTTGATGATGTCGTCCACCTCCTTGGTTGGCGCTGGATCATCTTCTTTGGCACCCTCTGGTTTGGGAAGCGTTTCCGTTTTTGTTCCGAATTTGATAGGAATGGGCATGAACTTGTTGTACTTTACCAAAAGCTCACGGATTCTGGCGTCTTCCAAAAACTCTGTGGAATCCTCAGCTATGTGAAGGATGATTTCCGTTCCTCTTTCTGTTTTGTCGCTCGGTTCAATGGAAAATTCAGGAGAACCGTCGCAGCTCCAATGCACTGCTGGTTCGTCTTTATGACTTTTTGTAATGATCTCCACTTTTTCCGCTACCATAAAGGCAGAGTAGAAACCAAGACCAAAATGTCCGATGATGCCCGCATCTTTATCGGCATCCTTGTATTTGTCCAAGAATTCCTCGGCCCCCGAAAAAGCTACTTCGTTAATGTACTTTTTCACTTCCTCCTCGGTCATTCCGATTCCTTGGTCTATAATATGGATGCGCTTATTGTCCTTGTCCACCTTTACTTCGATCATGGGGTTTCCATATTCAACTTTTGCCTCTCCAATAGAGGTAAGGTGCTTTAATTTTAAGGTTGCATCCGTAGCGTTGGAAATAAGTTCCCTCAAGAAAATTTCGTGATCACTGTAAAGGAATTTTTTGATCAAGGGAAAAATGTTCTCTACTGAAACATTGATTTTACCTGTAGCCATCGTTTTATTTTTTAATCTTTTTACTGCTGTTTAGTCAAAAAAAATACCATAGTGTCAAATCTGACAAACTGACATTTGAAAGGTGCTTTTAGAGGTGGACATCAATTTTAACATAATTTTGTTTATTTAATTTCTAAAAAGATTAAACAGAATAACTATATTTACAGTGTTATAGGATAAAAATTGCTATGAGATAGTACTACTGTAACAAGTTTGTTTATTTATTGGTTAGGTTGTGAAAATGCACTTTCGAGCGAAAGTGCATTTTCTTTAAAAGCTTGATTGCGCAATTCTGGCCTTTTTAACTCTTCAAAAAAATACCAAATGGCAAATACTACTAAATCCAAAATCACCGAGGATAAAATCGTAAGCCTTTTTATGGAATCTGTATTGGAAAATGAAAAGGTGCCAAGTTCAGTATTCAAATTCTGTAAAGAAAACAAAATAAAGGAAGATGAATTCTATGGTTTCTTTGGTTCGTTCGAATCATTGCAACAATCCATTTGGAACAAATTCTTCGACAACAGTTATGGTGTAATGCAAAAGAACAAGCAGTATGCCTCCATGACCAACGAGGAAAAGATGCTCACCTTCTTTTTTACCTTTTTTGAGAACCTTACCCTGAATAGAAGCTATGTGCTGTTCATCATGAAAGAGCACAAATATTCTTTGGAAGGTTTGGCCCAGTTGAAAGGACTGCGTAAAAGGTTCAAAGATTTCGCCTCTACCTTGATAGAGGAGCGAAATGAGGAGAAAAACATGAAAATCTTCAAATACAATGCACCCTTGTTTTCGGAAGGTGCTTGGCTACAGTTTTTGTTCATTCTAAAATTTTGGATGGAAGATGGCTCCCCAGGTTTTGAGAAGACCGATATAGCCATTGAAAAATCCGTGACGACAATTTTTCAAATTTTTGAAAGTACACCATTGGAAAAAATTGTGGACTTCGGAAAATTCCTTTACAAAGAGAAATTCGCATAAGGCCAATGAAAAGTTTGGATACCATACCCACTGGAAAAATAGAGCGAGCTGGAAAGCTGGTTAAAACTGGAGTTAAAATAGGAGGGAACTACGTAAAATATTACGGTAAAAAACTAGTGGACCCTGATACCTCCAAAGACACCTTGGACCAAGACAATGCCGAGGATATTTATGATGGGCTCAAAAGTTTAAAGGGTAGTGCCCTTAAAGTGGCGCAGATGCTCAGCATGGAGAAAAACCTTTTGCCGCGGGCCTATGTGGAAAAGTTCTCACTTTCCCAATTTTCAGTACCTCCTTTGTCCGCACCTTTGGTGCGCAAGACCTTCAAAAAATATTTGGGTAAATATCCAGAGGACATTTTTGATGAATTTGAAAAGGATTCCGTGAACGCTGCCAGTATTGGTCAGGTGCACCGTGCCGAAAAGGATGGAAAAAAGTTGGCCGTCAAAATCCAGTATCCCGGAGTGGCCGAAAGTATAAGCAGCGATTTGGCTCTGGTAAAGCCCGTGGCCATTAAAATGTTCAATCTTAAGGGCAAAGATTCTGAAAAATATTTCAAGGAAGTCGAACATAAACTGGTTGAAGAAACCAATTATATTTTGGAATTGGAGCAAAGCCACGAAATCACCACGGAATGTGCTGTAATCCCTAACATGCAGTTTCCAAAATATTACCGCGAACTATCAAGCGAACGTATTTTGACTATGGATTGGATGGAAGGAGTCCACCTAGGGGAATTTGTCCAAACCGATTTTGATGTAGCATCTGGAAATACCTTGGGTCAGGCACTTTGGGATTTTTATATGTTCCAAATCCATAAGTTAAGACGCGTGCATGCCGACCCACATCCAGGAAACTTCTTGGTCAGTTCGGAAGGTAAACTTATTGCGATTGATTTCGGCTGCATCAAACAAATCCCAGATGATTTTTATGTGCCCTATTTTGAGTTGGCAAAAGAAGAAAACATCAACAACGATAAAATCTTCATGGAGAAACTGTACGAACTGGAGATTTTGACCCCAACGGATTCTGAAGAGGAACTCCAGTTTTTCAAAGCCTTGTTCAAAGAAATGTTGACCATTTTCACATCTCCTTTCCATAAAGAGACTTTTGATTTTGGCGATGAGGGCTTCTGGTCGAAAATTGCCAACCTTAGTGAGCGTTATTCCAAAGATGAGCAAATCCGAAAAATGAATGGAAACCGAGGTTCCAAACACTTTTTGTACATAAACCGCACATTTTTTGGGCTTTATAACCTCTTGCACGACCTAAAAGCCAAGGTGGAGGTAAATCATTTTGAAAAGTACATGGACTAATTTCCTTAATATATATCCAGTTCTTGTGATATATTTTTTAATTTTCCGTTAATTAGCCTATCTTTTTTTAAAGATTCACTATTTAAGCACTTTGTAATGTATAACTCAAGAATATCAGGATTGGGATTTTACGTCCCTGAAAATGTGGTAACCAACGACGATTTGTCCAAGGTTATGGACACTAATGACGAATGGATACAAGAGCGTACCGGAATTAAGGAAAGACGACATGTTGTAAAGGGTACCGACACTACCACATCAATGGGGGTGAAGGCCGCGGAAAAAGCAATTGAACGTGCAGGTATAGACAAGGATGAGATTGATTTTGTTGTTTTCGCCACGCTCAGTCCAGATTATTATTTTCCTGGCCCTGGCGTTTTGGTTCAACGTGATTTAGGTTTACGAACCGTTGGAGCACTGGATGTCAGAAATCAATGTTCCGGGTTTGTGTATGGAATATCCGTCGCCGATCAGTACATTAAAAGTGGTATGTACAAGAACGTACTCGTTATCGGTTCCGAACTTCACTCGCATGGTCTCGACATGACCACAAGGGGTAGAGGGGTGTCCGTTATTTTTGGTGATGGTGCCGGAGCTGCAGTTTTGACCCGTGAAGAAGACACTTCCAAAGGAATTTTATCCACTCATTTACACTCAGAAGGACAACATGCGGAGGAACTTTCATTGATAGCCCCTGGTATGGGGAAAAGATGGGTAAACGATATTATAGCGGATAATGACCCCGAGGACACATCCTATTTCCCTTATATGAACGGTCAGTTTGTGTTTAAAAACGCAGTGGTGCGATTCAGTGAGGTAATCATGGAAGGTCTACAGAAAAACAATTTGGGCCCACAGGATATCGATATGTTGATTCCACATCAAGCTAATCTGAGAATTTCCCAGTTTATCCAAAAGAAATTTGGTTTGAAGGATGATCAGGTGTTCAATAATATTATGAAATATGGGAACACTACTGCCGCCTCCATTCCCATAGCTTTAACGGAAGCGTGGGAAGAAGGAAAAATCAAAGAAGGTGATTTGGTGGTGCTTGCCGCCTTTGGTAGTGGCTTTACTTGGGGAAGTGTGATCATACGTTGGTAATTACATCAATAAAAACTTTAAAATAAAACCCCGATCCTTTAGGATCGGGGTTTTTGATTGATGCTCTCACAAGATAACCAACCAACACTCGAATATGAAGCATCAATATGTTTTATAGGATTCCGCCACCACCTTGTTTGGTGTTGCTGTCCCTTCTTTTACGTTGCTTAGCGCGGTTTTTCCCGCTTCCAAATCGGTAGGACATTCCAACGTATATGTTGTTGCTCTCCCAGTTAAACGCACCTTCTTGTGCGAAAGGATAATCTCCTTCAAAAGCAAATCGCATCGTGTTGAAAATGTCGTTGTAGTTAAAGCTCAAGGTACCCTTGCCCTCTGCAAAGCTGTAGCGGGCTCCTAAATTCACAAAATACATGGGCTGGGCATCAAACTGGATGCTCTTGTTACGTCCGCGGTAGAAACCAAAGGCCTGAAGTGTCAGTTTTTTGGTTACGGTGAAGCTGTTGTTCATTCTAAGGTTCCAAGCCGTATTGTCCACTTTTACCTTTTGTTCCACAATATCGTCCTCGCTAGGATTGGGGTCCGTAGTATTTAATGTTTCTGTAAGTCCTCTTTGGGTTTGAGAGAATAAATCAAAACTACCGTTGATATTCCACCATTTGGCTGGGCGGTAATTTGTTGACAGTTCAACACCATAAGCCGATGTTTTATCAAAGTTGTCAAACGTGAGTATGGTCTTGTTCAAATCCAATCGGTCCACATAAATGGCCCTGTTGATCTCATCGGAAATACTTCTGTAGAACACCCCTCCGGTTATACTTCCATTTTTGATTCTTTTGGTATAGTTCACTTCATAAGAGCTGGTGAACTGAGGAACCAAATTTGGATTACCGAAGGCAGAAATCAATGGGGTTGCAAACTCTCTGATGGGGTTTACTTGCTGCAGGCCAGGCCTGTCCACACGTCTGCTATAGCTCAACTGTAACTGATCTTTATCGTTGGGTTTGTAGGTGATAAATGCGGATGGATATATTTCGGTATACTTATCGGTAAAGGCACGTACTGCATTGGTGTCGGCTTTTACCTGCACGTCCTCGATACGAACTCCCATTTGGTAGGACCATCTTTCGTAGGTCTGGCCAAAAGTGGCGTAGGCTGAGTAAATGTCCATATCGTACACAAATTCAGTGGACGGTGTTGGTACCAGATTGCCGTTGGAATTAAAGGATTGTCCTGTAGAGGAATAATCCACTATGGTTTCAAAATTTCTGGATTGTAGTCCAAGTTCCAACTTGGAGATACTGTCCAATGGATTTACGTAATCCAAGTTAGCCGTGGTCTGGGTGCGTTCGGTATCCACAAAATCCATATAGTCGGGATACGTGGATGCCCCTGTAGAGCTAAAATTGGCATCTTGTTCACTTTCGAACTGGTTGTGGTCGACTTCCAGTTCTATGTTGTGCCCCTCCTTGTTAAAATCCAATTTATAATCGAAGTTATATTGTTCGCTACGATTATTGGAATCGTCAAAAAACAATTGGGTCACATTTCTGGATGGATTGTTGAAATAGGAAACCTGCGTTTTGCCGTCCCCTTCACCATCATAGATATTTTGATTGGTAAAAAAGGACAAGGTGTTTTTGTCATTCAGGTAAAAATCGACTCCCAATTTATACAGATGTGACTTGTTGTTATTGAAAAAGTCAAACTTTTGACGGGAATTCTCATCTATTCTAAGAATGCTTCCATCGTTTACCCATTTACCGATATTGTTTCCATAGTTCCCATAAAAATTGAATTTTCCGTTACGGTAGTTCATATCTATGGAACTGTTGAATTTGGCTTCGATGCCTTTGGTAAGGCCCATGTTTACGTTTCCATTGAAACCAATATTGGCGTTTTTGTGCAACACAATATTAATGATGCCGCTCATCCCTTCGGGATTGTATTTGGCAGAGGGATTGGTGATCAATTCTATGGATTTAATGGCCGTCGAAGGAATCTGCTTAAGCAATTGTGCAACAGGTACATTGGACAACTTGCCATCTACCATTACCCTTACGTTGGAATTTCCGCGAAGTGTAATGTCCCCAGTTTGGGCATCAACATTTACAGAGGGAATATTATTCATAATGTCCGAGGCCGAAGCACCAGCGGTGGTCAAGTCTTTCCCTACATTGATGACCTTTCTGTCCACACGCTGTTCTATGGTTGTGCGTTCGGCTACTACTTCTACGCCTTCAAGTTCCTTGGTTTCTTCTTCCAAGATTACCGTTCCTAGGTTTAGGTTTCTTTTTCCTTTACTTATTACCAGTTTTTGGGAATAAGTTTTGTATCCGATAAATTGGACCTCAAAAATAAAGGTGCCATCGGGGAGTTTTTTGATTTCAAAGTTTCCGTCTTCGGTGGTAATGCTACCGGTTATGGTTTTGGTCCCGTCTTCAGACTTGATTACAACGGCTGCATAGGCAACTGGTTGATTCGAAGAATCGTCAATAACCTTTCCGTTGATGACACCAAGTGCGGTATCACGGTCGTTTGCTGAAGAAATAAATGGGGATGTCATGCACAATAGTAGTGCAAATAGAAAGCTCACATGTCTCATGAGTAGTTCGTTTTTTGATTGATGATTGATTGATGATATATTTAAGACGCCTGTTGATAAAGAATGTTACAGGCGGAATTCATTTTAACATTCTTTAACAAGAAAGAGATTTGGATTGCTCTCTATTGTAAGGTATTGTATCCTGATGAGACAGTTAAATAAAGCTTTTAAAAGAAGAAACCCCGGTAAAAAATACCGGGGTTATACATTGATAAGCTATACTAAACACTAACCATTAACTATAAAAATACAGTCTTACCAATGACTTTAATATATGAAAAATAGACGACTTTTATTATGATAAGTTACAGTCTATATAAAAGTTTAACACAAAAATTAACAAATGCAAAAAACACTTGTCGTAGGGGCTTCTGAAAACACGAGAAGATACAGTAACATAGCTATTCGTAGGTTGGTTGATCACAATATTGAAACAACCGCATTTGGGATACGTGGGGGAACTGTATCAGATGTGCAAATTAAGGATAACTTGGTTGATTTTCAAAATATTGATACCGTAACTTTATATTTAAACCCAAAAAATCAAAAGGAATATTACCAACAGATAGTGGAACTCAACCCTAGAAGAGTGATTTTTAATCCCGGCACGGAAAACCCAGAGTTTTACCAAATCCTTGAGAATGCAGGGATTAAGGCAGAAGTGGCCTGTACTTTGGTTTTACTTGCTACGGGGCAATATTAATGTCTGTTTCTTGTTTTTTGGTCCTGATGAGCCACAGGCCAATAAATGTCAACAATCCGTTGAGTGGCAACAATTCATAGCCTACTTGATATCCGCCCAAATAGGCAACAGGCACATTGGCAATTAAAACTATGGTGATCACCGATGCCAGAGCCACTATCCAAACATATTTGTCCTTTATTTTATGTTTGGTGAAAATTCCAAAAGCAAAAAGGCCCAGCAACGGTCCATAGGTATACCCTGCAACCGTAAGCAAACTATCAATTACATTGCTGCTAAGAATGTACTTAAAGGCAATTATGACAATAACAAGGGCTATGCTCATTAGGATGTGGGTGCGCTTTCTAATGCTTTTCTGATCCTTTTCATCTTTGTCTTCAACATTTAAAAAATCTACGCAGAACGAAGTCGTCAACGAAGTAAGCGCACTATCTGCGCTACTGTACGCCGCGGCAATTAAACCAAGCATAAATGTAATGGAAAGAGCTAGACCCAGATTGCCATTTAGCGCAATCTCAGGGAACAATAGGTCTGTTTTCGGTGAACCGTCCATCATAGGAATACCTATACCCTCTCTTTTTGCGTAAATGTAAAGGAGAGCACCCAATAGCATGAACAAAAATGTGACCCCAACCAATACAAAACTAAAGGACACCATATTCTTCTGAGCATCTTTCAATGATTTACAGGTAAGGTTCTTTTGCATCATGTCTTGGTCCAGACCCGTCATACAAATGGTAACGAACATACCCCCGACAAAGGACTTTATGAAATAGCTTTTGTTTAAAAAGCTATCCGTTACCAAAAAGTCATTGTAGTTCTTCAATTCCTCCGAAGCCAGGAACTCCCCAAAACTCCATCCGAGTTCCTGATTGATCATCACAATGGAAAGTACCACGGCCACAATCATAAAAAGTGTTTGCAGGGTATCTGTCCAAACAATAGTTTTTATACCTCCTTTGTTAGTGTAAATCCAGATTAATAGAATGGAGATGATCACGGTAAACTCAAAACGGACCCCCAGGTCATCAAAAACAAACTGCTGCAGAACAATGGCAACCAGGTACAATCGGAACGCGGCCCCTAGAACTCTGGAGACAAAAAAGAAAAACGCTCCTGTTCGGTGACTCACTTTTCCAAAACGGTCGTGTAAGTATTCGTAAATGGAAGTTAAGTTGAGCTTGTAGTATAAGGGCAGGAGCACAAAGGCTACCACAAAATATCCAAATAAGTAGCCCAATACTACTTGCATATAGGTTAATTGGCTATCGCCCACCCATCCTGGAACCGATATGAATGTCACCCCGGATAAAGAGGCTCCGACCATTCCGAAGGCCACTATGTACCATGGGGATTGTTTGCCCGCCTTGAAAAAATCAGCGTTGGAATCGTTTTTACCAGTAAAGTAAGAAATGAGTATGAGCACCAAGAAATAGGCACCTATAAGCAACAGGATTTGTGTAGCTGACATATATGCATTTTGATTTGCAAAGTACGAAAGTAAATTGGTAAAGGTAAAATCGTAATTTTGTAGGAGAATTGAAGCTATGGAATTTTCATCAAAGCTATTGGAAAACGCAGTTTACGAAATGTCCCAATTGCCTGGAATTGGTAAACGAACCGCATTGCGCTTGGTGCTACATTTGCTAAAACAGCCCGAGGAAAGAACTGAATTGTTGGCTCATGCATTGTTGAAATTGAAGAGCGAGGTCAACTTTTGCAAAAATTGCCATAATATTTCCGATACCGAAGTTTGCGAAATATGTGCCAATCCCAAACGGGACGAGACCACGGTTTGCGTAGTGGAAGATGTTAGGGATGTAATGGCCATTGAGAATACTTCACAATATAATGGACTATACCATGTGTTGGGGGGTAAAATATCGCCTATGGAAGGCGTTGGGCCGCAAGATCTCAATATCGCTTCATTGGTTAAAAAAGTTAAGGATGGAACGGTTAAGGAATTAATTTTGGCCTTGAGTTCCACAATGGAGGGGGATACCACTAATTTTTACATTTATAAACAATTGGAAGGACTGGAAATTGTTACCTCAACAATCGCCAGAGGTATTTCCGTTGGAGATGAATTGGAATATGCGGATGAAGTAACTTTGGGAAGAAGTATTATCAATAGAGTCCCTTTTGAAAGCTCTATTAAAGCGAATTAATGAACATAAATCAAAAATAAGTCGATTTCTTTAGTATTTTTGTAAAATACAAATCAAAATCACTTTGATAAATACGAATATGTCAAAATTTGAATTGAAATTACCGCAAATGGGAGAAAGTGTAGCAGAAGCTACATTGACCAGCTGGTTAAAGGAAGTGGGCGATACCATAGAAATGGACGAAGCCGTCTTTGAAATTGCCACCGATAAGGTGGATTCCGAGGTTCCCAGTGAAGTGGATGGAGTATTGTTGGAGAAGCGGTTCGATGTGGATGACGTGATCAAGGTAGGAGAAGTTGTAGCTGTAATTCAAATTGAGGGTGAGGTTGACAATGTAGCGGATGACAGTTCCGAAAAGGAAGTTGTGGAAGAAGAGCCCGCTGCAGTGCCCGCAAGAGAATTGGAAGCTCAAATGGCAGGGGTGAAGGAATCCGTTTCCACACCCACACCCGATTTTTCCAGTTCAGAACGATTCTATTCACCTTTGGTGAAAAACATAGCCAAAGAAGAGAATGTTTCCATGGATGAATTGGAAGCCATAGTGGGTACAGGGAAAGAAGGTAGGGTTACCAAGAACGATATTATGGCCTATTTGGAAAGTCGTTCCAACGGAAGCGAGACCAAAGTGGAGACCAGCACAAAGCCAGAGGCCAAAACAGAAAGAGCGGCCACTCCTTTGGCTCCAAAAGAGACTGTTGCAGATAAACCAAAAGAATCCAAAGTTCAGGTAAGTGCCGGTGATGAGGTTATTCCGTTGACCCGTATGGGCAAACTGATCGCCCACCACATGATAGAGAGTATATCAACCTCCGCACATGTGCAGAGTTTCGTGGAAGTGGACGTGACCAATGTGGTCAATTGGAGAAATAAAGTAAAAAATGCTTTCCAGGAACGCGAAGGCGAGAAATTGACCTTTACGCCAATTTTTATGGAAGCGGTGGCCATGGCCTTAAAGAAATATCCAATGATGAACATATCGTTGGATGGGGACAAGGTCATTAAAAAGAAAAACATCAACTTGGGAATGGCAGCAGCCTTGCCCGATGGTAATTTGATTGTTCCTGTAATTAAGAATGCGGACCAGTTAAACTTGGTGGGTATGGCCAAAACGGTGAACGACCTAGCCAATAGGGCCCGAAATAATCAGTTGAAACCTGATGAGATAAAAGATGGTACGTATACGGTGACCAATGTAGGTTCTTTTGGAAGTGTTTTCGGAACGCCTATCATCAATCAACCACAAGTAGGAATCCTTGCCTTGGGTGCGATTCGGAAAATACCATCTGTTATTGAAACGGACCAAGGAGAGTATATAGGTATCCGTAGTAAAATGTATCTATCACACAGTTATGACCACCGTGTGGTAAATGGTGCATTGGGCGGAATGTTCGTAAAAGCAGTGGCCGATTATTTGGAGGCTTGGGACATAAATAGGGAAATATAAAGGAAAACGACCCGTATTCCTTTCACTATTCTTAATTTAGAAGCCAAGTGAATTTTATTTAAAAATCCCCACATGCAATTACAATTGACCAAACCTATCTGCTTTTTTGACTTGGAAACCACTGGTACCAATGTCGCCAAGGATAGAATTGTTGAAATTTCCATCCTAAAAGTTTTTCCGAACGGAAACAAAGAGAGTAGGACATGGTTGGTAAACCCAGAAATGCCAATTCCGGCAGAATCGGAGGCCATTCATGGGATTTCGGACGAAAAAGTGGCCAACGAACCTACTTTTAAACAATTGTCCAAGGATATTTATGCGATGATTAGGGATAGTGATCTGGCCGGATTTAATTCGGATAGATTCGATATTCCGTTATTGGCAGAAGAGATGCTACGTGCCGATGTGGATTTTGATATGAAGAGCATGGTCTCCGTGGATGTGCAGACCATATTCCATAAAATGGAAAAAAGGACTTTGGAGGCAGCATACAAATTTTATTGCGATAAGAATTTAGACGACGCCCATAGTGCCGAAGCCGATACCATGGCCACCTATGAAGTATTGTTGGCGCAATTGGAACGATATCCCGAATTGGAAAACGACATAAAAAAATTGTCAGAGTTCACTACCAGAAGGCAAAACCTTGATTTTGCTGGGTTTATAGGTGTGGACGAGAATGATAACCCGATTTTTTCCTTTGGAAAACACAAAGGAAAAACGGTGGATGAGGTTATGGAAAAGGAACCAGGTTATTTTGGTTGGATTTTAAATGCCGACTTTCCCTTGTACACCAAAAAAGTACTTACCCAAATCAAGTTGAGCAAACTCAACAATAAGTTTTAAGATAAGCAAGCGTTTAACCCCGATGAACAACTTATGAAGCTGATTTGTATAGGACGTAATTATGTGGACCACATAAATGAACTGAGCAACGAGCGTCCAGATGAACCTGTGGTTTTTATAAAACCCGATTCTGCCATTTTGCCCAAAGAGCAAGATTTCTACATCCCCGAATTTTCAAACGATGTACATTACGAAGTAGAGGTTTTGGTGAAAATTAAAAAGGTGGGAAAGCATGTTTCCAAAGAATTTGCCCATAAATATTACGATGAAATCGGTTTGGGCATCGACTTTACGGCAAGGGACCTGCAATCAAAATTAAAATCCAAGGGGTTACCATGGGAAAAGGCAAAAGGATTTGACGGTGCCGCTGTGGTAGGTAAATGGCTGCCCAAAGAAAAATTCAATGATGTGGACAACTTGAATTTTTCATTGTCAAAGAACGGTGAAACAGTTCAAGATGGAAATACCGCTTTGATGTTGTGGAAGATAGATGAAATCATCGCGCATGTATCTACCTATTTCATGCTAAAAAAAGGCGACATCATATTCACGGGCACCCCTGCAGGTGTTGGTAAAGTAAGCCCAAATGACTACCTTGTCGGTACTTTGGAAGGAGAGCAACTCTTTGATATTAATGTAAAATAATGATATACAACCTCGATAAAATAAATGAAATGGCGGAAGGAGATGAGGATTTCATTACCTCTGTTATTTCCGTGTTTTTAGAAGAAGTCCCAGAGGATTTGGAAGGCCTGGAAAAGGCAATCAATTCTAAGGACTATGAAAACATATATAAACTGGCCCACAAAATTAAGCCCAATGTGGACATTTTGGGCATGGAGCAAACAAGGGCCAAAGCCCTCGAAATAGAAACTTTAGGAAAAACAACGGGTAGCATGGAGGAGATTCAAGAAAAGTTTCCCATCCTCAAAAAGGATGTGCTACAGGTGGTGATGGAACTAAAAAACGACTTCGACCTATAAATGCAAGCCGAGATAATCACCATTGGGGACGAAATCCTCATTGGTCAGATTGTGGATTCCAATTCAGCGTATATTTCCAAAGAGCTGAATAATATTGGTGTTTCGGTCTATCAAATTACTTCCATACAAGATGATAGACAGCATATTTTAAAATCCCTGAAAGAAGCTGGGGAACGTTCTTCAGTGGTCATTATCACAGGGGGGTTGGGACCTACGAAAGATGATATTACCAAGCATACGCTTTGCGAGTTCTTTGAAGATGAACTAGTTCGGGACGATGCGGTTTTAAATCATATTGAAGAACTTTTCAGGAAATACATAACCACTCCAATTTCCGATTTGAACAGGGAGCAGGCCATGGTCCCATCAAAGGCCACGGTATTGCACAATACATTTGGTACCGCACCGGGATTATGGATGACAAAAGAGGGGACCGCTTATGTGTCACTCCCAGGTGTTCCTTATGAGATGAAAAATCTCATGAATAAATCTGTGTTGCCTAAAATTGTTGAAGAGTACGATAGACCCCATATTGTTCATAAAACCATTATGACCTATGGTTTGGGAGAGAGTGCAATAGCGGATATGCTGGAAGAGTGGGAAAATAATTTGCCGTCGTTTATAAAATTTGCTTACCTGCCCAGTATCGGTAGTGTAAGATTGCGTCTTTCTGCCAAAGGAGATGATAAGGATGCTTTAATGGCAGGTATTGAAGAGCAAGTGAAAAAGCTTTATCCTCTTATAGGAGAAATTATTTATGGTGAGGAAGAGGAAGATGGAAGGGTGGAGAAACAGATCGGTACTTTGTTGACGAATAAAAAAATGACCTTGGCCGCTGCAGAAAGTTTTACCGGTGGAACTATCGCCGAAAGAATTACTGCAGTTCCTGGGGCATCCAAATACTTTAAAGGCAGTATGGTGTGCTATGCCACCGAGGCAAAAGTGAATCTGTTGGGCGTGCCCCAAGAATTAATAGATGCACATTCGGTAGTGAGCGAAGAGGTGGCAATTGAGATGGCCAATAACGTGAAAAATAAATTGGGCGCCGATTTTGCAATTGCAACAACAGGCAATGCCGGACCGACAAAAGGAGATTCCGATGCAGATGTTGGAACCGTATATATTGGGATAAGTACACCAAAAGGAACTTTTGCCCAAAAATTCAAGATGGGCAAGCATAGGGAAAGAGTGGTGAAAAAGTCTGTAAATAAGGGTTTTGAGCTGTTATATAAAGAAATTTTAAATTTCTGAAAAAGATTTTTGTACGTCCCATTAAAATGGTATAAATTTGCAGCCTCAATAAAATCACTCAAATAGTTAGGGAGATGTCTAAAGTTTGTGAAGTAACAGGAAAAAA
>NZ_CAMYIC010000040.1 GCF_947258355.1 uncultured Allomuricauda sp.
AAACGAAGAATCGGCATCTCAAAAGTATCAGGTACGGTAAAAGGTACTATATTTGCGGGCATAAAAATATTGGGTTGGATCTTTAAATACAGTTTAAAATAATGGGACTTGCTATTGCTTACATCATAATTGCTATTTATAGTATCGCCTTAGTTTTGATATTCTTCTATAGCCTAGCGCAGTTGAATCTATTGATCAATTACCTTGGGTATAAAAGAAGAAACGAAGAAGCCCCAAAATTCAACCTTCTAGACCCCAAGGAAATTCCATTCGTTACCATTCAGCTTCCCATTTATAATGAGGAATACGTAATGGAACGTTTGTTGGACAACATCGCCAAAATAGAATACCCAAAAAGTAAGTTGGAAATTCAGGTGTTGGATGACTCTACCGATGATTCCGTGGTCGAAACTGCCCGTAGGGTACAAGAACTTCAAGAAACTGGATTGGACATACAACACATCCGCCGCGAAAATCGACAAGGCTTTAAAGCTGGCGCCTTAAAAGAAGGCCTCGAAATCGCCAAAGGAGACTTCATCGCCATTTTTGATGCCGACTTTTTGCCAGAGGCCGATTGGCTCAAAAAAACTGTTCCCTATTTTAAAGATGAAGAAATCGGTGTGGTCCAGACGCGCTGGGGACACATCAACAGAGATTATTCTACCCTAACACGTATCCAAGCCTTTGCATTGGATGCCCACTTTACCTTGGAGCAAGTAGGAAGAAACTCAAAAGGACACTTTATCAACTTTAACGGGACAGCAGGTATCTGGAGAAAACAATGCATTTTTGATGCAGGCAACTGGGAAGGTGATACCCTAACCGAAGATTTGGATTTGAGCTACCGCGCCCAATTGAAAAACTGGAAGTTCAAGTATTTGGAGGATGTTGAAACACCCGCAGAGCTTCCCGTAGTGATCAGTGCAGCCCGTTCACAACAGTTCCGTTGGAACAAAGGCGGTGCAGAAAATTTTAGAAAAACCGTATTAAGTGTTATTACGGCCAAAAACATACCGTTCAAAACAAAATTCCACGGGGTAATGCACCTTTTGAACAGCTCTATGTTCCTATGTGTGTTCACCGTAGCCTTGTTGAGTATTCCAATGCTATACATTAAAAATACGTATGGTCATTTAGGTTGGGTATTCGAAGTCACAAGCTTTTTCATATTAAGTACAATTATCTTGTTCGTATGTTATTGGTTTACCTATAAGAGCATTCAGGGTAGTAGTTTTGACAATTTCGTGGACTACATCAAACTTTTCTTCACCTTTTTCTCGGTGGCATTGGGCTTTTCATTGCACAATACTGTGGCCGTTTTGGAAGGACATTTGGGTAAACGAAGTGAATTTGTGAGGACTCCAAAGTTCAACATCAACAGTATTAAAGATACCTGGAAGGGCAACAAATATTTGACCAATAAGTTGTCTCCCAACATGATTCTGGAGTTTGCCTTAATGATTTATTTTCTTTTTGGTATGTACAGTGCCATACCGTTGAACGACTATGGATTGTTCCCTTTCCACTTGATGTTGTTCCTAGGTTTTGGATTTGTATTCTTTAAATCCTTAACTTCCAAGGCATAAACCACCACCATGCAATCTTACTGGCGACTGCACAGATACCCGATACTATTTGCTGTCGCCTGTATTTTATTCTACTGGAGCTTCGCTTATAACTTGGTCCGCACCGATTTTCTGAAGTTGTTCATGCTCTTTGGGGCATTATTTTACCTTACTTTCAAAATTATCCAGTTCGAAAAATGGAACTTTAAGTTCCTTTTGGTAATTGGAATATTATTTCGGTTGGTGTTTTTGATTGCAGAACCCAATCTTTCACAAGATTTTTACCGATTCATTTGGGATGGTGAACTCATTAAAAATGGGATAAATCCTTATTTGTACACCCCGGACCAGATTATGGAACAGGGTATGGTATCATTTCCAAGCATAAAGGAATTGCATGATGGAATGACCGACCTCAATGCCCGGCATTACAGCAACTACCCACCCGTTAATCAAATTCTTTTCGCACTCGCTTCCATTTTAGGTGGAGGAAGTGTACTGGGTTCCACTATCGCCATGCGACTTATTGTAATCCTCGCTGATCTGGGCGTTCTTTATTTCGGCAGAAAGCTGCTTCAAAATTTGAACAAGGCCAATCATTTGGCCTTTTGGTATTTTTTGAATCCACTGGTCATCATCGAACTCACAGGGAACCTACATTTTGAAGGCGTAATGCTCTTTTTCTTCATTTGGGCTTTATATCTCATATCAAAAAACAAGTGGATGTGGGCAACTCCCATTTATTCCGTTTCCATCATGGTAAAATTGATGCCTTTGATGTTCCTGCCTCTTTTTTTTAAATACTTCGGACTTAAAAAGAGCGTTGTTTTTTACACATTGGTAATTTTAGGTTGCGCTGCACTACTGCTCCCGTTTTATTCCCCAGTTTTCATCGATAATTATTCGGATACCGTTGGGCTGTGGTTCTCCAATTTTGAGTTCAATGCCAGCATGTACAATGTGGTAAAAAAGATTGCTGTAACCTATTATGAAGCCAAGCCCTGGGAATTAATCGATTCCTATGGCTCTTTGATTCAAAAAGTGGTCGTAATTATCGTTTTGCTCCTAGCTTTCCTTCGGAAAAACCAAAAACTGGAAAGTGTCATTACCTCAATGGTGTTCGCTTTGGCGTGCTATTATTTTCTTTCCAGCACTGTACATCCGTGGTACGTGGTATTCCTATTGGGCTTTGCTATCTTCACGGATTACAGGTTCCCGTTGGTCTGGTCCTGCACTATTATCCTGACTTACTACACTTACTCAAATCCTGACTACAAAGAGAATTTATGGTTACTGGCCATTGAATACATTCTGGTAATCGGCTTCTTTATTTATGAAATGATAGGTAGCAGGCCAAAAAAGTTATATTTCCCTAAAAAATAATCCCAATTATAGGCCAATTGGAATTAATTTGTACATTAGCTTCAGAATGAAAGGACAACTGTACATATTATCTACTTTGAGCATCACTGCTCCCATCAGTCCGTTTACTCCCCGCCGTCGTCGCCCGTAAGGGTGCAACATAACTATTGGAAATAGGTGAGTCCATTTCCGCGAAACTACCAAATACATTTTTCAATTTTTTTACAGAATAATCGCTTGCAATGGAAATTATTGTTGCTAACGAATCACATTTTAAATACGCACAGATCATAAGTGATACCATCACCGAATCAGCCAAAGTTCGAGGTACTGGTATTGCCATGCGGACCCCGGAATACATCATCAAACGACTTCAAAACGGAAATGCAGTCATTGCATTGGATGGTGATAAGTTTGCCGGTTTCTGCTATATAGAAGTTTGGGGAAACAAGGACTTTGTGGCCAACTCTGGTTTGATCGTGCATCCCGATTACAGAAATCAAGGACTCGCCAAGAAAATCAAAAAAGCGGTTTTTGATCTATCCAGAAAAAAATTCCCCGATGCCAAGATTTTTGGTATCACTACAGGCCTTGCCGTAATGAAAATGAACTACGAGCTGGGCTACAAACCTGTTACCTTTTCCGAACTTACGGATGATCCTGAATTCTGGAAAGGCTGTCAGACCTGTAAGAACTTTGATATTCTAACACGTACCGACAGAAAAATGTGTCTCTGTACAGGGATGCTGCATGATCCGAAGGCACAAAAACAGGAACCTGAGAAAGTAAACAAAAAAGCCTTTAAAAGGCTGAAAAGCATAAAAGAAAACCTTTTTCTAAAAAAGAAAGACAAATAAATGATCAGTTCGAGTGCAAACGGAAATAAATACATTTCGACTGCGCTCGATGTGACAACATAAAGAATCAAAAAAATGGAAAAATTAGTTATAGCCTATAGTGGCGGATTGGATACCTCGTACTGTGCCAAATACCTATCGAAAGAGGAAGGTTTTGAAGTGCACGCAGTAAGTGTGAACACCGGAGGGTTCAGCAAAGCTGAAATTGAGGAAATCGAAGAAAAGGCCCTAGCCTTGGGAGCGACCACCTACACCTCTATCGATGCTGTGGCCACATTTTATGACAAAGTGGTCAAATACCTCATCTTCGGAAATGTACTGAGAAACAACACCTACCCCCTTTCGGTAAGTGCCGAAAGAATTGTTCAGGCCATCGAAATTGTGAACCACGCTAAAAAAATCGGAGCTAAGTATATAGCCCATGGAAGTACAGGAGCAGGCAATGACCAAGTTCGATTTGATATGATCTTCCAAATCTTGGCACCGGGAATCAAGATCATCACACCCATCAGGGATAAAAAATTGGCCAGGGAAGAAGAAATTGAATATCTACAAAAAAATGGGATTGATTACTCTTGGGAAAAAGCTAAATATTCCATCAATAGAGGTTTATGGGGAACATCCGTAGGCGGTGATGAGACTTTGACCTCTCACCTATCCTTACCAGAGAGCGCCTACCCCAGTCAATTGGAAAAAGAATTGCCAAAAGAACTAAAACTGACCTTTAAAAATGGTGAATTAGTGGCACTGGACGGAGAGCAGGACACGTCCGTGGCCAACATCGAGAAATTATCTGCCATTGCATCCAAATATGCCATTGGTAGGGACATTCACGTGGGCGACACCATTATCGGAATCAAAGGAAGGGTCGGTTTTGAAGCCGCGGCCCCATTGATAATAATAAAAGCGCACCATTTGTTGGAAAAACACACATTGAGCAAATGGCAGCAATATCAAAAAGAGCAAATGGGCAACTTTTACGGTATGCTATTGCACGAAGGAAACTATCTGGACGAGGTAATGCGAAACATTGAAGCCTTTTTGACCGATACCCAGAAACATGTTTCAGGCGATGTGTTTGTCACTTTGCATCCGTACAGATTCGACCTGAACGGCATCACTTCGCCACACGATTTGATGAATGCTTCCTTTGGAAGTTACGGGGAAATGAACAAAGGTTGGACTGCTGATGATGCCAAGGGCTTCATCAAAATTTTGTCCAACTCAGGTAAAATAGCCAACTACGTAAACCAAGATTTATGATCAAGGTAGGAATCATAGGAGGTTCGGGGTACACGGGTGGAGAGCTTATCAGGCTGCTGCTCAATCATCCCGAAACAGATATTGACTTTGTGTTCAGCACCACACGAGCGGGTAAGCCGATTAATTCTGCCCATCAAGATTTACTGGGGCAAACGGAATTGAAGTTTTCTGGAGAAATAAATCCAGAGGTTGATGCGGTTTTTCTTTGTTTGGGACACGGTAATTCGACCTCATTTTTGAACGAGAACAAATTTTCGGCGTCGACAAAAATCATCGACCTAAGCAACGATTTCAGGTTACAAGCAGATTCCGTGTTTAACGGTCAACGATTCATTTATGGACTTCCTGAATTGAACAAATCTGCCATTCAATCTGCGGAGGCCATTGCCAATCCCGGTTGTTTTGCAACTGCCATTCAATTGGCATTGTTGCCATTGGCAAAAGCAGGTTTGTTGGCTGAGGATGTCCATATCAACGCTGTTACAGGAAGTACCGGTGCTGGTGTCGGTTTGTCCGCTACCTCACATTTTAGCTGGAGAAATAACAATGTATCGTGGTACAAGCCATTTACACACCAGCATTTGGGAGAAATCGGTGAAAGCTTGAATTCCTTCGGAAAGTCTGTGGGAAAATTGATGTTCTTGCCCAATCGTGGCAACTTTACCCGAGGAATCCTGGCTACTGCTTACACCAACTACAAGGGTAGCTTGGAAGAAGCAAATGAACTTTACAAGAATTTTTATAAAGATGCTGCCTTTACCCATATGTCGGATGAAGCTTTGCATCTAAAACAAGTAGTCAATACCAATCAATGCCATATCCACTTGCATAAGCACGATGACTTACTTTTAGTGACTTCGGCCATTGATAATTTATTGAAAGGTGCATCGGGACAAGCAGTACAAAACATGAATTTGATGTTCGGTATCCCTGAAACCGAAGGTCTTTTGTTAAAAGCAGGCGTATTTTAAAAGAATATCAGGTCAAGCTGTCACATCGAGCGCAGTCGAGATGGGAGAGCACAGGTAAAACTTTTAAACATCTCTCGACTGCGCTCGAGATGACAATTAAATAAGAAATGAAAATAGCCATCATAGGAGCAGGAAACTTGGGATTGGCCATTGCCAAAGGCATTTTGCACAGCAATGGAGCCACTACCATGTACCTAACCAAAAGAAACACCAAATCCATTCAGGAGTTTGAGAAATATGGAAATGTAACCGTTACTTCCGACAATCAGGAAGCGGTCAAAAATTCGGATATCCTGATTTTTGCGTTACAGCCAGGTCATTTTGCGTCCATATTACAGGAGACCAAAGACCTATTGACCGAGAAACATGTGGTCATCAGTACCATTACGGGTTTCCGCATTCCTAAAATCGAGGAAATTATCGGGTCGGACAAATTCATCATCCGAAGTATGCCGAACACGGCGATTTCCGTTGGTAAATCCATGACCTGTATTTGCAGCAATGAACTTGGTAAAAAACGTGTGGATTTGGCCAAAGCGATTTTCAACAGAATGGGCCATACCATGGAAATTCCAGAGGACCAAATGCAGGCAGCTACGGTGATTTGTGCCAGTGGAATTGCGTTTTGGATGCGTTTAATACGTGCCACGACCCAAGGAGCCATTCAATTGGGGTTTGATGCCAAAGAGGCCCAAGAACTGGCCATGCATACGTGCAACGGAGCCGCGAGTCTTTTGATTGAATCGGGAAGCCATCCCGAAGAGGAAATTGACCGTGTGACCACACCAAAAGGATGCACCATTGAAGGTTTAAATGAAATGGAGCACCAAGGCTTGAGTTCATCATTGATCAGGGGAATTGTATCCTCGTTTGAAAAAATCAGTCAAATCAGAAAGGGATAAAAATGAAATTATTCGAGGTATACCCACTATATGATGTCACTCCGGTAAAGGCTAAGGGCATAGAGGTTTGGGATGACAAAGGGGAAAAATATTTGGATTTTTATGGAGGCCATGCCGTAATTTCCATTGGCCATACCCATCCTCATTATGTAAAGCGCATCAAGGAACAATTGGATGACATGGCGTTTTATAGCAATTCAGTTCAAAATCCACTTCAGCAGCAATTGGCCCAAAAACTGGGAGAGCTATCCGGCTGTGAAGATTATGACCTTTTTATGTGCAACTCAGGGGCGGAAGCTAATGAGAATGCTTTGAAAATGGCCTCCTTTCATACAGGAAAGTCCAAAGTGATTGCCTTTACCAATAGCTTTCACGGAAGAACCTCAGCTGCGGTGGCCGCTACGGACAATCCGAGCATCAACGCACCCATCAATAAGCAGCAAGAAGTCACTTTCTTGCCATTGAACGATTTTGATGCCTTTGAAAAAGCTATTGAAAGTGATGCGCATTGTGCCGTAATTATAGAAGCCCTTCAAGGTGTTGGAGGATTGGATGAACCAACGACCGAGTTCTTTCAATTCATCGCCAACAAATGCAAAGAACACCATATTGTGCTTATTGCCGACGAAGTGCAGTCGGGCTACGGACGAAGTGGTAAATTTTTTGCTTTTCAGCACCATGGTATCGAACCTGACATTATTTCAATTGCGAAAGGAATGGGTAACGGTTTCCCTGTAGGCGGCATACTTATCCATGAAAAATTTAAACCATCATACGGACTTTTAGGTACTACCTTTGGTGGCAACCATTTGGCTTGTGCTGCCAGCTTAGCTGTCTTGGAGGTTTTGGATAATGAAAACTTGATGGAGAACGCTGCTGAGCTCGGTGCATATTTTAAGGAAAAAGCTGCGGAAATACCACAAATCAAAAAAGTGAAAGGTAAAGGATTGATGATTGGACTGGAATTCGATTTTGAGGTGGCCGACCTCCGTAAAAAAATGATCATGGAACAGCACATGTTCACAGGAAGTGCAAAAAACAAGAAGTTGTTGCGATTTCTGCCTGCCTTGAACATCACAAAAGAAGATATAGACCTATTTTTTGAAGCGCTGAAAAAAGCATTATAAATGAAGCATTACTTAACAGTTAACGATATAGAATCCCTCCCCGATTGGGTAGACGAAGCGATTACACTAAAAAAAGACCACTATCAGTTTGAGAATTTGGGCAAGCGTAAAACCATATGCCTTTTGTTTTTCAACAATAGTCTTAGGACACGTTTGAGCACACAAAAGGCTGCCATGAACCTTGGTATGGAAGTAATGATCATGAATTTTGGAAGCGAAGGTTGGGCATTGGAATATGGAGATGGAACTGTAATGGACCAAGGTACCTCGGAACACATTAAGGAAGCTGCACAAGTGGTTTCACAGTATTCTGATATTGTTGCAATTCGTGCATTTGCCGGTTTGCAGCATAAAGAAAAGGACGAAGCGGAAGAAGTGATCAATGGATTTGCCAAGTATGCTTCGATTCCGGTGGTAAATATGGAAAGTTCGGTAGGGCATCCTCTTCAGGCTTTGGCAGATGCCATAACTTTGAAGGAAAACGAAACCAAAAAGAAACCTAAAGTTGTACTTTCTTGGGCCCCTCACCCAAAAGCGTTGCCCCATGCGGTGGCCAATTCTTTTATTCAGATGATGAAATTGCAGGACGCTGATTTTGTAATTACCCATCCCAAAGGATATGAACTCAATGCAGAATTGACTGAAGGATGTCAAATAGAATACGACCAAGATAAAGCATTGGAACATGCCGATTTCGTCTACGTGAAAAACTGGAGCAGCTATTCTGACTATGGAAAGGTATTGAACAAGGATAAGAGCTGGACCATTACTAAACAAAAATTAGGAAAAGCCAAGTTTATGCATTGCTTACCCGTTCGAAGAAACATGATTGTGGAAGATGCGGTACTGGACAGTGAACAATCCTTGGTAGTGGAACAAGCCAAAAACAGAGTCTTTTCAGCACAAATCGTATTGAAAAAAATATTGGAGAACAAATGAAACTAAAGGATAAGGTCTGTATAGTGACTGGTGCCACCAGCGGAATGGGAAAAGCCATTGCCAAAGGACTTTCTTCCGAAGGGTGCAAGTTGATACTGTCGGGCAGAAATCAGGAAAGTGGGGAAGCGTTGGAAAACAGTCTTGACAATGCCGTGTTTGTTCCCGGAGATGTCACAGACCCATCCTACAACAAAAAATTGGTCGATACCGCTCTGGAAACTTATGGAAAATTGGACATCTTGTCATTGAATGCGGGGATTCTTGGATTGGGAAATGTTCAAGAACTATCCATTGATTCTTGGCATAGTACCCTCAACACCAATTTGAGTTCCATCTTTTACCTTTGTAAATATGCGATTCCCCACCTACGGGAACAAGAACAGGGCAACATCTTGATCAATGCATCGATTGCGGCCTTCAAGAGTTTTCCAAACCATCCTGCTTATTGTGCTTCCAAAGCGGCATCCGTAGCCTTGATGAAGCAAATGGCAGTTGATTACGCACCAAAAACAAGGGTAAATGCTATTTGTCCAGGCCCTGTGGACACTCCTTTATTATGGGAATCCGCTAAGGCTTTTGATAACCCGGATACAGCGGTTGAAAATGCGAAAAGTACTACATTGTTAAAAAGGTTGGGCACACCTCAAGATATTACTAAACTTGTGCTTTTTTTGGTTTCTGATGACAGCTCTTGGATTACAGGAACCACGATTACCATAGATGGAGGGATTATAAATACATAAAATGAAACAAAAATTATCCGTAGTAAAAATAGGTGGCAATCTTATTGAGGATGTCGAAGGGTGTAAACAGGTATTGGACCTATTCTCTAAACTGGACGGTAACAAAATTCTGGTCCATGGAGGTGGCAAAAAAGCCACAGAATTGGCCAACCAAATGGGCGTGGAATCCAAAATGGTTAACGGTAGAAGAATCACCAATGCCGAAACCCTGGATATCGCCCTAATGGTCTACGGAGGATTGTACAGCAAAAAAATAGTGGCGAAATTACAAGCTCTGGGAACCGATGCCATCGGGATGAGCGGGGCGGATGCAGATGCTATTAGAGCACATAAAAGACCTAAAAAAAATGTTGATTTTGGCCTTGTAGGCGATGTGGACATGGTAAACACTTACGGGATTTTTAAACTGCTGCAGGCTGGGTTCACACCCATTTTTTGCGCCCTAACCCACGATGGGAAAGGACAGGTGCTGAACACAAATGCGGATACCATTGCAGCGGAATTGGCCATAGCCATGTCCGAACAATTTGAGACAACATTATATTATTGCTTTGAGAAAAAAGGAGTGCTTCAAAATGTAGAAGACGAAAATTCAGTGATTCAGCACATCGATTCCAAAGGGTATGACGAGCTTTTGGCTTATGGTATTATTGCCGATGGCATGTTACCAAAAATGCACAATTGCTTTTATGCACTTCGTAACAAAGTATCCAAAGTTTGCGTGGGCAACACCAATATGCTTGAAGCTGATAACTCCGATTATACGACATTGACCTTATGAAAGTAAACCAAGACATACTGACTGAAAAAGCCATTGAACTACTGAAAAAACTCATTAGCACACCCTCATTTTCTGGTGAAGAGGACAAAACAGGTGATGCTATAGCGGAATTTCTACAAGGTTTTGGCGTTGAAACAAAAAGACAGCACAACAACATTTACGCCTTCAACAAACATTTTGATGAGAACAAACCAACCTTGTTGCTCAACTCACATCACGATACCGTTAAACCGAACAGCGCGTATACCAAAGATCCTTTTGATGCTCATATAGAGGATGGAAAACTATACGGACTAGGCAGTAATGATGCTGGTGGATGTTTGGTATCCCTATTGGCCACCTTTGTTCATTTTTATGAAAAGGAAAGTCTCAGTCATAATATAATAATGGCTGCCACGGGTGAAGAAGAAGATGCAGGAGAAAAAAGTATTAGGGCGTTACTTCCCATTCTGCCCAAAATAGATGTGGCCATTGTGGGCGAACCCACTTTAATGGACTTGGCTATTGGGGAAAAAGGCTTGGTCGTCTTTGATGCAGTGGTCGACGGAACCCCTTCCCATGCGGCACACCCCAACGACAACAACGCTATTTACAACACCATTGAAGTTTTACAATGGCTAAAAGATTATTCATTTGATAAAGTTTCGGATGCGCTGGGCGAAGTCAAACTGACCACGACCCAAATCAGTGCTGGGAATCAGCATAACGTTGTTCCAGGCCATGTGGATTTGGTAATCGATGTGCGTGTGAACGATTGTTACAGCAATCAAGAAATTGCGGATATCCTTCAAAAAGAAGCACCTTGTAAAATGACACCGCGCTCCTTGCGCTTGAATTCATCCTGCATTGATCCTGATCATGATTTGGTGAAAAGCGGATTGGCCCTTGGTCGAAAAACCTATGGTTCGCCAACATTGTCCGATCAGGCAGCTCTAAGCTGTCAATCAGTAAAATTAGGACCTGGTGACAGTACACGATCACACTCTGCAAACGAATTTATTTTTGTGAACGAAATAAAGGAAGGTATAGATATTTATATCAAAACCCTAAAGGGATTTTTACAATAACCTGTCAGTTCGAGCGCAGTCGAGAACGAATTAACATGATTCCCATCTTCATGGGAACGATAAAAGAAAAACTATGAAACTCTGGGATAAAGGATTCAGTACCGATAAAAAAATAGACCACTTTACCGTAGGCAACGATCGCGAATTGGATTTGGTGTTGGCCAAATATGACGTTATCGCTTCCAAGGCACATGCTAAAATGTTGGGTAAAGTCGGACTGGTTTCCGAAGATGAAGCCAAAGACCTTGTAAAAGCATTGGATGAAATCGCCAAGGACATCGAAAAAGGAAAGTTCACCATTGAAGAAGATTTTGAGGATATGCACTCGAAGATTGAGTTTATGCTGACTGAAAAATTGGGTGACACAGGTAAAAAAATCCATTCCGCCCGTTCCAGAAACGATCAGGTGTTGGTGGCCATGCAATTGTACCTTAAAGACGAATTAAGTGAAATCAGAAATCAGGTCAAAACCCTGTTTGATCTATTGATGAAACTGGCGGACAAGCACAAAAATGTATTGTTGCCAGGGTATACGCACTTGCAAATTGCCATGCCCTCTTCTTTTGGTCTATGGTTTTCTGCCTATGCCGAGAGTTTGGTGGATGATCTGTACTTTGTACAGGCCGCCCATAAAGTTGCTGACCAAAATCCCTTGGGAAGCGCAGCAGGTTACGGAAGCTCTTTCCCCATTGATCGAAGTTTTACCACTGACGAAATGGAGTTTGCCACACAAAAATATAATGTCGTAGCCGCCCAAATGGGCCGTGGAAAAGTGGAAAAAGCCACTGCTTTCGGTATTTCCAGCATTGCTGCTACCCTATCCAAAATGGCGATGGATATTTGTTTGTACATGAGTCAAAATTTTGATTTTATCTCCTTCCCCAACGAATTGACCACGGGAAGCAGCATTATGCCGCACAAAAAAAATCCCGATGTTTTTGAACTCATCAGAGGCAAATGCAATAAGATTCAGGCAGTTCCCAACCAATTGATCATGATCATGAACAATTTGCCCAGTGGCTATCACAGGGACCTTCAATTGGTTAAGGAAGTGATTGTTCCTGCTTTGCAGGACATGCATGCTTGTTTGGAGATGATGACTTTTAGCCTAAAGGAAATCAAAGTGAACAAATCCATTTTGGACGACCCCAAATACGATTACCTCTTTAGTGTGGACACCTTGAACGAGCTGGTAAAAAGTGGCATGCCTTTCCGTGATGCCTATAAAACTATGGGCAAAGCGATAGAAAATGGCAATTTTAAACCAAAACGCGACATTGACCATACCCACGAAGGCAGTTTGGGCAATCTTTGTTTAGATCAGATAAAAGAGAAAATGGAAAAGGTTCTGGTCTAAAATGGATAAATTGGGTTGAAATTTAAGCCCTCGGCTTTCAACTTGATTTTATGTTAAAAAAAATTGTACTCAGCTTATCCCTTTTTATAGGATTATTCCATTTTTCCATAGCACAGGATGTCTATGCCAAAAATGAATTGGTCGACATTCAAAACTATGTTTTTGCCCTTCATTTAAATGATGTCTCCAACGAAATCAAAGGGGAATCCAAAGTGACGGTTCAATTTAAAGAGGGAGCGGTTCCTTTTTCTCTGGACCTCATTGAAAAATCAGGAGAGTTTGGTATGGAAGTGTCCAATGTGCTGGAAAATAGGGCAAAGGCTAATTACACCTATGCCAATAACAAAATCAATATAATTCCAAACAATACTACGGATTCCATCCAAACCTACACCATTAAATACCATGGTGTTCCCGAAAGAGGTCTGGTCATTGCTTCCACCAAATTTGGCAAACGTTCATTCTTTGGTGACAATTGGCCCAACTTGGCTAGGCATTGGTTGCCATCCGTAGACCATCCCTACGACAAGGCAAGCGTGGAATTCCAAATTACAGCTCCCTCGCATTACGATGTGGTGGCAACCGGAAAGAAAGTAGAAGAAAGCAATCTGGAAAACGGATATAAACTGACCATTTACAACGAACCGGCTCCGGTTGCCACCAAGGTTATGACCATCGGTGTTACCGAATTTGCCTCCCGATTGGTGGACAATGTGGACGGTATCGAAGTATCTGCATGGGTGTATCCGCAAAACCGTTTGGAAGGTTTTGGCGATTACACCGTGGCAGGCAATGTGCTGGAATATTTTATTGATCATATCGGGCCATATTCCTATGCCAAATTGGCCAATATGCAGGCCAAGACCCAGTGGGGCGGACTGGAAAATGCTGGGACCATTGCCTATTTTGAAAATTCCGTTACCGGTAATAAAACCGTGGAACCCTTGATTGCTCACGAAATTGCCCACCAATGGTTCGGAAATTCCGCTACGGAGAAAAGTTGGAACCATGTTTGGTTAAGTGAAGGTTTTGCCACCTACTTCTCTATTCTTTACTTGGAAAGTGAGTATGGGGATGAGCGCCGAAAAGAGGAACTGGCCATAGACAAGCAGCAAATCTTTGATTACTACCGAAAAAATCCGGCACCCATTGTCGACCTCAGCATTAAAGACCCTATGAAAGTGCTCAGCACCAACACTTACCAAAAAGGAGGTTGGGTATTAAATATGTTACGACATAAACTCGGTGATGGTGCTTTTTGGGATGGTATCCGACAGTACTATGCCAAATATCAAAACAGCAATGTCCTTACTGACGATTTTAGGCATGTGATGGAAGAAGTATCCGGCGAGGATTTGGAGTCTTTTTTTGAGCAATGGCTATTTGTAAAGGGCCACCCGCAAATCAAATGGAGTTGGGATTACAACGAAGCAAACATCAACCTTAACATAGAGCAATTACAAGACCACCATGTTTTCCAATTTCCTTTGGAAATAGGTTTAGTAAAAGATGGTAAACTGACCATCAAAACCATAGAAGTGGACCAACGGAACCAAAACATACAAATTGAGAGTACTGACCGACCCGATTCCCTTGTTTTGGACCCCAATGAATGGACCTTGTTTGAGGATGCAGGGAAGATGTAGAATCCGTTGATTCATTGTTACAATCCAAGGTAAATCATTACATTTACCGCACTAAACAAACAATGAACAACCGAGCCTTTTTAACCCCCGTTTTCATGGCTATTGCCATGCTCTTTTGTGTGTCTTCCCATGCCCAAAAGAAAAATTCAGATTACAAAATTCACTTGTTCAAAACAGACGAAACCTTTACCATTGACGGTATTGGTGACGAGGAGACTTGGCAAAGGGCCGAAGCTGCGAAAGACTTTTTCATGGTGTTGCCAATGGACGACCGCAAAGCCACACAGCCTTCTGAAGTTAAAATGGCCTACGATGACAGACAGTTGTATCTCTTGGCAACTTTCTACAAAACCCCTGGAAACACCTATGTAGTAGAATCGCTTCGTAGGGATTTTTCGTTTGGAGGAAACGATAATTTTTTGCTGTTCATGGACCCGTTCAACAACCAGACCACAGGTTTTAGTTTTGGGGCAAATGCTTATGGTGCCCAATGGGACGGTACCATGTCCAATGGCGGTAGTATTGACCTTAATTGGGACAGTAAATGGGTTTCTGAAGTGAAGAATTACGAGGACAAATGGGTAGTGGAAATGGCCATTCCCTTTAAATCCATCCGATATGAAAAAGATGTCACCGAATGGGGTGTTAATTTTTCCAGACTCGATTTGAGTACCAACGAAAAGTCCAGCTGGACACCGATACCACGACAGTTCCCTACCGCTTCCTTGGCCTACACCGGGACCATGGTATGGGACAATCCGCCACCAAAACAAGGACTTAATTATTCCATAATCCCCTATGTGTTGGGAACAGTGGGCAAATCAAGTATTGAGGATATTAATTATGATAATGAGTTTAAAGTGGGGGGCGATGTAAAATTGGGACTTACTTCCTCTTTAAATTTAGACCTGACGATTAACCCGGATTTTTCACAAGTGGAAGCAGACCGCCAAGTGGCCAATTTAACCCGTTTTGAGCTTTTTTTTCCTGAAAGACGACAGTTTTTTCTTGAAAATGCCGACCTCTTTGCCAGTTTTGGGTACGATGCCATACGTCCTTTTTTTTCACGAAGAATTGGTTTGGGTGTACCCATTATTGCAGGTGCCCGTGTAAGTGGAAACCTGAATCGAAACCTCCGATTGGGCTTGATGGATATGCAGACCGACAAAGTGGACGAAACAGGACTGCCCAGTCAAAATTTTGCAGTACTCTCCTTACAACAAAAAGTATTCTCGCGTTCCAATATTGGATTAATGTTCGTGAACAAGGAGTCATTGGACTACAGTACCTTGGCTGACAGCCTTAAAACGGAATACACACAATTCAATAGAAATCTTGGATTGGAGTACAATTTGGCATCCGCCGACAATAAATACAATGGAAAACTCTTTATGCTGAAATCCTTTGGACCGGACTCCTCCTACAATGGTTTTGCACAAGGTGCCCATTTGGCCTATAACAGCAGAAAGTGGAACTGGCGGGTTCAACAGGAATACATTTCGGAAAACTTTACTTCCGAAGTGGGGTTTGTACCACGGAGCAATTACATTAAACTTCAAGGTTCCGTAGGACATTTGTTTTTGCCGGCAAGTGAAAAAGTGGTGAGCCATGGTCCTCAATACACAGGTTTTTATTACTTCGACCCAAGTATGAACTCTACTGACTATGTTTCCATTGTAGGGTATGCGGTGAATTTTATGGACCGTAGTTCCCTAGGTGTTGATGTTTTTAACGAATATGTACAGCTTTTAGCTCCTTTTGACCCCACCAATACGGGCAAAGAAGAACTGGCAGCGGGTACGCGCCATCATTGGAATGGGGTTTATCTGCAATATAGCTCACGCCCAAAAAGCTTGTTCACCTATAATTTGACCACTCGGTTGGGCCGTTACTTTTCGGGGGGGTACCGAACCAATATCAATACGCAGTTGGGCTACCGATTTCAACCATATGTAAGTTTGGGTGCTACAATCAGCTACAACAATTTGGATTTGCCGGACCCTTGGTATACTACCGATTTTTGGTTGGTGGGTACCGAAGCGGACATCACTTTCACCAATAAATTATTTTGGAACACCCTTTTTCAATACAACGAACAGAGCAATAACTTTAGCATCAATTCCCGATTGCAATGGCGCTACGCGCCAGCCTCCGACCTGTTTTTGGTGTTTAACAACAATGAGCAATTATCCCCGCTCGAGGGCAATTTATGGTCGTTGACGTTAAAGTTCACGTATTGGTTTAATAGGTAATTGGAATCCGTCAACTCAAACGGTGCATTCATCAATTGAACCTGTTAAATCAAAAAAATCTTGCGAAGTTCATATTCGATTCAACTATTTATAATTTGAAAAAGAGATTTGATGCCTACGGTAAAACACTCTATGATTTTATAAACAACATTTATGTCGTATGCCCACACTGTAGCAAACAGGCCATAGTTCAATCTGAAGAATTTTCAAAAAGACAAATACAGAATGAAACAAAGCTTAGTTGCCCAAATTGCGGTTTCAACAAATACTACAAAGAAACTCCCAGGGAAAAATGGGTGTCAAAGTCTGGCATAGTCCATGAAATAAATGATTTGGTCGTAGGAAAAAATATCGACCCTTACTTTAAGTTACCCCTTTGGATACAATTGAGAATGAGGGATGGAATTCTATGGGCCTATAACTTCGAGCATTTGGATTTTATCAAAAGTCATGTGGAAGCAGAGCTCAGATATAGAGACGCAACAAAAAACCTGCACTGGAGTCTTGGAGCTAAACTTCCAAAATGGATGACCTTAAAAAAAAATAGAAATGAAATCCTATCGGCTATTGATAAATTAAAACGCCTTACTTAATCATCTTCAAATTGATGACCTCTTGCTCGGTTAAATGCCTCCAATGCCCGCGAGGGAGATCTTTTTTGGTCAAGCCCGCGAAAATTACGCGGTCCAACTTAGTTACATTGTAGCCCAAATGTTCAAAAATTCGGCGTACAATGCGGTTACGACCGCTATGGATTTCCACACCAACTTCTCGTTTGGGCGCTCCTTGTATATAGCTTACACTATCCACAGTTATAGGCCCATCTTCAAGTTCTAGACCTTCTTGAATCTTATGAAAGTCTCTTAAACTAAGGTTGTTGTCCAAATGTACGTGGTAAATCTTACGAACGTTGTGTTTTGGATGCGTCAACTTTTTAGTAAGATCTCCATCGTTGGTGAAGAGTAAAAGTCCGGTGGTATTTCTATCCAATCTACCAACGGGCAGTAAACGATTGTTCGAGGCACTGGATATTAGTTCCATTACAGTTCGTCGCCCTTTTTCATCACTTGTGGTGGTGATAAAATTTTTGGGTTTGTTAAGCAAAATGTACTCTTTCTTTTCCAAGTTGAGTCTTTTGCCGTCAAAACGGACATCATCGGAACGTTTTACCTTATACCCCATTTCGGTCACAGTTTTACCGTTTACGGTAACGTTTCCTGCCGCGATGTATGTATCTGCTTCCCTTCTGGAGCAAATGCCTGCATTGGCAATGTAACGGTTCAAACGAATTTCATCGGGATTGGATTTTTTCCGGGGTTGGCTTTGTTTTGGTTTTGAAGAAAAGTTCTTGCCAAAAGGTTTTTTACCATCTCCGCCCTTGAAGTTTTTAGAAGGTCTTCTGCCTCTGTTGTCTGATTTCGCCATCAGTCGAATTTTTTGCAAATGTAGTCTTTTTACAATCCAAAAAACCTAAAGAACAAAGAATTACAAAATTCGGTTGAGCACTACATCCACATCGATCAAAAGAATACTGAAAACCCCGGCCACAATGATAAACTTGATGATGTTGTGCAACCAAACGTAGTGCTTTTTGGCATCTGCCTTCCACAATAAAACCAAGAAAAAAATTAAAAGTGCAATACAGGCCATAAAATACAAATACATATAACCTACGTCAAAGGTTCTTATTAGCAAAAGGGCAGGAATTAAAGTCAATGCGATCAATAAGGTAATCAGGGATTTTGATACATTGGGGCCGTAAATAATGGGAATGGTTTTATAATCCTGAGCTATATCCCCTGCCATACTTTCCAAATCTTTGATCATTTCCCGAGCCAAAATCAATAAGAACAAGAAAATAGCATGCACAAAAATTACCGTCTGGAAATTTTTATAGTACACAAACACCACAAAAAAAGGTGAAATGGCCAATGTGGACGATACCAAATTACCTAAGAACGGGATTCGTTTAAGTTTATGTGAGTAAATCCAGATACCAAAAATATAAGCCGAAAAAAACAGTACTGCCCTAAAGGAAATGTAGCTTGCAGCAAAAACAGCTAAAAAGTTGAGGATAAAATAGGTGGTGAGTTTAAAACGTTGGCTCACCAAACGGTCCAGCATACTTTTGGTGGGCTTATTGATCAAATCCTTTTCCGCATCGTAAAAATTATTGATGATATAACCACTGGCAATGGTGAGTGCCGAAGCAGTGACAATAAGAAAGAGGTTCAAGTCCAGAACTACATCCCTTAATGGAATATTAGGTGCCAATATGTAGATAGAAGCCAAATATTGCGCCAACGTGATTACAAGAATATTGTAACCTCTGACCACAGAAAACAGACTCAACAGCTTAAAAAGCAAGAGTTTGTTTTTTCTACTAAGCATGGAATTGCTTTTAGAAGTTATACACTACTTCCAAAGTATGGCCTTCAAGAGCTTTTTTGGCTTTTTCCAGATCTTGGGTAAAGCCCAAAATATATCCTCCTCCCCCAGAGCCGCAAAGTTTAAGGTAATAATCGTTGGTCTCGATTCCTTTTTGCCAGAGTTGGTGGAATTTTGATGGGATCATGGGTTTAAAGTTATCAAAAACCACATGCGATAATTGCTTAAGGTTCCCGAAAAGGGATTTTACGTTGCCGTTCAAAAAGTCCTCCACACAGGCATCCGTATGTTTGATAAACTGGTCCTTGATCATGTTACGGAAACCTTCCTGCTTCATGTTTTCCATAAACAATTGCACCATTGGGGCAGTTTCCCCCGTCATACCACTGTCCAATAAAAATACCGCTCCTTTTCCTTCGGTATTTTGAGAAGGAATGCTGGTAGATTCGATGTTGTCTTTGGAGTTGATAAGAATAGGCAAGCTCAAATAACTGTTAAGTGGATCTAAGCCAGATGACTTACCGTGAAAAAAGGATTCCATTTTTCCGAAAATTTTCTTCAATTGAAGCAATTTTTCGCGGGTCAGGTTTTCCAACACGGTGATTTTGTCCGTAGCATAGCGATCGTAAATCGCTGCAACCAATGCACCACTACTTCCTATCCCATAGCCCTGAGGAATAGAACTATCAAAGTACATTCCATTGGCCACATCTTTTTCCAAAGCTTCGATATCAAAAGCAACCAAACCCTCTTCCTTAATTTCGAGAACTTTAAGGTACTCGGCATAAGCCTTTAGGCTTTTGTTGGATTCTTGGGCCATTTTAGAATCGTTCTTGTCCCACTTAAGCGCCCCTTTGAAAAAATTATAGGGTATGGACAATCCTTTGGAGTCTTTGATAATGCCGTACTCCCCGAACAATAAAATCTTGGAATAAAATAATGGACCTTTCATATGATACTACTAAGATACAAACAAATTTTGTTTAATCTTTGATAAAATTCGATAAACAAATAAATTTTATCTTTAAAAACCTGTTTTCTTTGGTCTAAAATCTTGGCAAATAACGTAAAAAAACAGCTTAGCTGTTTATTTTTAGTTATTTATTTTGATTGCACCTTCCCCAACCTGATCATGTATATACTGACCATTTTCGCAATGCTCGGCTAAAGTGTCTTTGATAAAGTCACGAACTTTTTCCTTGTCCGATGCTGGATAAAGCAAATGCACATTGGCCCCCGCATCAAGGGTAAAACATACTGGGGTGTTGGTTTCTTCGCGGTATTGCCAAATTTTATTGATGATTTCCATGGTATCGGGTTTCATCAACATAAAATAGGGCATGCTGGTCATCATCATAGCATGCAAGGTCAGCGCCTCACTTTCCACCAACTTAATGAATCCTTCCAAATCACCATTGGCCAATATAGGCTTTAAATTATCCAAATTGGAACTGGCCTGTTTAAACCGGTTTTCGGCATACGGGTGATTGTGCATTAATTGGTGACCTACTGTGCTGCTCACTTGTTTTTGCCCCTTATGCACCAATAAAATGGTATCGCAATAGGTCTCAAAAACGGGATTCACCTCAAACGGATATTCAATTCCATATAAATCTGAACTACCAGGAATGTTTAAGTGCTTTCCCCATTGAACCAAGTTGCCCTTGATGCTTCGACATGCACTTCCCGACCCCAATCGGGCCAAATAGGATGCTTTCGCAAAGAACAAGGATGCATCCATTTTCGGATTCAATTGCTTTTCAATATCCATCAAACATAACGATAGTGCCGCCATTCCACTTGCCGATGATGCAATTCCACTACTGTGAGGAAATGAATTGGAGGTTTCAATCGTAAAATGATATTCCTTCAAAAAAGAAAGGTATATCTCAATCCGTTCCAAAAAAGTCTGGATTTTGGGTTTAAAGTCTTCCTTTGGTTTTCCCTCAAAAAACAAATCAAATGAAAAGCTTTCCTTAGTATTTTTTTTCTCAAAAGAAACGGAAGTTGTTGTGGCGCAAGCATCTAAAGTAAAACTGATGGAAGGATTGGCGGGAATCTGAACGGGCCTTTTTCCCCAATATTTAACAAGGGCAATATTGCTGGGCGCTTTCCAGGTTACTTTGCCTTTTTCTGGTAAATTTTGGTAGTCGCCTGGCAAAAAATCGTTTTCCGTCATGGAGATTGGATTGTTTCAACAAATATACGCAGCGGTAAACTTACTGGAAATCGGATTCAAATAAATTCTTATTTTAGTCGAAGTTGCACCAACCATGAAAAAAAGAATCGTTTACATAACCATAAGCGTTTTGGTCTGCCTTGCTATTGGATTTTTATCCAGTATTGCGACCCAAAGCTCTGTTAATGATTGGTATGTTACCCTGAACAAGCCATCGTTTACACCTCCGAATTATCTTTTTGCCCCAGTTTGGACAGCATTGTACATTATGATGGGCATTGCTGCAGGTATTGTTTGGTCCAAGGGTTATCACCATATTTGGGTAAAAACGGCATTGTACCATTTCGTGTTCCAATTGTTGCTCAATGCCCTGTGGAGCATTGTGTTTTTTGGACTTAAAAATCCGCTGGGTGGAATGATAGTAATACTTGCCTTGTTGACGATGATCATACTCACCATAAAATGGTTCAAGGTTATAAGCAAACCTGCCGCACTGCTAATGATTCCTTATGTGCTCTGGGTGGCCTTTGCCTCTGCCCTCAATTACAAAATTTGGGAACTCAACGGTTAAGAGGTCGCCATTTCCAATAACTTCAGCATTGTTTTCTGGTTACGGGTAGTAGCCTCTACTTTTAGCTTCCTTTCAACAAAATTGTTATTGAGCTTTGCCTTACCGTAACCATTTTTACAGAATAGATATACACAGGTATCGGTTATGTGAAAATCTTCATTATCAAATTGGAGCTGATTGAACTGTTCCACCATCTCTTCCTTGGGAGGGCTTTTCAATAGAACATAGTACAACTTGTTTTCTTCCGCCTCTTTAGAAAAGGGATTGGCTTTCAGGATTTGTTCAACATCTTCTCCGTTGACCACCAAGGTCGGCACATCAAATCCATAATGCCGATGGATGGTGGTTGCTATTAGTTCCTCAATTTTATTTCTATACGTCTGTTCAATATTGAAGACAATATTGCCACTTTGAATATAGGTTTTTACATTTTTAAGGCCTGCATCTTCCAAGATGCCCCTCAACTCGGCCATCTTTATCTTTTTTTGACCACTTACATTAATCCCTCGTAATAATGCTATATATGTATTCCCCATAGAGATGGATTCCAAACCCAAATTAATTTTAGTAAATTCAAACGCACTTAAATTAACAAAATGAATCAATATATCCTTGCCTTGGACCAAGGCACCACTAGTTCCCGTGCTGTGGTCTTTGATAAGAAGGGGACCATTATCTCCGTAGCCCAAAAAGAATTCACACAAATATTTCCCAAACCAGGTTGGGTGGAACACGACCCGGACGAGATCTGGTCTACCCAAGCAGGAATGGCTGCAGAAGCCGTGAGCAAAAAAGGGTTGAAGGCTTCCCAATTGGCTGCAATTGGCATTACCAATCAGCGAGAAACCGTTGTGGTCTGGGACAAAAATACAAGCGAACCTATTTATAATGCCATAGTTTGGCAAGATAAACGTACTGCCGAGTATTGCGATGAACTGAAGAAAGAAGGCAAGTCCGATATGATTCGCAAAAAAACAGGGTTGGTCATCGATTCTTATTTCTCCGGAACCAAAGTAAAATGGATTTTGGACCATGTTGAAGGTGTCAGGGAGAAAGCGGAAGCAGGCGATTTGATCATGGGAACCATTGATTCTTGGCTAATATGGAAAATGACGGATGGAGGACTTCACATTACCGATGTGACCAATGCTTGCCGTTCTATGCTCTTCAATATTAATACCATGGATTGGGACGATGAGCTTTTGGAACTATTGACCATTCCAAAAAGTATGCTCCCCGAAGTGAAGCAATCCAGTGAAGTGTATGGCCACACCACTCCAAATTTATTCGCTACTCCAATACCGATCGCTGGTATTGCGGGAGATCAACAAGCGGCTTTGTTCGGGCAAATGTGTACAAAAAAGGGTATGGTTAAAAACACCTACGGCACAGGTTGCTTTATGTTGATGAACATTGGGGAAGAACCTATTGTTTCCGACAACAACTTGCTTACCACAGTTGCCTGGAAAATCAATGGGAAAACCCACTATGCGCTCGAAGGAAGTATTTTTATCGCAGGTGCTGTGGTACAATGGCTGCGCGACAGCCTAAACATCATAAAAACTTCTGCTGAAGTGGAAAAACTTGCAAGTTCGGTGGATAGCACCGAAGGTGTTGTTTTTGTTCCTGCTTTTGCAGGTTTGGGGGCTCCCCATTGGAATCAAAAAGCACAAGGAACCATATTTGGACTCACGCGAGGTAGTACCGACGCGCATATTGCACGAGCCGCTTTGGAATCCATTGCCTATCAGACCATGGATATCCTTAAAGCAATGGAAGCTGATTCAGGAATTTCGATTAAAGAACTACGGGTCGATGGTGGTGCTACCGTGAACGATATGCTAATGCAGTTCCAGGCCGATGTATTGAATACTGTTACAGTTCGACCAAAGATTGTGGAAACCACGGTAATGGGCGCTGCATATTTGGCTGGATTGGCCGTTGGCTATTGGGAAAGTCCTGAAGAAATCCAAGATATTTGGCAAACCGATGTACATTTTAATCCAACCGAAGAACGTGAAGCCATTGATGAAGGTATCAAAGGTTGGTACAAGGCCATAAAAGCGTTGGAGTTCTGGACTGAAAACCCTTAATTTTCAAAATATCATAAACACTAACATTTGATTTATATGACTCCTTTTGTATCTGAGATTGTAGGTACTTTTTTGCTGATGGTACTTGGATGTGGCGTAAATGCCAATGTATCCCTACAAAAAACCTACGGCAATGGCTCTGGCTGGATTGTGATCACCACAGGATGGGCTTTTGCAGTTTATACCGGAGTGGTTGTTGCCGGTCCTCATAGCGGTGCACACATAAATCCTGCCGTGAGTATTGGATTGGCCGTGGCAGGGGAATTTCCTTGGAGCGAGGTTCCAAGCTACATTTTGGCCCAGTTTATTGGTGCTATGTTTGCCGCTTTCTGTGTATGGCTGGTTAACAAAGATCATTTTAATGCCACCGAAGATGGTGGTACCAAACGAGGTGTTTTTTGTACGGCCCCGGCCATTCCGAACACATTTATAAATCTGTTTTCCGAGGTGCTGGGAACCTTTGTATTGGTCTTTTCGGTACTTTATTTTACGGATGCCGTGCTATCCACTGACGATGCCATAATTGGGTTGGGCTCGTTAGGCGCTTTGCCGGTTTCCCTTATTGTTTGGGGCATCGGTTTGTCCTTGGGTGGAACCACAGGCTATGCTATTAACCCTGCCAGGGATTTGGGACCCCGAATCGTACATGCACTATTGCCGTTAAAAAACAAAGGTTCTAATGGTTGGGGGTATGCTTGGATACCTGTTGTAGGACCCATATTGGGAGCTTCGGTAGCAGCATGGATTGCTTTGGCCTTACAATAATTTTTAGGAGGCAATGGCTTGGGCAGCAATATAAGCCCCTGTCCATGCATTTTGGAAGTTGAATCCTCCAGTAATGGCATCCACATTGATGATTTCGCCCGCAAAATATAAGTTGGGTTGCAATTTGCTCTCGAACGTCTTAAAATTGATTTCCTTTAAATCAACCCCTCCAGCGGTAACAAATTCTTCTTTAAATGTGCTCTTGCCTTCGACTTTAAATGACGAAGCCGTCAATTGTTCGGCCAATGCTTGCAGCTGCTCTTTATTAATGTCGGCCCAGCGTTCATCTTCCCTTATATTGGACGCTTGCACCAAGCGCATCCACAAGCGTTTTGGAAGTTCGGTCACATTGGTGCGCATAACAGTTTTCTTGGCTTCTATTTCTTTCAAATCCTTGAGGTAGGCCTCCATGGATTCGGTGCTATAATCGGGCAACCAGTTCACTTTGATCCTGAACGAATAGTTATAATCGTGCAAAATATTAGCTCCCCAGGCAGAAAGCTTCAAAATGGCAGGGCCGCTCAAACCCCAATGCGTAATCAAAAGTGGACCATCGGAATAAAGAACTGCCTCATCTTTTACATTACTCTTAAGATTCAGACTTTTTTTATCGGTATGGAATGTCTTCTTTCTCAGCACCTCCACAGTAGCATATGTACTTATACCTTGGATGCCTTGAATTCTTTTATCATTGATATTGAATGTAAACAAGGAAGGTACGGGCGAAATAATGTGATGTCCCAAATTTTCCAATTGCCTCCAGATTTTGGGATTACTGCCCGTGGCCACCAGCAGTTTTTTACTCTGATAGTGTTTGTTCATAGTAGTGACCCGCCAGCCATTATCCAATTTATTGATGGCCTTTACAGAACTATTTTTCAGCACTTGAACCCCAAGTCGGTTTGTTTCACCAACCAAACAATCTATAATGCTCTGTGAAGAATCGCTTTTTGGAAACACACGACCATCTTCCTCAATTTTCAGCGAAACGCCCCTTTCCTCAAAAAAGGTCATGACATCCATGGGAGCATATTTGTGAAAGGGGCCTAAAAGCTCTTTTTCTCCCCGAGGATAGTTTGTGGCCAGTTCCCTGGGCATGAATTCGCCATGGGTCACATTACAACGTCCACCACCAGAAACCTTTACTTTGGAAAGTACGGTTTTGCCGCGTTCGAAAATAGCAACCTTCATATTGGGTGCCAGTTCCGCAATTTGTATTGCTGCATAAAATCCTGCTGCACCACCTCCTACTATAATAACATCGAACATTACTTCACACGTTCGGGATAATTCGTAATAATGCCATCGACCCCGAACTCCATCATTTTTTCGATGTCTTCGGGTTCGTTAACCGTCCATGTATACACCTTTAATCCTTCTGAGTGGATTTTGGCCGTGTTCTTCTTGGTAAGTGTTTTGTAGTTTGGGTTAATCGCGACGGCATTGAGTTCTTTGGCCACTTCTATGGCTCCAAGTGGATCATCGGAAGTTAATACGGCAATCTTTATGCCCTTATTAATACCTCTCATGTCCTTAAGTTCATCCCATTTAAAACTGGAAATGACAAAGTTGTCCTGAGACCAACCATGGTCTTCAATGTATTCGTTCACTATCTGATTGACCTTATCCGCAGTTCCAGCTCCTTTCAACTCTATATTGAGCTGGACTTTGTTGTCCATCAAATCAAGCACGTCAGCCAGTTCGGGTATTTTATGATTCCCTTTTAAGGTAAGTTGTTTTAAACTGTCCAAATCATACTCTTCTATATCGCCTTGGGAATCCGTAAGTCGATCTACTTGGTCATCATGAAAAACCACAATTTCACCACTCTTTATTTTGAACACATCGATCTCGATCATATCCACACCGAGTTCCATCGCTTTTTCAATTGATGGCAAAGTGTTCTCAGTCTCGTGCCCCATTGCTCCCCTATGTCCTACAACCAATGGTTTTGATTTTTCCATGTTACAACTAGTTAAAAGTAGAGCAGCTGCGATAGCCACAAGTAAGTTTCGCTTCATTTTGGTTTGATTTGATGCTTAAAAATACAATTTGCAATTGAATAAAATATTCTACCTCCCATCAAGAAATCTTTATTTGGCTAGCATTCGATTCCTCATTAAAGCAAACCTATTCTCTTACCTTAAATATATAGGATTGCAAAGGCGCCAATTCCACTTGTATTTGCCCCTGCCCATTGTTTACGGAGAGTTTCTTCTCTATTTTTCCGTAGAGTTCTTCAGTCAATGGATAATCATCATCAGTCAACTGCCACTTGACTATGATATCTTCAGGTATTTTAAAGTCGAAGGAATAGCTTTGGTGTTCATCAAAGTTAGAAAGAATGATTAGTTTTTCATTGTTGGTCCATCGCACATAGGAAAGTACCCGGTGATCATAGCCTTCGGTATGATCTTTATTATAAAAGTGGATTTCTTGATACTCGCCCATCAATGCTTCACTGTTAATAGTGAAATTCAAGAGTCGCTTGTAGAAATCCCTTAAGTTTTTTTCCCCTTCGGACAATTGACCTCCGTCGAACTTTTTATTGTTGACCCATCGTTGGTGATGTGGTACTCCGATATAATCAAAAATAGAAGTTCGCGTAGGTTTTCCGAAGCCAGCATCTTCTGCACCGGGCTCTCCCAATTCTTGCCCAAAATAGATCATAGTGGGCGATGTGCTGATGGTGGCGGAAACCACCATGGCAGGTTTACCCAATTGGGCGTCACCTACAAAATCAGGACTGGCGATACGCTGCTCGTCATGGTTTTCCAAAAAATGCAACATATGATGCTCAATATCTGCCATTCCTTTTTGCACCACAGGAATATGGTCTGTCCAACCGTAACCCTTCATGATGTGCTTTATGCTATCGTAAAGTTCCACTTTGTCATATAGGTAGTCCATTTTTCCTTTATGGATATAGTCCCTGTATAAGCTTGGATTGTATACTTCGGCCAAAAGGAAAGCATCGGGGTTCTTCATTTTTATATTGGAGTTAAGGTAACTCCAGAATTCCACGGGAACCATTTCGGCCATATCAAAACGGAATCCATCCACTCCAAAATCCAACCAATACTGTGTGATATCTTTAAACTTGTACCACGAATCGGGGAGAGTTTTATCTTTCCAAAATTCGTAGTGGGCTTTATAATCATTTTGGCGGTACGCTTCAGGTAATTCGTCGAAATCCTTTGTGCCATCGGGACGGACGCCATAATTGATTTTCACGGTTTCGTACCAGTCATTAAAATGTGGTTGGGCCAATCTAGAGCCGTTACCTGTCCATTTGGCGGGCACCTCCTCAAATTTTGAATCTGTCAACCTATTTTCATCCCCTCCCAAGGGTAAGTATCCATCTTCCCACTTGGGTACTTGGAATGCCTCTCCGGGGATGTAATAAAAATTATTGTTTACATCATACTCCTTGGATGTATCATCGGAAGCACCGAAATCCTCGACTCCTCTAGGATTTGTCTTTCCTTCATAATTTCTTGCTACGTGATTGGGAACAATGTCTATGATTACTTTGAGTCCTGCATCGTGGGTTCGTTGTATCAATGCTTTGAACTCTTCCAGTCTTTTTGATGGGTCAACGGCCAAATCGGGGTTTACATTATAATAATCCTTGACCGCATAGGGAGAACCTGCCCTTCCTTTTACCACATCAGGGTCATCGTTGGAAATATCGTATTCCGTGTAGTCGCGTATAACTGCATGGTGCGGCACTCCTGTAAACCAAATATAGGTAACGCCCAATTCCTTTATCTCCGACAATGCCTTATCAGAAAAGTCGGCAAACTTGCCCACTCCGTTTTCCTCAATAGTGCCCCATGGCTTATTGTTCGTATTGGTATTTCCAAAAAGACGGGTAAATACTTGATAAACTACTTCTTTCTTTTTCATTTGCGGGGTAATCTGCTTTTGATAGGGTTCTTGCTTGCACGAAGATGCGGTAACAAGGATTATAAGAAAAATGAGAGTTCGCTTTGTGGTCATGCCATCACGAATGAAAATTAAGACTTAGTGCGCTATGGAATCCCTTATTACCAAAGTGGGTTCCAATATTTTGGTCTGGTATGTTTCTTCCTCTGCTTCACTTTCTACCTTATCGATAAGCATTTTGGCAGAAACCTCTCCCATTTTTTCCCCATGTTGTGCCACTACGGTAAGACTGGGATTTGCATATTTGGACAGAACACCATCTGTAAAGCCAATAAAAGATATATCTTCTGGAATTCTCAGTCCTTTTTCTTGAACCAAACGCATGCTATAAACGGCAAAGATTTCATTGACGCATAAAACGGCATCGGGTTCCTTCGAGTTCAAAAATGTCTTGATAGCCTTTTCGTCCATTTCCATTGAAGGCAACTTTAAGATCATTGATTCGTCTATTCCAATACTACTTTCTTCCAATGCCTTTCGATATCCCTTTGTTCGTGCCTGGCTCACGCTTAAATAATCATCGGTAGTGATCAAGGCTATTTTCTTTTTTCCTTGTTCGATAAATTTTTTGGTTGCTTGGTATGCTCCAAGTTCATCGTCGATAATTACTTTGTCACAATCAACCTCATGGGTTATCCTATCAAAAAGCACTACTGGAATTCCTTGCTCTGTTACTTCTTTTAAATGGTTGTAATCCCCTTTTTCTTGGGTTTGAGAAGATAAAGACATTATGAAACCATCAATACTGCCATTTGCCAACATTTCCATATTAATGACTTCTTTGTCAAAAGATTCCTCTGATAAACAGACGATAACATTGTACCCTCGGGCGTTTGCATATTTTTCAATACCTCTTATTACAGTGGTAAAAAAGTGATGTACTATATCCGGTATTACAACTCCGATATTCTTAGTTCGCTTATTCTTTAAACTAATCGCAATGTTGTTGGGCTTATAATTGTAAAGCTTTGCAAAGGCTTGTACCTTTTCTTTGGTATCCCTACTGATTTCCTCGCTATTTTTAAGTGCTTTAGAAACCGTGGAAATGGACACCTCAAGTTCTCTTGCTATGTCTTTTAAAGTGATCTTTGCTTTCAATGATGAAGTTTTACGGCGTACAAATTTAGGAGTGAAAATTACTCAATAAAGTTACAAGAATGCGATTAAACTACATTTTTTCACAAAACAAGAATAGAAACCCATAGAATGTTCTTCCTATCAAAAATGCATTTCAAAAAATAAAATTGCTATATTAGTCCTTATATTGTTGAATTCTTAATTCTCATTTCTTTTATTGAGATTACAGCAAACTAACTATTTAAGTTTTGTCATACCCGCACACCTCAAAGTTATTAACACGAAACCGTTTTCGTAATATATTGCAATATACTTAAATTTCGATTAACCTTTTTTTTATATATGTTTAACACTTGAATTAAAATTAACTAAACTTAAAATTAATTATTTATGAAGATTACGCTACTAAAAAGCTTTTTGTTGCTTGGGGCATTTTTATGCTTTGGGATTGCAAAAGCTCAGACAGTATCAGGTACCGTTTCGGATGCAAACGGGCCGTTGCCAGGGGCAAGCGTATTGGTAAAAGGTACTACCAATGGTACGCAAACCGATTTTGATGGTAACTACAGCCTTAACGATGTTGAGGATTCTGCCACGTTGGTTTTTAGTTACATTGGTTATAAAACCGTAGAAATTGCGGTAAGTGGCCAATCTACCATTAATGTAACTCTGGAAGAAGATGCACAAGCTCTGGATGAGGTTGTTATTATCGGTTACGGTCAAACTACCGTAAAAGATGCAACTGGTTCGGTAGCAGCTGTTACTTCCGAGGATTTTAATGGTGGTGTTATCGCCTCACCTGAACAGTTGATCCAAGGTAAAACTGCTGGTGTACAAATAACACAGGCCAGTGGTGAACCGGGAGCAGGTATGAATTTGAGGATTAGGGGTTCTAATTCCATTCGTTCCAACAACAATCCGCTTTTCGTTGTAGATGGAGTGCCATTATCTGGGGAATCAACTACACCTTCTGGTGGTGATGTAATCAATGGTAGTAACGCAACCAGAAACCCGTTGAACTTTATCAACCCGAACGACATCGAAAGTATGTCCATTTTGAAAGATGCCTCGGCAACTGCCATTTATGGTTCTCGTGGTGCTAACGGTGTTGTAATAATTACCACTAAAAGTGGTAAAACCGGTCAAGGTGGTGTTTGGGAATTTAGCTCTAACTTAAGTATTTCCACACCTGCAAATGACTATGACCTTTTTGACAGGGATGAGTTCTTGTCCACAACGGCTTCGGTAAGAAGTCAAGAAATCGCAGATGCAAGTGATTATGGTTTTAATACCAATTGGCAAGATTATATAACAAGAACAGTAGCTTCACAAAACCAAAACCTTTCTTATTCAAGAAACTATGGCAGTGGAAATGTTAGAGCGACATTCTCTTATGGAAAGCAGTTTGGTGTTATTGAAAAATCCGCTCAAGAGCGTATTACGGGAAGACTTAATGCAAGTCAGCGTTTTCTAGATGATAAATTAAGATTGACCCTTCAAGCTTCCATTTCACGTGTAAATGATGATGCACCACCTATCAGTGGTACTTCTGGAGCAAGTGGTAACTTGATCGGTGCTGCTTATTCAGCTAACCCAACGTGGCCAGCGCGTTCATCATTTTTCTTGGAAGGAAACCAATTGAACCCTGCCAATTACTTGGCAAACTTCCAATCTGTTACACATACCGATCGTGCTCTGATCAATTTCTCTGCGGAGTATGATTTAACTTCAGAATTGACTGCTAAAGTTAGTGTGGGTTATGATGACTCCGATGCAGAAGCAATTTCCTCTATTTCAGGAAATGCAAATAACTTTAACCGAGTTACAGGAAATGGTCAATCAGCTTACAATACATTGAATGCAACAAGTAAGCTATTGGAAGCCACACTTAATTACAAAAAAGATTTTGACAATTCTTCATTAGATCTGATCGTTGGTTATTCCTTCCAGGATTTCCAAAGAAAAGGATTCAACTCGCAAGGTTGGAAAGCACCAACAACGGAGCTTAATGAAATGGGAGATCTTTTGATTGAGGATGTCAATAACATTAGGTCTAGTATCAATGGACCATATCAACAAGCAGGTTATGCTCCAAACGGAACATTTATCAATAGTATCAACCCGTTTGAAGATACTGCAACTTTAGATATCTCTTCAGGTGCGTACACTTCGGTTTGGGTAGATACTTTTGACAATACCGATGAACTTCAATCATTCTTTGCTAGAGCAAACTATACTTTGAACGACAAGTTCTTGTTTACTGCAACAGTAAGAGCAGATGGTTCTTCCAAGTTTGGTGGTAGTAACCAATATGGTTATTTCCCATCCGGTGCATTTGCCTGGAAAATCAACGAGGAAGATTTCATAGGAGACAACATATCAACCTTGAAATTGAGATTAGGGGCTGGTGTTACAGGTAACCAAGAAGGACTTGGATATGCAAACTTCCTTAGAAGGGTTCGTTTTGCGCAACCAGGCATCAGTGATAGTGGTGAAATCCTAAGACCAGGTGCACAAACTGTAGCGGTACAAAACCCAGACCTAAAATGGGAGTCCACTTTGGACATGAACATAGGTGTGGACTTTGGTTTCAACCTAGACCGTTTCAGTGGTTCTGTTGATTTTTATAGAAAAGAAACCAACGATCTATTGTTTAGACAAGGAGCAGCTGCTCCTGCAGCCGATCCATTTGTTTTCAAAAACTTAGAAGATGGAACTATTATCAACCAAGGGGTTGAAGTTGCCTTAAACTATGATTTCGTGCAATCGGAAGACGTTACATTCTCATCTTCCTTTAATATTGCATACAACAAGAATACCGTAGAAGGATTAAACGGAGTTACTGCTAACTTCGGGGCTTTGAATGGTCCTGGATTGACTGACGCATTCGCTCAGCGATTGGGAGAAGGAAGATCTCTCTTCTCTTATTACATGGCCGAATATGCCGAAGACAGTAGTGGAAACCCAAACTTTAATCCTGATCAAAAGGATTTTGTTGACGAAGATGGTCTACCTGATGTAAACGCAGGTCTTTCCCTAAACCTTAGGGTTAAAAATTGGGATGCATCCGCTTATTTCACAGGTCAGTTTGGATTCTCCGTATATAACAACACTGCAAACGCCTTCTTGAACCGTCCAACTTTTGAGACAACAAGAAACGTTACTCAAAGAGCCTTGGAAACAAATGTTAGTCAAGAAGTTTCAACATTATATTTAGAGAGCGGTGATTTTGTTAGATTACAGAATGCAAGTGTAGGATATAATGTTCCTTTAAGTGGTGACGGCGCTTTCAAGAGCCTAAGACTATCTTTAACAGGACAAAACTTGTTCTTGATCACAGACTATAGCGGTCTAGACCCAGAAGTATCATCTAGCACAGGTGACTTAGGTACAGGTATACCTAGTGCCAGTATAGATTATACTGCATTCCCAAGACCAAGAACTGTAACATTGGGTATCAACGCTAAATTTTAAAAAAAAAAGCAATGAAAAATTTAATAAAACAAACGAACAAATATTTTACTCTCAGCTTGTTCGTAGGGCTTTTGCTAACCTCCTGTACGGATTTGGAGGTAGAGCCAACGGACTCGCTACTGGATGACGGGTTTACCGGTATACAAACCGCTGAGGCGGCTTCGAGCCAGATAACCGCTATGTACAACGATGTAAACGGTTATTTCGGTACACAAGCCAACTTGTACGCCCTTAACGAAGTTACCACAGACGCCCTATTGGTTCCTACAAGAGGATCTGACTGGGGAGACAATGGTATATGGAGACAATTGCACCAGCATTCATGGACTCCGGAGCACTCTTATATTTTAGGAGTATGGAACGAGTGGAATGGTCTGCAATTAAGCGCTAGTGAAGTTTTGGATTCTAGGTCTGCTTCTTCCAGCGAAGCAATAGGACATGCCTCATTTTTAAGAGGTTTGGCAATGTTTGTGATCTTGGACAATTTTGCACAAGTTCCTTACAGAGATACTGAAGCTGCTGACCCGCTAGCCGATCCAGATGTACTTACTGGTGAAGATGCTGTTACCTTTATCCTAAGTGATTTGGATAATGCTATTTCAAATCTTCCTGCATCCGCTGCTGGTGATGATAATTTTAGAGCCACCAAAGCGGCTGCTCGTTTTCTAAAAGCCAAAGTGCTTTTGAACAGACATATTTACAATGGTTCTGGATCTGCCGCTTCAAGCGATATGAATGAAGTAATCTCACTAGTTAACGCTATCGAAGGAGATGGATATGAGCTTGCCGCTGACTACTTCGATATCTTTGTACCTGGTGGTGACACAGAGACTATTTGGTACTCACAGACGTCAGCTGGTACAAGAATTTTCAACACATTACACTATAACTCTACCGAGCTAGGTGGTGGTGGTTGGAACGGTTTCAGTACTTTGGCTGAATTCTACGACTTATTCGAAGGTAATGCCGAAAGCAACGCCGGTCTTAACGATGGAACATTGAACGATGGTCAAGAAGAGCGAAGAGGTTTTGTTCCTCCAAGCGGTATCGCTTACGACGGAAGTTACGGTACTGATGACAATAACGACGGTATTGTAGATGGTTCCAATGTTGGATTTGGATTCCTTATTGGTCAACAATATGGCCCTAACGGTGCTGCATTGGAAGACAGAGGTGGTAACGCACTATCTTTTACAAGAGAATTCTTTAGTGCCGTTGATGGACAACCAAGCCTTGTGGACAACAACGAGGTTACCGGTATCCGTGTTATTAAATACAACCCAAGAGATGGAGCATTTGCTAACCATATTATTTTCTTCAGATACTCAGATGCATATTTGATGAAAGCTGAAGCTATGTGGAGAAGTGGTGGAGACCCAACTGCAATGATCAATGAATTGCGTACTATTAGAGGTGCTGCCCCACTTGGATCAGTTAGCGAGCAAGATCTTTTGGATGAAAGAGCCCGTGAATTGTATACTGAAGGTTGGAGAAGAAATGATATGATTCGTTTTGGGCAATACACTAAAGACTGGGAGTTTAAGGAAGCTGACGCTGTTGGAAATCCAGACCGTCAATTATTCCCTATCCCATCTGCCCAACTTATTCTTAACCCTAATTTGGTTCAGAATCCAGGCTACTAACAATTCAAAGTTTAAGCTGTTTAAATATGAAGAGACCACCGATTGGTGGTCTTTTCTTTTTAACATATGGCTTATTAGTCAAACATTAATCTTTTCTTAGTAAAACATTAATTGTTCTTCTACCCCCCTGCAATAAGTAATTATTTATATTACCACCTGCTATTGATAAATGAAAATGAGAGCACTACTCTGGATTATTTTCGGGCTTGTATTGACCTTTACAGCTTGCAGCAAGGATAAGTCAAAGACATTATTTGTTCTTAGGGATTCCAACGATACAGGAATTAAATTCAACAACGAATTAGAACAAACCCCCGAACTAAACATCTTAAACTATTTATATTTCTATAACGGTGCAGGTGTAGCAGCTGGAGATTATAATGGAGATGGGTTGGTCGACCTATACTTTACTTCCAACCAAGGACCAGATAAATTCTATCTAAATCAAGGTGGATTTATATTTAAAGACGCTACGGCCCTATCCAACCTAACCAATGACAATGGTTGGACAACAGGTGTTACACATGCAGATATAAACAATGACGGTCTTTTGGACATCTATGTTTGTAAAGTGGGTGACCATGGTTCCATACGCGGACAAAATCTTCTGTATATCAACCAAGGCAACAACAAGGAAGGTATACCCACCTTTAGGGAGGAAGCATCAAAATACGGTCTGGATTTTATCGGATACTCTACACAAGCAGCATTTTTTGATTACGATTTGGATGGTGATTTGGACATGTACCTTATGAACCATTCCGTAAATCCAAATCGTTCCTATGGAAAAGGTGGCAAACGAAAAATTGTTGACTCCATGTCCGGGGACATTCTATACAAAAATGAAAACGGTAAATACATCGATGTCTCCAAAGAAGCGGGTATATATCAAGGAACTATCGGCTATGGCCTGGGACTGGCCGTCAGCGACATTAACAATGATGGTTATCCGGACATCTATATTGGTAACGACTTTTTTGAAAACGACTACTTATATATCAACCAAAAGGATGGAACCTTCAAAGAAACAATATCAAACGATGACAAAAAACTTGGCCATACGACCCACTTTTCCATGGGTAACGATATTGCCGACATTAATAATGATGGACTTTCCGATATTTTGTCCTTGGACATGCTTCCAGAGGATTTAGAAACCTATAAAACCTCGGGATTGGAATATGCCTACCCAGTGTACCAACAATACCTTAAAAATGGGTTTGCCCCTCAATACATGCAAAATGCACTTCATTTAAACTTGGACGGTGAAAATTTTGGGGAAATCGCCAATTTAAGTGGCATAGATGCAACGGAATGGTCTTGGGGCGCATTGTTTGCAGATTATGACAATGACGGTTTCAAAGATCTTTTCATCTCCAATGGCATACAAGGCGTTACCAACGATATGGATTATATTAATTACATATCAAATGAAGAAATACAACAAAACATAGAAAAAGGCCTGTCCGATAAGGACCTGGAACTCATTGATCGCTTACCAAAGAAAAAAGTACAAAACTACTTTTATAAAAATAAAGGAGGGGCCAGTTTCAACAATGTAACCGAGAGGTGGGGACCACAATTGAGCTCCTACAGTAATGGCTGTGCGTATGCAGACTTGGACAACGATGGAGATTTGGATTTGGTGGTAAACAATGTGAACCAAGAAGCATTTGTAATGGAGAACACCTTAAAGGGTGGCAATTATATAAAAATCAATTTTTCAGGAAGTCCGAAAAACAAATTCGGTATCGGGGCAAAGGCAATTGTATTCAGCGACCAAGGTAAATCCGTTCAAGAAAACATAGCAACCCGTGGATTTATGTCGGCCAAGGACAATAGCTTAAACTTTGGTGTTGGAAAAGACTCAATTATTGATTCCATTCAAATAATATGGCCACAGGGAAAATTCGAGACGTTACGTAACATAAGGTCCAACCAAGTCTTGCAGGTTTCCCATTCAAATGCATCAGGAAACTATTTTACGGAACAATCAACCCAACCAAAGTCCCAATACAATTTATCATCAGTAGACTTGGACTTTATCCATAAAGAATATCCAACGCTGGATTTTGACAGAAACCCACTTATCCCATTCGCCTATTCCAACGAAGGTCCATCAATAGCCGTTACCGACATCAACACAGATGGACTGGATGATTTCTTTATTTGTGGAGGAAAAAAACAAGCATCGAAACTTTTTCTACAGGACGAAGAAGGAAATTTCAAAGCTCATCAAACGGAAGCATTTTCAGAAGATGCCATTAACGAGGATATAGATCAGGTTTTTGCGGATATAGATAACGACGGTGACCAAGATTTGATCGTGGTAAGTGCCGGAAACGAATTTTCCAACGGCAAACCGTTACGTCCAAGACTATATCGCAATACAAATGGAATACTCGCAAAAGATGAGAAAAGTTTAGAGGGAATTGAAGTGAATGCATCAAAAGTAGGTACTGTAGATTTTGACAATGATGGAGATTTGGACCTATTCATAGCTTCCAATGCAGTTCCAACTAAGTTCGGTCTAAAAAGCGAACAGTATTTATTGCAAAACGACGGGAGTGGAAATTTTGAAGAAGTTACCGCCATCTTTGCACCAGAATTAAAAAATATAGGTAACGTAAAAGACTTTGTTTGGAAAGATCTGGACAATAACGGTTTTAAAGACCTTTTAGTTGCAGGACATTGGACACCATTGACCATCTTTTTTAATAATGGAGAACAACTTATGGCGCAAAAAGATAACGGTCTGGAGCATACAAACGGATGGTGGAATTCCCTTGAACTAGCCGACCTTGACAATGATGGAGATTTGGACATTCTAGCCGGCAACTGGGGACTTAACACAAAGTTCAGTGCATCAACGGAAAAACCGATTACTCTTTATATTAATGATTTTGATGACAATGGTTCCATAGAAACTGTTGTAACACATTTTCATGGTGACCGGGAAACCGCTTTTGCCTCCAAGGACGAACTTGCCAAGCAAATGCCTTTTTTGAACAAAAAGTTCCTGTTCTATAAGGACTTTGCCAAAGCATCTTTGAAAGAACTATTCGGAGAAGATAAATTAAAAGAAGCAACCAAAAGAAAAGTATATCTACTTGCCACCACGTATTTTGAAAATGATGGCAATAATAACTTTAAAATAAAAAAATTACCCCACTTAGTGCAATCCTCATCCGTAAACGATATTTACGTGGTAAAAAACAATAAAGAAAAGATTAATGAAATATTAATGGTGGGCAATAATTTTGAGATAAGCACCCAACTTGGTAGATTGGATGCTTCGCACGGATTTTTATTGACAAATGATGACAATGGTGATATTGAATGGAAGCAAAGCCTTGGAATTTCCGGAGCAGCCAGAAAAATTGAAAAAATAAACAATAATGGGAATGAGGGGTTCATCATAACGATGAACAATGAGACTCCCATTTTTTTGGTCAAAAAACAGAACGACAAATGAAACTGAGATATATTACACTATGCTTTATTTTATTAGCACAGGTAGCTTGTAAAAGTAAAGGAGAGAACAAAGCGGAGGAGGAAGAAACGAAAGAGACTCTTTTTACCTTGCTCAAACCTGAAGAAACAGGTGTTACATTCATCAATAAGGTCGAAAACCAGAAAAACTTCAACATATTTAAATATCGTAACTTTTATAATGGAGGTGGTGTTGCCATTGGAGATATAAACAACGATGGCTTACAGGACATATACCTTACCGGAAATATGGAACCCAACAGGCTTTATCTGAACAAAGGAGATATGAAGTTTGAGGATATTTCCGAAAAAGCCGGTGTTTTAGGGAACAAACCTTGGTCTACGGGGGTAGTTATGGTAGACATCAACCATGATGGATTGTTGGACATCTACGTTTGTAACGCCGGAAACATGGAAGGCAACAACCACGACAACGACCTTTACATTAATAATGGAGATTTGACCTTTACCGAAAAGGCAGAGGAATACAATCTGGCCAAAACAGGGTTCACCACACATGCCTCATTCTTTGATTATGACAAGGACGGAGATCTGGATGCATACATTCTAAATAACAGCAACATTCCTGTAAGCAGCCTCGGTTATGCAGAGCAACGAGAAGTAAGGGCCCAGGATTGGGAAGGTGTTCCGGATATTTTCAAGGGAGTTGGCGACATGCTCCTTAGAAACGACGATGGCAAATTTGTGGATGTAAGCGAAGATGCCGGGATTTATGGTAGCCTTATCGGTTTTGGTCTTGGAGTAATGGTCACGGATTTCAATGGGGACCTTTATCCCGATATATATGTATCCAACGATTTTTATGAAAGGGATTATCTGTACATCAATCAAAAAGATGGAACCTTTAACGAAGAAATTAAAGATTGGACCTCCCATTTAAGTCTTTCTGCCATGGGAATCGATATCGCCGATATCAATAACGATGGACATAACGACATTTTTATTACCGACATGTTACCGGAAGAGGAACATAGGGTAAAATCCGTAATGGAATTTGAGGGGTATAATATTTTTGACCTGAAACAAAGCAAGGATTTTGGCCAGCAGTATATCCAGAACACCTTGCAGCTCAACAATGGTAATGGCACATTCTCCGAAGTAGCCTATTACAGCGGTATTGATGCCACCGATTGGAGCTGGGCAGGGCTCATGTTCGACATGGACAATGATGGACTTAAAGATATATTCATCACCAACGGGATTAACCACGATCTTACGGATTTGGACTTTGTTGACTTTTTTGCCAACGAAATCGTTCAAAAAATGGCGTTGACCGGTAAAAAAGAGTCCATCGATTCCATTATAAGCAAAATGCCGATCAAGCCCCAACCCAACTACGCTTACAAAAACAACGGCGATATTTCCTTTAAAAATGCTAACAAGGAATGGGGTTTCGACCTTCCTTCCCGCTCCAATGGTGCCTCCTATGCAGACTTGGACAACGATGGCGATTTGGATCTGGTGATCAACAATGTAAATACACCTGCATTTATCTATAAGAACAATACCGACTCCCAGTTGAACAACAACTATATACAACTTAAATTTAAAGGCCCTGAAACGAATCCATTTGCCGTGGGTACCTTGGCAAAGCTTTATTTTGATGGCAATATTGTAAACCAAGAATTGATTCCTTCACGAGGTTTCCAGTCTTCCATTCAATACGATATGACCTTTGGATTGGGAAAATCCAATACATTGGATTCCATTCGCATTGTATGGCCGGACAACCTCACACAAAAATTGGAAAATGTTGAGTCCAATCAAGTATTGACCATTGATCACTCCAATGCAACAGAGACCTATACAATACCCAAAAAGGAAGCTAAAAAGTCTTTCCTAAAAGAGTTGGAAACCAATGTAGCCGCGGCACATAAGGAGGACAACTATAACGATTTTGATTATGAAGGACTTATTGCCCATAAGCTTTCACAAGAAGGTCCTTCATTGGCAATCGCTGATGTAAATGGTGATGGCAACGAAGATATTTTTGTCGGAGGAGCAAAGGGTCAATCTGGAGCAATTTATCTCCATAGAGGCAATGGAAATATTTCCCCTAAAAAAATAATGGCTTTTAATGACGACAAAGAATTTGAAGATGTTGCTGCTGCCTTTTTCGATGCTGATGGTGATAGAGACCTTGATTTGGTTGTGGGATCAGGCGGGAATGACGTGAGCATGCAACGCAATTACAGAGCACGGTTATATCTAAATGATGGTAGAGGTAATTTTTCAAAATCCGAAAACGAACTGCCATCAACATTTAAAAACATTGCTACCATATCCCCTTATGATTTTGATGATGATGGTGATGTGGACCTGTTCATCGGCTCTCGAAGCGTAGTAGGTGTCTATGGCATATCGCCAGACCACCTCCTTTTGGAAAATATGGGAGATGGCACCTTTAACAATGTAACGGAACGCCTGGGATACGACCTAAAGAATGCAGGAATGGTAACCGATTCCAAATGGGAAGATCTCGATGGTGATGGCAAAAAAGACTTAATTGTAAGTGCAGAATGGGATACCCCAAAAATTTACAAGAACACCGGTAGAAGATTATCAAAAATGACGAGTTCCTTGGATAGTCTTTACGGATGGTGGAATACTGTGGAAACCGCTGACCTTGATGGTGATGGCGACCAAGATTTGATTTTGGGCAACCAAGGCTTAAACCTGCATTATAAGCCAACGGAGTATGCCCCTATGAAAATGTATATCAACGACTATGATAACAACGGTACCATTGAGCAGATCATGACCATGCAAGAAAACGGTGGCGATTATCCCATTCATCAAAAAAGAGAGCTCACCGAACAATTGCCATCGCTCAAAAAACAAAACCTAAAGGCATCCGATTATGCCCACCGAACCATTCACCAACTTTTTCCAAAAGAAGTAATGGATAAATCCATTGTAAAGAAAGTGGAGACCTCCGCATCCGTTATTGCCATAAACGAAGGTGGTGGTAAATTCACCATTAAAAATCTACCTCCCCGGGTACAACTTTCCTGTGTATGTGACATCACCTGTACAGATGTCAACAAGGACGGTAATTTGGATTTGATCATGGCCGGCAACAATTACGAATTTAAACCTCAATTCTCACGCTTGGATGCAAGTCAAGGAAACCTGCTGTTAGGGGATGGAAATTTAGGTTTTGAATGGCAAGATTACGAAACCAGCGGTTTCAAAATCAGGGAAGAAGTTAAATACCTGAAGCAGTTCAAGGACAAAAACGGTAAAACGTATGTTATTGCCGCAATTAACAACAATAAACCAAAGATTTTCGCCTTAAATGAATAGGTTGCTCATCATATTATGTACAATATCCCTTGCTGTTTCTTGCAAAAAGGGAGGAAGTCTTTTTGAAAATCCAGACCCCGAAAAAACAGGTGTGGATTTTACCAACACGCTCACGACAACAGAGAATTTGAGTATTTTGGACTACCTCTATTTTTACAATGGAGGAGGTGTTTCCATTGGCGACATCAATAACGATGGATTACCGGATATTTTCTTTACCGGGAACCAAGTCAAAAACAAATTATACCTGAACAAGGGCAACCTTAAATTTGAGGATATAACCAACTCTGCAGGAGTGGGAGGCAATAGCAGTTGGAACACAGGGACTACAATGGCCGATGTAAATGGTGACGGCCTTTTGGACATTTACGTTTGTGCTGTGGTCGGGATAAATGGGTTCAATGGATTCAACGAATTATACATCAACAACGGCGACAATACCTTTACCGAAAGTGCGGCTAAATACGGGCTGGACTTTGATTCTTACAGCTCTAATGCGGCTTTTTTTGATTATGATCTGGATGGAGACTTGGACCTTTATCTTCTAAACCACGCCGTACACACCCAAAATTCTTTTGGCCGTTATGATCTCAGATACGAACGCCGTTATGAAACGGGAGATAAACTATTGCGTAATGATAATGGTAGATTTACCGACGTAAGCGAAGAAGCCGGCATTTATGGAGGTGTTAATGGATATGGTCTTGGACTGGCCATTTCAGATTTTAACCAAGATGGATATCCCGATATTTATGTGGGCAACGACTTTCATGAAGACGATTATTATTATCTAAACAATGGCGATGGTACTTTCGCCGAAAGCCTTAAGAAATACTTTGGACATACCTCAAGATTCTCAATGGGCAACGATGTTGCTGATATTAATAATGATGGGCGTCCGGATTTCCTTTCGTTGGATATGTTACCAGAAGACGAAGTAGCCTTAAAATCTTCAGAGGGTGACGATAACATCCAAACCCAAAAAATGAGGATAGACCGTTTTGGGTACCACTATCAGTTTACAAGAAACATGTTATTTGTAAACCAACCGGACGGCAATTTTATGGAAACTGCGTTAATGAGCGGTATAGCTGCAACCGACTGGAGTTGGAGCGCCCTTTTCGGTGATTACGACCTGGATGGACAGCAGGATGTATTTATTTCCAACGGAATCCCAAAAAGACCAAATGATCTGGATTTTATCAAATTTCTCTCTAATGAACAAATCCAACAAAAAATGGACAACACCAAGCTTGTAGACCAAAAAGCGTTGGATTTAATGCCATCTGGTAATGTGCACAACTATGTTTTTAAAGGAAGTGAAGAACTACAATTCGAAGACATGTCCAACAAGTGGATTACAAAGGACACTTTGATTTCCGGAGCTACCGCTATGGCCGACCTTGACGGTGATGGTGACCTTGACCTTGTGACCAACAACATCAACCAGCCCGCATCTTTGTACATCAATAAAACAAATGATAAAGGGAAATATCTGAAACTAAAGTTTAAATACATTAAAAAGAATACACAGGGAATCGGAACCAAAGTGTATTCCTATGTAAATGGAAGTCTCCAGTTCAAGGAACTTTTTCCAACACGAGGTTTCCAGGCATCATCCGAGCCAACGATACATTTTGGATATAAAAATGTGGAACAGATAGATTCTATAAAAATCATATGGCCGAACAAAACCTATCAAGTTTTACAAAATGTTTCAGTAAACCAAACCCTGATCGTTGAACCCGAAAACACCAAACCTTTTGATTATAAATCGCTGCATGCATCCAAAAAATCACTATTTAGCCCAGTATCCGATAATTTAGGATTGGACTTTACCCATGAAGAGGATAACTATACCGATTTTAACCGTGAGAAACTGATTCCTTATCAAATTTCCGATAGAGGGCCCGCTCTTGCCATTGGTGATTTGAATGGAGATGGGAAAGAAGATATTTTTTTAGGAGGATCCAAATACAAATCATCACAGATCTACTTACAACAAGATTCCATATATGTGAATCAAAAATTGGGCAGCATCCAAAAGGATTCCATCCGGGAAAATGTTTCGGCAACCATTGCCGACTTTAACAACGACGGACAGGATGACATAATCATCACTTCTGGAGGGGGAGATTTTTTTGGAAAAGCAACCCCATTATTGGATGCATATTATGTTTCAAAAGACACTACATTCACTAAAGCGGAATTCCCAGAGTTCTACCAAAACTCATCTGTGGTAAGGCCGTTCGATTATGATGGTGATGGAGACTTGGATGTGTTCTTGGGAGGGCATACCATTACAGCCAGATTTGGAAAATCGACCACCTCATTTTTATTGGAAAACGATGGTGGAGTATTCAGAGAAAATAAGAGTTTTAATACCCTGGGCAAAGGAATGGTGACCGACGCCATATGGAGCGACTTTAATGGAGACGGCACCACGGATTTAATTTTAATCGGGGAATGGATGTCCCCCAAGTTCCTTAAAAACCAAAATGGTACTTTTTCGGAAGTGGAGCAAGTCAATATTCCCGGACTTTGGCAAACCATCGAGGCTTTTGATATAGATAAGGATGGCGACATGGATTACCTTCTTGGCAATTGGGGAACCAATTCCAAGTTCAAGGCCTCCCAAGAACACCCGATGAAATTATATTTCAACGATTTTGATGGAAATGGGCAAACGGAAACAGTAACTGCCATGGAAAAAAATGGCGACTATTACCCTTTAGAGACATTGGATGGTCTTGCATCGCAAATGGTTTACCTTAAAAAGAAGTATACCACCTATAAATCCTTTGCCGGGAATACCATGGAAGAAATATTTGGTGAAGACGCATTGGAAGCTTCCACCCAGTTTGAAGTAAATACGCTTAAATCCGGTTATTTAAAAAACGATAACGGCAATTTTGTTTTTGTTCCCTTTAAAAACGAACTCCAGGTCTCACCTATTATGTCCTTTGTTGTGGACGATTTCGATGGCGATGGCAATACCGAGGTGCTGATTGGTGGAAATTATTTTGGTGTAAAGCCCTATCACGGAAGACTGGATTCGTTTCCTGGGGCCCTATTAATAAATGAAAACAATATCATTTTAGGTAATCAACTAGGATTGGATTTTAGCAAAAAATCTATCAGGCATTTAAAAACAATCACGCTCAACAATCAGAAATATTTGTTGGCGATATTCAATAACGATAAAGCACAAGTCTATAAAATCAATAAGTAACAGCAAGGCCATGAAAAAAAGAATAAGTTTAATCGCAGCACTATTGTTGGTTCTGGCATCATGTCAAAAAAAACAGGAACCTATTGAAATTTCCCCAGAAGAATTCCATGCTTCTGTGGACAAAGTAATCGAGGTGATGATTCACGATATATTCTCACCGCCAGTGGCCAGTAGAATATTTACCTACCCCAATATTGCCGCTTACGAAATCGTAGCCAAGAAGAATGACACATACAAATCATTGGCCGGCCAAGTAACAGGCCTGGAAAGTATTCCAGACCCAAAAAACGAGGAAAACATTAATTATGAAATGGCCGCATTGATTGCCCATATGGACTTGAACAAAAGATTGATTTTTTCGGAAGAAAGAATCGAAAGTTTCAGGGATAGCCTTTATACCGAATGGATGGAAAAAAACGAACCCGTTTTTAACGCTTCCAAGGAATATGGTTTGGAGGTCGCGGATTTCATCGGTGAATGGATGAACAAGGACAACTACAAAGAAACACGTACCATGCCCAAGTTTACCGTGGATTCTGAAGACCCATCTCGTTGGCAACCCACACCTCCGGCCTACATGAACGGTATTGAGCCCCATTGGGAAAAAATACGACCTTTTGCCATTGATTCAGCACAGCAATTTAAACCCATTCCACCACCAGAATTCTCTATGGAAAAGGATTCCAAATTTTACGAAGAGGTGATGGAGGTTTACGAAGTAAGAAAAAGTATGATCGGTAAAGGGGATAAATCAGATGAAATTGCCATTGCCCAATTTTGGGACTGTAATCCCTATGTTTCAGTAACTCGAGGTCACTTGATGTTCGCAACAAAAAAGATTACCCCTGGTGCACATTGGATAGGAATCACCAAAATAGCTTCAAGAAAAACAGATGCCGATTTTGCAAAAACCGTATACGCCTATACCAAAACTTCCATAGCAATCGCTGATGCATTTATAAGTTGTTGGGATGAAAAATATCGCAGCAACCTAATTCGTCCGGAAACCGTCATCAACGAATATATCGATGATAGTTGGGAGCCCGTATTGCAAACGCCACCGTTTCCAGAGTACACCAGCGGACATAGTGTGGTATCCGGTGCAGCAGCCATTGCTTTAACGGATATCTTTGGAGACAACTTTGCGTTTGACGACGATACAGAAGTAGCCTACGGTTTACCGGTACGTTCTTATAACTCCTTTAACGAAGCATCTGACGAAGCTGCCCTAAGTAGAATGTACGGCGGAATCCATTATCGCGCAGCTATTGAGGTCGGAATTAAACAAGGTAGGGACCTTGGGAAATTTGTGGTTGATAAATTGGATATGACTAAAGGCTAATCCGTATTTTTGCTCCTTAGTTATGAGGAAGATTATTTCAATAATCCTAGCCCTTGTGGTGGGAGTGATTTTGTGGTACTTTTTTTTAAAGTCTCAAGATTATCAGGTTAATTTTAAGGCCAAGGCTATTCCTGGCACCATATTCGAATCGGTAAAAGCATGGAACAAGGGATTTGATTCAGCAGTTCCTGTGGATTACATAAGTCCAAGCCATTTTAAGCAGACTATCTTTGTAAACGATTCTGTTCATGAATATGAATGGGAAATAAAACCGGTTCATGATTCGTTGAGTGAAGTTCAGGTAAATATAAAGGACCTAGACCACTCAGTCAACAACCGCTTGGCAGTCCCGTTTTCGGATACTGATTTTGAAAAAGGCTCTAGAAAATTGCTTCTGGATTTCAATGATTTTCTCAACGAGCACGTAAAAGGTTTCAATGTCAGTATTGAAGGAGAAGAGGAAACTTTCTCTTCATTTTGTGCCTGCGTTCAGCTTACAACATCACCAGAGGATAAAGCAAAGGGCATGATGGCCAATTACAACTTTCTTAATGCGATACTTTTGGAGAAACAGATTAAATTGAACGGCCCACCATTTGTGGAAGTATTGGATTGGGATTTGGAAAACAATAGTCTAACCTATAATTTCTGCAACCCCATTATTCGCTCCGAAAGACTTCCCGACCATCCCGACATTGAATACAAGCGTATCTTTAGCAAAAACTCCATTAAGGCTATTTATCACGGAAATTATATCACCTCCGATCGTGCCTGGTATGCCATTTTGGACTATGCGAAAACGAACAACATCCCTGTTGAGAAAAAACCAATTGAAATTTTCTACAATAATCCCAATATGGGTGGAAATGAGTTGGAATGGACTACTGAGGTATTTATGCCAATAAAGGAATCCGATGAATAAGCTTGTCCTAATTTCTTTACTGATCGTAGCACAAGCTTGTGCCCAAAAGACATATTTGGGAAAACTGGACCAACTTGGAAAATTCCCATCAAAACTCAAGGAAGTTTCCGGAATGGAAGTCACCAAGGATGGTAAAATATGGGTAATCGAGGATAGCGGAAACAAGGATAAAATATATAGGGTGGACAAGGATGGAGACATCAAGGAATCCTTAAAAATAGACCATGCCAAAAACAAGGATTGGGAAGATCTGGCCTTAGACAACGACGGCAATCTTTACATTGGTGATTTTGGGAATAATGGGAATGAACGTGAGGATTTGATCATCTACAAGATCCCAGAAGATGAAATGGACAAAAAAGAACCCAATGCAGATAAAATTGAGTTCAAATACCCACAACAAAATGACTTTCCCCCAAAAAGGGACAGCCTGTATTTCGACACCGAAGGCTTTTTTCACCTAAAGGACTATCTCTACATTTTTACAAAAAACAGAACTAGGCCCTACTCTGGGAAAACTTTGATTTATAGAGTACCCGATAAAGAAGGAGAGTACGAAGCTGAATTTTTGGGCTCTCTGTTTTTATGTGCTGATCAAGACCATTGCTCTGTAACAAGTGCTGATATTTCCCCAGATGGAAGAACCATTGCTTTATTGAGTTATGGCTTTGTTTTTTTGCTTTCTGATTTTCAAGCTCCTGAATTCACCAACTCATCCATTAAAATCATCGACCTGAATACTGATACCCAAATTGAATCGGTTTGCTTTAAAAGCAACAAAAAACTCTTGATTGCCGATGAGCAAAATAAATATGGGGGTAGAAAGCTTTACGAATTCATACTTAACTAGAAGCCAAATCCCAGCCCAAAAGCAAAACGAAGACCGTCGCTACTATTAAACAATCCAAAGTTGGCAGACAGTACATCGGCACCGTTTAAGAAAAACCCGCCTCCGTAGGAATTATGCCATTTATTGGAATCTTCACCCGGGTACCAAACACGGCCATAATCGAAACCTCCATATATTCCAGGGTTCACTGGCATTAGTCCTGTTTTTACCCCTCTAAAACTATATCTCAGGTCCGTGTTTTGAAAATAGGCTGTTTTACCTGTAAACCGCTGAAACCGAAATCCACGAAGTCCGTTATCTCCCCCGATGCTGGCCGCTTGATAAAATTCATATCCGTTTCCTAAGGTAAAATGCCCTTTAAGTTTTGTTGCCAAAACCAAACGACCATCGGCTGTAAGTTTATGGTCCATGGAAAATGATGGGATCACGTACCCAAAGGACCTTGCTGAATTATCCAAATTGGTCTTAAAACCACCTTCTAAACTTAATGCCATTCCCAAAGTTGGAAATGCCTCATTATCCCTATTGGAATAACTGTATTCTCCGTCGATTCCGAAAAAACTCAAATGGTTTTCTTCCCCGTTTTCCAAATAAAATTCATTGATGAACCTGTTTTCCGTTTCCTCGATCTCGATGTTTTCATAAGCCATCCCTAATCGGACTTTAGATCCGTAAAACCCTCGCCAAACCAAAGAGGGTGCAAATTTTAAAGTACGAATCCGAACCCTGTTGTAATCCAGTTCCAAAGGTTCTTCATCATCATTGTTCACTGTCTCATTTCCAAATCCGAAAAAGTTACGTGTAAAGTTGGGACTAGTAAACCTAGCTTGAATTTCGAGATTCACCTTGTTGAACACATGCGCAAATTCTCCCTTATATCCCAAGTCAAAACCTTTGGTAGCAAAATAATAGGCCGCATTAAATGTGTGTTGTTGGGTAAATGGGTTTTTCCTAAACCCATTGAATGTGTAGGTGTTGGTCAATCCCAGCCTAACCCCATCATCTGGATTAAACCCTATTGTTGGAAGTACTTGGTTATTGCTGGCCTTTATGTTCAAAAACTCATAGGTATTGGTATCATAGTCATTGATCAAATTAATATTTCCGCCGTAAGCCTCATCCAAAGTGTTTTTCTTGGACTTAAAGTCGTATACCAATAGTTTCCTGGAATTTTCTGAAATCTTGTAAACATCATTGTTTTGCCCTCCAATGATGCGCACTTTTATTTTTGATGTTTCCGTGTTGGCCTCAAAAACATCATCATCATCCAAGCCATAAATCCAGATTTCCTTGGTATACTCGGGACTGTATACTTTACTAAAAAACAAATCCGTGTACTCTCCACCTTTTATTCGGTAAGCCCTTACCTCAACATCACCGTTTTGCAGTGAAACTATATTGAAGTAATCATCCTTGTCTGTCCCCGTAATTACGCTATACTTGTTCAAAACAGTATAATATTCCATTGCTGTTTCAACCAAATTTTTTTTTCTGGCCAGAAGTATATTCTTGATTTCGGTTAAAGTTTCATCCCTGACTTCTTCCGGAAAGGCCAAAAATGCCTCATCAATGATATCTCCGTTCAAATTTTGCTGAATAAACTTGGCTTGGTCCACCCACATCTGCATGTCCGTTTCTGATAATAGGGCCATATCCAAAGCAAAGGTTCTTGGAGAAGAGGTCAAACCTTCCACGCTTCTGATCTTTTCATGAAACCCTTCAAAAATACGTAGCGTAGGGACCGCTCTCGATCCAAAATTCATGATGAGGCCATCTCCCCATCGCGAAAACACTTGATCCCTATCCCGCGCAATAGGTTTATAGACCTTGTTGCCGTTCTCCATTTCAAACTCGGCCCAACGCCATTGATCCACATGCCTATCCCAATCACCGATCAAAATATCGAACAAACGGGCCTTTACATATTCCTTTTGGTCAATGCTGTACTCCTCATCTTCACGGAGTTTGTCCATAAGGTCGTAAGTACTCTCAATCTTCTTGGTGTATCCAAAGCTTTCCAGGTTATCATGATCATCGGAAACATGTTCCTCAATCATATACAATCCGTCACCAAACTCTTTGTTGTAATCGCCCAAAACGGATTGTTTGGGCACGTAGTATAGCTTAGGATTAGTATGGTACATCCCAAGTGCATCGGAGAGTCTGTCAATGGTGAATGGCGCATATGGGTGTGCTCCGGTATACAAATCCAATAACAATTCCTCGGTGTACGTATCCTCGAATTGCCCTATAATATACTGTTCTTGAAAAGCAATGGCCTGCAGGTATCTTTCTGCGCTTTTTCGTAGGCCCCTCATCACATATTCCCTACCCTCACTATCAGCCAGGCGTAAGGAATTGGATTGATTCCCCCCTCCTTTCCGAACAACTTTTAATCCACCAAAAAGAGTGTCCAATCGAACCGTAGGTGCTTTGACTTTGGTTCCATAATATTTTCTGTACCGTTCGCCCCACAACAGTTTATGAAACCCACTTTTTTCAATTTCCTCTGGCTCATAAACCGAAGCCATTTTATAAGGAGGAAAATCATCTGGAAGTTCAACCTTCTTAATTGACCTATCTGGTGGCAACACTTCTGTTTGATACAACATCGTGGCCGAATCCGCTGTTGTCCCATAAAACGCTATCTGGGACGATCCATCCGTATATACTTTTAAAATGGCATATCCATTTCTTCCTGTGGAAAATTTACTCCCGTTCAGTAGGCGGGTTGCTCCTGTTTTTGCTCCAGAACCACTTACTATTTGTGGTTTTCCATGTTCCTCTATGTATTGCAATGTATGTTCGTGTCCCGATGCAAATATTATCTTATCTGAATATTGGGATAGGGTTACAATCCTATTCTTAAGCTCATTATATCTTTTGTTGGAGAGATCTTCCGAGGTGGCACCAGAAGTTTTTCTTAGCAGATTGATGGCTGACCCTAAAACAGGTAAAGGTATCTTTCCACCACTGGGATATAATCCTTGTTCAAAAGAAAATTGCCCTCCATGCGAACCGTATGAAAACATAGGGTGGTGCATGGCCAAAACAACCGTTTTATCCCGATTTTTCTTTATAATACTCTCAAGTTCTTCAAAAAAACGGCTTCTGGTCTTGATCTCGCACTCGTCGTTGATTGTCGGATGTTTATCCCAATTAACAAGGTACCACTCGGTATCAATGGCAACGACCAATACGTTATCGTTGATTTCTATTTCCTCGATAGGGCAACCATTTTCGGGCTGAAAAGCATCGTTGTTGTCCAATACATCCTCCACATATTCCTCTTCTCGTTTTAGTCCTTTAAGGCCATCTGTGTACCAGTCATGATTACCAGGGATAAAGAGTTTTTTACCCTTAAATTTTTCCAAAGTGCTCAATTGGGAATCCAAATGATTTTTGGCTTCCAAATAGGCAATAGTAGAGTCTTTTTTATCAGGTAATCCAGCAGGATATATGTTGTCTCCCAGAAAAATCGCAGTGCTATTGGCATCTGCCTTGTCCAAAACTTTTTTGAATGCTTTCAATGTGGGATTTAAATCACCCATAGGGGATTTACCGGCATCACCGATCAAATAAAAAGTGTGTTCAACCTCCCTATCGTCCGAAGTAGCATAAACAGAAAAAGGTTCCGCATATTTGGTCTCGAATGTAGCGCAACCAGAGGCCAAAACAATTAATAAGGCCAACAAATAATGTTTCTTCATATCCACGAGGTTGATTCCAAAATTTTGTAATTTGGATGTCCTAATATGGAATTATGTCGGAAATTGTTGAAAAAACTAAACACTTTGTTTCTAAGTTGTTAACGGAAGAATTAGATTCCAAGTTCCTGTACCACAACTTGCGACATACCCAACGAGTTGTCAAAAGTACTAAAGAATTACTCAATTACTATAACCTTGAGGATGTTGAAAACGAGAGGTTATTGGTAGCCGCATGGTTCCATGATGTTGGACATATAAAAGGATGGGAAGACCATGAAGAAAGCAGTTGTGAAATCGCAACGGATTTTCTGAAGGAAAATGACTATGATTCCAAAGGAATCGAAGAAGTATGCTCATTGATCATGGCAACCAAAATGTACCATGAGCCTACCAATCTAATGGAGAGCATTATCCGTGATGCCGATGTATCCCACTTTGCAAAGAAAAGTTACTGGGAAACAACGGATTTTTTAAAAGATGAACTCAAAGAACTTGGCGTTGCAGATTATTCATCAAAAAAATGGCGGGATAAAAACATTAAAATGTTTCGCAATCATTTTTTCTATACAGATTACGCTAAGGAGCAATGGGAAGAGGGTAAACAAAAAAATTTAAAACAGCTCCTAAAAGAGAAGAAAGCCGAAAAGAAAATTGCCAAAAAGGAAGCCCTAAAAGCAAAGTACAAGAGTGAAAGCCCTGATAGGAGCGTTCAAACACTATACAGGGTTACTTTGAGAAACCATCTTAAACTTAGTGATATTGCCGATACCAAGGCAAACATATTGCTATCAGTAAATGCCATTATTATTTCGTTGGTCTTGGCCAACCTACTCACCAAACTGGACAATCCCACAAATGCATATATGATCTATCCCACATTTATATTGATCATGTTCAGTGTGGTATCCATGGTGCTCTCGGTCTTGGCCACCCGACCCAATATTACAAGTGGTAAATTCACCAAAGAAGATGTGGAAAAAAGAAGGGTGAACCTTTTGTTCTTCGGCAACTTCCATCAAATGGAATTAAAAGAATATCAGTCAGCGGTAGAAGAACTGGTCAAGGATAAAGATTATGTGTATAACTCACTAACAAAAGACCTTTATTATTTGGGCATAGTTTTAAACAGAAAATATAAGATACTACGCTTAACCTATAACATTTTTATGTTTGGCATCATAATATCTGTTATAGCCTTTGGTATTGCCTTTAGGTTTTTTGGCCCGGAAAGATTGATTTTTTAAATCAATTACTCAATTCCTCCATAAGGTCATCGTAAGTATAGGTACGCTCCGATTTTTTATCCTTTTGATATAAGATTTCAGCCCTTATCGCCTTTAATCCGGATACACCCTGTACACCTTCCAGTTCCACAATTTCGATATTGTTGGTGAAATATCCTTTTGCTTTTAAGAAGCTAATATAGCGCATATATTCTTTCTCATCTTTGCGCTGAGAATATACAATGGCCAATTTCCCTTTTTGTGTTAGGCGTTCGTTGGTACCCTTGACATAGGATTTATCTATTCTCTTTTTAATGACTTCATATCTGGCATTGTAGGTGCCATCCACATCAAAACGTTTTTCATCCATTCTAAAACGAATGGCCAAGGATGTACTGTATACCAAAACCAAGGATGCCACATCCAACTTCACGGGCAAATGTGGTTTTAGGGCGTAATACTTATTCTCCATTTCGCACATGACCTGGAGCTGCCACAACCTTAGATTACTCAAAAAGAGTTCATTGAATTCTTGATCTTTGGCAATAGAGCTTCCTATATAAATATTGTGTTCGACACCATCGGTTTTATAGCGCTCAAAATAATGAGGGAACATTTCTTGGGCTTCCTCTTGCTTTTTGTCCAATAGTGCAGCCAGCTTCATATTGGCCTCCATTACGCTATTATCGTAATTTCTACGGTGATCATAGTAGCTTTCCGTGGCCTTGTCGATTTTCTCGTCATATCTAACCAAGAGCGCGGCTATTTCATCATCTTCTTTTTTAAGATGATTGAATACGGGGTCTACTTCTTCCTTTACAAAATCAAAAACAGCTTGTTCGGTATGGGTAAACAATGCCTCCTTCACCTCGTTCAAATAATTGTTGACCCTAAACATCAACTCCTCATAAATGGGAAGTTTATATTTTTTGAAAGCGATTTGCAGAACATCATTGATTTCGGAAAGCTGGATCATCAAGTCCCTTTGTATGGCAAGATTACGCTGTTTTGCAGAATCCTTTATGTCGATTTGACCATATAAAGGATACACATCCTTAAAAACGATTTCCTTGAATACAGGTTCGTTACCGGCCAATTCATCGGCCATAAATCGTTTGGCTTCTTCCTGGAATTTCCAATATACAGATGGATGGACAGAAGTACACTCGTGCTGGATAACTGCATCGATTAAGTTCTCCTCTTCTTCGATGGTGCGCATTACCGCCGCAACAATGTATGGCATAACATCGTCCAACTTGTTTGCATTAACGCTGTTGAGTTCGTTAACCTTGCCCGATACCAACTCAAGTACCCCCAATAAATTACCATTTACGGAAATAGGAGCCAATATGGCACTTTTAATACCTTGGTTCATCAGGTTTTTATAGGGCTGAACCTTACCTTCTGTTTTTTTATAGTATTTCTCTACGTTAGAGATGGCGAAATACTTATTCTCTTTGAACAGTTTTCCGTGGGAGTAATTACAAAAAGTGGAATCACACTGCTCCATATCCTTGCCATTAAGGATATAACTGTCCATGCCTTTTCCATAAATCTTGAAAAAATGATTGGCACCAGAATCATATCCAGCAAAACCCACTTTTATATCATTAAGGTTAAAAAACGACCTAAAAGTGTCCTCGAAATTCTCCATAAAGGACTCCTTGCCTCTTTGTGTCCTTCCTATAAGGGTTGATTTTATCTCCGATACCGAATGCTCAGCAGTTACATCGAACATATTGGATATAACAAAACCTTTGGCTATAAAACTATTCGGAGGTATTTTCTCTTTCCAAAGATCTAAGTTGTAAAAATTATCCAACAATTCATCCACATCATCTTGTGTGACCTCCTTGGCCTTCTCGGTCGGAATAATTTCCATAAAATCCGCATTGTACAAAATACGGTACCTGCGCATTACCCTGTTGGTGTCGGGAATGTCATAAAAGAACGGACGTTTAAAATCCAGCTTAAAACCATAATAAAACTGGAGGATAACAGCACACCTCATAATGTAACCGAACTCCCTGGGGATATTGGTTATTTCCAAGTCAAAATCCTCTCCTGCATCCTTCAAGATCTGACGGAAACGCTCAGATGAGTTGAACACCAAATTTTCAAAAGGCGTGGATGCTGTCTTGATTTCATTCTTGGTCAAAATTGGAGAAAAGGAGTCCTCCAAAATCACTCGGATCACATCCCGGTGTTTGTCCAACAAAGACAAATCGGAAAAACCCTCCCTTAATTCAGGGTATGGGGCCTGTGCATCCAAAACATATTTTGCTCTTTCGGCAACATGTGGATTGGAGCTTTTTAGTTGTTCGTCGTAATGCTCCAACAACTTGTTGAAACTTACCAATTGAACGAGTGGACTTTCCGAATGGTAGTCGTGCTTCATACCCTAATTAGTCGAGGTTTAGAGGACAAAGTTACAAAAAGTAAAAATGCATACCCTTTTATGAAATTCTTTATGGACAAATCGCCATTTTTAAGGATATTTAGCAAAAATCTTTTCCATGTCCTCTTCAAAACGGTTAGACAGAGCCTACCAAAATGCGATGAAGATTCCATTTGATGGGGATTCCAAGTTCATTTTTTTTAGTGATTGCCATAGGGGCGACAATAGTTTTGCGGATGACTTTGCCAATAATCGCAACATTTATTACCATGCATTGAGTGATTATTATCGAGAGGGCTTCCATTACATTGAACTTGGCGATGGGGATGAACTTTGGGAAAACCTAAGTTTCGATTCTATTTTTGAAGCCCATAAAAACGTATACCAACTTCTTAGAAGATTTCATTTGGAAAAACGGCTCCATATGCTTTGGGGAAACCATGATATGGTATACCGGGATGCAGAATATGTAGATAAACATCTGTCTCATTATTTTGAGCCCATAGATGGTTCGGACAAAGAACTTTTTGAAGGCATTACCTACCATGAAGCGCTTGTTTTAAAACATTCGGACACAGGACAGGAGATTTTCTGTGTTCATGGTCACCAAGCTGATTGGTGGAACTACGTATGTTGGCGGATTGGCAGGTTTTTGGTACGGGTTTTATGGAAACCGCTCCAAGTAGTAGGTATTGCAGACCCTACAAGTCCTGCCAAAAATTATAAGGAACTTATCCGTATAGAAAAGCGAATAAAGCGGTGGATCTTAAAAAACGATTTGCTCATTACCATGGCAGGACACACCCATCGACCGCGATTTCCTGAGCCCGGCCAAATTCCTTTTTTTAACGACGGTAGCTGTGTTCACCCACGTAGCATCACAGGTATCGAGATTGAAGATGGTCAGATATCACTGATCAAATGGCAAATCGATACCAAACCCGATGGCACACTCCAAATTGTAAGGGTATTGTTGGAAGGTCCAGAGAAACTTCAGGATTACATTGATCACTAAGCACGTTTCGCCATGGTTTTAATGGCTCCAACAAACTGATCCAACTCCTCGGTTGTTGTAAATACATTAGGGGTGATTCGACATCCATGAACATTTTCAAAATCAATGGCCACAGTCCAAACGTTGAATTCATCCAATAAGGTCTTGGCCATTTCGCTTGGCTTCATATTCTTTAGGCCTACATTGGCAATTCCACAACTCCTGTGTGGTTCAATCGGAGTATTAATGACCACATTTTCCACATTCCGTAGCTGGTCGCTCCAATACCGCTGCAAATAGCGCATGCGATTTTCCTTACGTTCCATTCCAATCATTTCAAGGTAATCCACAGAGTCGTTAATGGTCAAGTCCGTATGCACGGGATGGGTTCCTGTGTGGTTCAGCCTGCGTATTTTGGTATTGTCATTCTCATGTTCGGCCAATAAGGGCCATATTTTCGGAATATGCTTTTCGGCCACATACAGCATGCCCGCCCCTAAAGGGGCGCAAAGCCATTTGTGTAAACTGGAACCATAGTAATCACAGTCCAACTCGGCCAAGTCCACCTTTATATGCCCCACGCAATGGGCCCCGTCCACCATCACCTCAACACCATGCGAATGAGCCATATCACATATCTTTCGGATGGGCAGTATTTGGCCAGTGACATTTACCATATGGCAGACCATCAATATTTTGGTCTTTGGTGTAACCTTAGATTCGTAGAGTGATACGATTTCTTCATCAGATTTGGGATGGTTGGGCAAGGAAACCTTTTTGCACACAATTCCATACCGATCTTCCATTTGATGAAAATGTATTTGCATGGCTCCGTAATCCTGAACAGCAAAAATGGCCTCATCACCCTTTTTCCATGGATAACCGCCAATGATCATATCCAAGGATTCCGTGGTGTTTCGAGTTATGATCAATTCCTTCTCCGAACAATTGACCAATTCGGCCACACGCGTAGCCGCTCTTTTTTTGTTGTCCCATTGCACAGTACGCATGTAATAGGAGCCTTCGTAATTTACATGTTGAACATGCTCCAAGTATTTGTTTAGAATGGGTGTGGGAATTATATTGTAGTAACCACTTTCAAGGTTGATGTAATCTGGTTTTAGTTTATAATCTTTTCGTATACGTTCCCAAAAAGCTTCGCTATTATTGTCTGGATATGGGTCTTCGTTTTTTGATATATTTTCCAAGGTAATGGGCAAAAGAGGCGCTGCCATGGCTGCACTGCCCATGTAACGTAAGAATTGTCTCTTTTTCATATTGTGTCGGGTTGATTAAAAAAAGATTGTACTTTTCGTTTGTACTTTTGCTTCAAGATACAATTTACGCCCTTAAGATGGAAGATGTAAAGGTTATATTAGATCAAATCCCTATACAGTACGACCTTGCGTCCCACATCATGCTACTGGGCATTGTCCAAGGGTTCTTCTTGGCCTTTGTCATTTTTTTAAGAGCGAAACGAAAATCGGCCATTAATTTGTTCGGCTGGTCCCTATTGGTTCAATGCTTGGTGTTTTTGGACATTTACCTCTGCTACACTGGCTTAATGAAGTATGTAATCCATCTGAACGATTCCACAGAGTTTTTGGTACTCTTGATTACACCCACCCTATATTTTTTCCTGTACACCTTATTGGAACGAAAACCCATCACTCTGAAAAAACATTGGCCCCACTTTGTACTCCCCTTGCTTTATCTTATTACACAAATCAATTACTATGTAAGTCCAGTCGAAGTAAAACTTAATGCATATTTAGGCGCCTACCACCGTAATCTGGGATTTATAGATGTTCCTGGTGACATGAACTACTTTTACCATCACATCAAAGACCGGTTTAGGTGGTTGGTTCTGTTCAGTTTTGCATTTTATTTAGTACTGTCACTTTTATTGGTAATAAAAACAAGAAAAAAGGGTTGGGTCTCCCCCAAAAACATCAAAGTGGACAAATACATTTTTTCCAGAAACACAGTTGTTTTCTTTTTTGTGCTAATGCTGACCTTATTCATCATTTACTTGAATTATGATGATGATGGTGGAGATCATATCATCGGAATGATGCAGACCGTCGCCATTTTTATCACATCATTTTTTATTCTTTCAGAATCGCGCTTTTTCGAAAAATCATGGATTGCCGATAAATACGAGACCTTGGCCGGTAATTCCATTCAATTTGAAACTATTGACCATTTTATATCCGAATCGGAATATTATTCAGATAGAGAAATCAGTCTAAAAAAAGTGGCCGAGCGGTTGGATACCAATGGAAATACCATTTCTAAGGTCATCAATTCCGAAACAGGGACAAATTTCAACGACTATATCAACCAGAAACGTATTAATTTGGCAAAAGAAAGATTGTTGGATGATGAATTCAAACACCTAACCGTGGAAGCAATTGGCACATCGGTTGGATTCAGGTCCAAATCCGCATTTTACAGCGCATTTAAAAAACATACGGGACAATCGCCCTCTGCATTTATGAAACAAAACAGGGTATAATTTCTCCACAATTGCAATTCAGGACGTTTCCAAGTCCGAAAATCGGCTTTTTTTTATCGGTACTTTTCATCTTTGGAAAAACTTTTAGGATGAAAACCACTATCAGACGTTACGATTTGGATTGGCTACGTGTCATCGTTTTTGCACTGCTTATATTTTACCACGTAGGAATGTTTTTTGTACCCTGGGGCTGGCATATAAAAAACAATGTGATTTACGATTGGCTCCGCTGGCCCATGATGTTCTTGAACCAATGGCGCTTGCCCATTCTCTTTGTAATTTCGGGCATGGGAACCTATTACGCTTTAGGCAAGAGAAGTTTGGGCCGATTTGTGTGGGAACGTTTCCTTCGATTAGGGATACCCTTGGTGGTAGGCATGTTTTTGATTGTACCTCCACAAGTATATTTTGAGCGTTTGGCGGATGGAACATTTACAGGCTCGTATTGGGAATATTTCACCTCTATTGCTTTTGATGGCATCTATCCGGAAGGAAACTACAGTTGGCACCACCTTTGGTTTTTGCCCTACCTTTTGGTGTTTTCTTGGATTTTGGCACCCCTGTTCGTCTACCTGCGAAAACATGAAACTCGATTCATAAATTGGGTCAAACGTTTGATTCAAAAAACATGGGGAATCTATGTCTTTGTAATTCCGTTATACTTTGCAGAATCGTTGATAGAACCCTTTTTCCCTATTACACATGCCTTGGTGGATGATTGGTTCAATTTCATATTCAGTATTATACTGTTCTTTTATGGCTTTATATTGATAGCGACAGGTGATGTATTTTGGCAAATAGTGGCGAAAGTAAAGCGTAAGGCACTTGTTTTGGGTGTGATCGGCTTTTCAGGTCAAGTGATTATTTGGTTGTTTTTTGAAGATGGGTATGTGATTCATTTTACCGAAGCTTTGTTGAAAGTAACAAACATCTGGTCTTGGATATTGGTTCTTTTTTCCTATGCCGCCAAATACCTCAACAAACCCAGTAAAGGTCTTGCCTATTCGAATAGAGCAGTATATCCCTTCTATATTTTGCACCAGACCATTACAGTTGGCATTGCCTATTATCTAATGGATTTGAGTTGGGGTTTCTTGCCAAAAGCAACTATTCTTGTAATAGGAACATTTGGTATTAGTTGGCTGATTTATGACCTTATTATTTTACGCATTCCGATACTTCACCCATTATTTGGCTTAAAACCAAAAAATAAAAAAAGTATGTAGATTAACGATTTAACTACAATTTATCATGTTGGTGGCAAGGTATTTGCTAATTTTATATCAAAACACTTGCTCAATCTGTTTATGAAAAGACTGATTTTCACCTTAATGGGAATTATTTTTGGGTCTATTTCGACATTCGCTCAATCGTCGGATATACCCACAACCCGACCATTGAAAATCGGTGCCAACAATAAGTTGGACGTAAAAGCAAGCAAGCAAGGTACTTTATTGCGAATGCCTTCCGTACTGGATGAAAACCTAACTTCCAAAAACAATAAACCCAGTATTAAAATGCTCCCGGATAGGGAACTTGTGCAAGCTGGCCACGATATGGTGATAGACCCAAAGGTGATTGAAAAAAGAGAAAAAGGGGCCAATGAACATTTTGGAGACCAATATTTGGGAGATTTTAAAACAACCGCAAAATTTGTTGGCATTGTGGCCAGAGACCATGAATATGTCGATGGTGACCGCATTAAAATTTATGTAAACGGAGAGCCTGTTGAATATAATTTACTCCTAACAGGTACCTTTAAAGGAATCAACCTGGATTTGGTAAAAGGTTTTAACCGCATAGAATTCGAAGCTCTTAACCAAGGGTCTTCAGGACCAAATACCGCACAGGTGGTGGTAACGGATGATAAGGGTGTCGTAATCCACAACAATCGTTGGAATCTTTCTACAGGTTCAAAGGCAAGCCTCATTATCGTTAAAGAGGAGGACAGCGGTATAGAAAAAAACAACTAAGATTTTCAATCAGTACTTTTCACCAGGTTTATAGGTAACTTCAGCACGTTTTAAAACATCTTCTTTGTAATATGCAGCATCTTTGAATTCCATATCGGCATAGCGTTGTGCCTGATCATTAAAGTGAGGTGACTCTGGGTCTCCACTCTGACCACCCGCCAGCATGGTTTTCGCTTTTACCTTATCACCAAATTCCACAGCAGCTACAAAACTGTTGCCCCTAGTACCATAAATCTTCTTGGTATTGTTGTCATATCTAGCCCCGTATGCCGCCAATGCTCCCCATCGTCCACTGGCAAATCCAACAGGAATACTGGGTTTGTCATCATCAAAAGCTTGACGAATATCTCCGTTTAAGCGTTGGTACCGGTTCACCTCTCCCCATGGCATTTTCCAAGTACCGAAATCATTTTGCAAATTGGACAATGTCTCTTGAAACATATCCAATTTTTGAGCATCGGGCCATTCATCACCCCAATATTCGACCCATTCCATGGAATACATTTCTTGAGGTCTTTCTGCCTTCGCATAACAAAGTGTACCGTAAAAATGTGCTAAAGTCATGGCTATGGATTCTTTGGATGTGGTAAAATCCCATTCCCGAAGGGTCTCAATTGGTTCCTGAAGTGCTGGATATGCTTTTGCATTCTCGCTATAGGCCGATACCAACCCCGGAATCAATGCTTCAAAAGCTGGTAAATACGGGTCATGGGCAAGTTCGATAAGTCGGTCCAAGGTATATCCGTTTCGACCCGTCAATAACCCAATGGCATGGATGCCCCTAAAGTTTTCTTGGTCTCTAGACATATAATTAGGATAATCTTCTCGTTTTGGACTGAATTCCAGTGCCGAAGTGTAGGGTGTAGAGTTACAGTTTTGAATCCAACCGTTTTCCGGATTCAGGACCAAAATGTTTTCATCCACAGTATGCAGTCCTTGCCAATCGGTTTTGGAATCGCTGCCATCCACAGGCTCGGTATAATCAAAAATGGTATCACGCTTTGGCACAAAATTTCCGTGGAAATAAGCGATATTTCCTTCTGCATCTGCATAAACGGTATTGTTGGATGAATTGGTTCGGATATCCATCATTTTCCTGAAACCATCATACCCATCCTGCTTGGTTCGTATGTAGGATTGCTCCAACGCCTTTACAGGTTCCCACATCATGGCAGAAGCCGTCCATTGGTCATCCACTTGATGGGTAATTGGCCCGTGATGGGTACGGTACATTGGAAAAGTTTTCTCCTTCATACTTTCTCCCTCTTTAAATTTTAAAGTAACCGAACTGGAATCCACAGGTCGCAATTCCTCTCCGTACTTATAAAATAGCTTTCCATCATTTTTTATAATGGTTTCCTTGAACTCATCCATTACATCGGTATAGGTCGATGTATGCATCCAACCCGTTTTCTCGTTGAAACCCTGATATACAAAAAACTGCCCCCAGGTTACAGCTCCATAGGCATTCAATCCCTCTTCGCTGACTACATGCACTTCTCCCCTAAAATAAAATGATGTGTGGGGATTGATCAAAAGCATCGCGTTTCCAGATTCCGTCAAATCACCCGAGATGGCAATTCCATTGGAACCCTGTGGTTCGGCCATTTCTTCTTCTTTTTTGAGTTGAAGTACTTCCATTTCGGGTAGTTCCATGCCACTTTCATAAAAACTTTTGATTTTTCTGGTCGATATACGCTCAATATCGCCTCCAATAGATCCCTCACTGAAATACATCGGCATCCACGGTTCAAAATGGGTCAATAATTTAGGCTCGACCTCTGGATGGGTGTGCAAGTAGTAATTGATTCCATCGGCAAATGCATCACACAACTCTTTTAGCCATTCAGGGCTATTTTCATAGTTGGCCTTTGCCTCTTCTTCAGTCATAAACAGCTTGGCACGAAGGTCACTGTACAATGCATCCTCTCCTTCCACTTCGGCCAAACGTCCTGTGGCCCAAATATAATTTTGCTCTACCCGATTAAAATCGTCCTCGCACTGTGCATAAAGCAATCCAAATACTGCATCAGCGTCAGTCTTTCCATAAATATGGGGCACACCAAAATCGTCTCTCATTATGGTGATGTTCTCAGCTTGTGCTTCCCATCTTTCCACCTCGGTTTGTGGTTGTTCGGAACAGGAAATAAACAAAAAGAGCACTGCAAGAATCGTAATTCTCATTTTCAGGAATCGGTTTAGTTAGTTTGGTGAAAATACGAGAAATCGGATACAATTACCAACTTCCACTGGCACCTCCACCACCGGAACTGCCACCACCACCAGAAAAACTACTGGATGATCCACCGCTGGAACCAGAACCAAAGGAATGTGTTCCAGTAGAAGAAAAAGTTTTGCTCATATAATCCTTGTCGGATTTTAAAAATGATAGCTTAAGGTCTTCGTCACCTTTGTCCTTCATTTTTTTTGCGACCAGAAATATTGTAAGAACAATAAATGCCATAACCAAAAAAACGACCCAGCTAAGATCCTCTATCAGTCGGCTAAATTCAGCATCAAAACCAAGCAATAACGATATAAAGAACAAGGGCATCCCCATAAAAACCAATCCAAAAATCAAAGGGAGCATCATAAAAGCAGCCATAAAAACACCGCGGATTACAGCAAGTTTACCAATGAGCATTCCCCGTAGTATTTCAATTAAGGTGGAATATCCTTTATAAAAAACAAATCCACCCGCGGCAACAAACATCATCAGAAACAAACCTATAACACCTACCAGCCACCAAGGTATATCCCCCTCGGCTGCTATTTCCGATTTGAACTCTTCCAAAGCTTCGGGGTTGTTCAAAAATTCAATGATTTGGTCCGTTGCAGTATTCAATCCACCAAAATAATCTTCTTCTTTAAACTTGGGAATCATCATGTTTCGAATGATACGTGAAGCGACAGCATCGGTAATGTAGGGTTCCAGTCCATACCCAACCTCTATGCGTACCTCTCTGTCCAGTTTTGAGAACAGAATCAGAATTCCATTGTCCTTCCCTTCTTGACCCAGTTTATTTTGATTGAATACTTCCAGCGCATACTGTTCTATAGTCTCGTTTCCCAATTCATTGATGGTTAAAATCACCAATTGATTGGTAGTCTCCGATTCAAATTGATATAGTTTGCCTCGCAGGGAAGTTAGCTGCGACTCGTTAAATATTTGGGCATTGTCCGTGACAATTTCGGTCAATTTGGGATACTCCTGCTGTGCCATGCACAAAGAGCTTATCACGAACAAAAAACTGAACCATTGTACTTTTAACATCCCTAACTATATAATTCCAACACTTAAATATAGTGTTTGTAATCTTTTACAAGGTCAAAACCCATCGATTAGACATCCTTTTAAATTGATGTAACTTGCAGGCTCTTTCTTAAAACTGTTATGCCCGATAAAAAAGTAAGCATCCTTACCGCATTCAAAACCATTATTTGGCCCAAACGGAAACTCGTTTTTTTGGGACTATTATTGATTGCCATTAGCAAAGCGGCAAGTTTTGTGGCACCCATTGCTTCCAAATATCTGATTGATGATGTTATTGTAAACAAGGATATCGAAATGCTCAAATATTTGGTTGTAGGTGTGATGCTAGCGATACTGGTACAGGCCGTAACCTCGTTTCTGTTGACCAAAATTTTAAGCGTTCAGGCGCAATACCTTATTTCCGAACTCCGGGCACAAGTGCAGAAAAAAGTATTGGCTTTACCCGTTCGGTTTTTCGACAATGCCAAATCAGGAGCCTTGGTATCCCGAATTATGTCCGATGTTGAAGGAGTACGAAACCTTATTGGAACTGGCTTGGTACAATTGGTGGGAGGAATCATTACAGCCGTAGTTTCCTTGATATTATTGATGGAAATAAGCGTATTTATGACGCTTTTCACCTTTATCCCATTGACCATATTTGCTATCATAGCACTCAAAGCCTTTAAAATTATCCGTCCCATTTTTAGGAATAGGGGTAAAATAAATGCAGAGGTAAAAGGAAGATTGACAGAAACCTTGGGTGGTATTCGTGTAATCAAAGGTTTTAATGCGGAAAAACAAGAAGAAGAGGTTTTTGAGGTAGGTGTAGAAAGATTATATCAAAATGTAAAAAAGAGTTTAACGACCACCGCTTTTATGACAAGCTCCTCTACTTTTCTTTTGGGAGTAGCGACCACAAGTGTCATGGGCTTTGGTGGTTACAAAATCATCCAAGGAACACTTACGGTTGGAGAATTTGTTGAGTTTACGGTTTTATTGGGTCTTATGATTGCCCCAATTGTACAAATGAGCAGCGTTGGAAGTCAATTAACAGAAGCCTTGGCTGGTCTGGACCGTACAGAGGAATTGATGAACTTGGAAGAGGAATCCGATGAGGAAAACAGAAACATTGTTTTGGACAAAGTCTTAGGGCGTATGTCATTCTCCGATGTCAGTTTTTCTTATGAAGAAGATAAAGAAGTGCTGCACAACATTAGTTTTGACGTGGAACCAGGGCAGGTTATTGCCTTGGTAGGCAGTTCAGGTTCGGGAAAATCCACCATAGCGGGATTGGCCGCCAGTTTTTTAAATCCTGACTCGGGAACCATCACCATTGATGGGAAAGACCTTTCCAAGGTTAATTTAAAAAGCTTTCGTAAACATCTTGGTGTTGTACTACAAGATGATTTTTTGTTCGAAGGTACTATTCGGGAAAACATACTTTTCCCAAGACCCAATGCCAGCGAAGATAAATTAAGGGAAGCCGTTAAAGCTGCCTATGTTGATGAATTTACCGACCGATTTGATAAAGGCCTCGATACATTGATCGGTGAACGTGGAGTTAAACTTTCGGGAGGTCAACGCCAGCGTATTGCCATTGCGCGAGCTATTTTGGCAGACCCGAAAATTTTAATTTTGGATGAGGCGACCTCAAGTCTGGATACTGAATCCGAAGCGCTAATTCAAAAAAGTTTGGTTGAGCTCACCAAAGGAAGAACAACCTTTGTAATTGCACACCGATTGAGTACCATACGCAAAGCGGACCAGATTCTTGTTATTGAAAACGGACATATTTTGGAACAGGGTACCCACGAAAAATTGATAGCTTCGGAAGGAAGGTATTTCAATCTGTTTACCTATCAGGCAAGAATTTAAGCTTCTTCAGGGGCCAGTTCCACTTCCAGGCCATCCAAGTCCTCGGTTATATGAATTTGGCAACCCAAGCGGCTATTGTCCTTTACAAAAAATGCCTCGGCCAGCATGGCCTCTTCATCATCCGACTTTTCAGGAAGTTCATGGTCAGACTGTACATAACATTGACAGGAAGCGCACATCGCCATTCCACCACAAATTCCTATAGTGCCCTCTGGAGCAAGTTCATAGGAACGTACAACCTCCATAAGGTTCATGTTCATGTCGGTAGGGGCATCCACCTCATGTGAAACACCTTCTCGGTCGGTTATTTTTATCTTGATATCACTCATTTATTGCTAAGGAAATAGGAGTTAGTATTTAGGGGGCAGTTTACCGTACAGTTTTTATTGATTTAATCAATCCATACAATAATCTAGATACCTCATTGGTAATTTCAATTATTTCATCTGCTCTCCATTTGGACAACAAATTTAACCTAACAGAAAGATAAATCATAGATCTCACTTCACTATTAGAGCCAAGTGAATAGTATAAAAACTTAGAAAAGTCAGCATTGGAACTTCTTTCAAAACCTTCAGCTATATTATTGGATACAGAAACAAAAGCTCTTCTTATCTGGTCTCTAAAACCAAAATCTTTACATTCTTGAAAATCGTTGTAAATGATAACGGCAAGTTCTTGGGCTTTTTGCCAGACAATCAAATCTTCGAACCTTTTAACCGCCATAACTAAGTCCTATCCACTAATTACTATCTACTTATCAATCTATTGCTTTTACAACCGCTTTGGGAGCTTCTTTTTTACTACCATCAAATCCGGTTACACCTCCAACAGTAGTGTATTTCATTACATATTTTTTATCCGGGAATATCTTTTGATAGGCACTTTGGCACATCAATGTTGCTTCGTGGAACCCACAAAGAATCAATTTCAGCTTACCTGGATAGGTATTGACATCGCCAATAGCATAAATCCCGGGAATATTGGTCTGGTAATCGTAAGTGTTATCCACCTTGATGGCATTTTTCTCTATTTCCAGTCCCCAATTGGCTATTGGACCCAATTTGGGTGACAACCCGAACAATGGGATAAAATTATCCACCACTATATCGGTTTCCTCGGAAGTAGACGTATTTTTTACCGTAACTTTCTCTAATTGGTTTTCACCTTTAAGGGCAACCACCTCTGCAGGTGTTATCAAATTGATTTTTCCCTCGTTCTTAAGTTGTTGCACCTTCTCAACGGAATCCAATGCACCCCTGAATTCGTTTCTTCGGTGAACCAAGGTCACTTCCTCTGCAATATCTGTCAAAAAAATGGACCAATCCAAAGCGGAATCACCCCCACCTGCAATCAACACCTTTTTACCTCGGTATATTTCCGGCTCTTTGATCATATAGGCAATGCCATTGTCTTCGTATTTTTCCAAATTCTCCAATAATGGTTTTCTTGGCTCAAAACTTCCCAGGCCACCAGCTATAGCAACTATTGGGGCGTGGTGTTTGGTGCCTTTATTGGTTGTGACAATAAAGGACCCATCATCCAGTTTTTCTATGGTCTCTGCCCGTTCTCCCAAGGTAAAACCTGGTTGGAAAGGTTTTATTTGCTCCATGAGGTTGTCCACTAATTCCCCAGCCAGCACCTCGGGGTATCCTGGAATATCGTAAATGGGCTTTTTGGGATATATCTCGGAACATTGACCGCCTGCTTGCGGTAATGCATCGATTAAATGACACTTGAGTTGTAAAAGGCCTGCTTCAAAAACAGCAAAGAGACCCGTAGGTCCCGCTCCAATTATCAGAATATCCGTTTTGATCATATACTAGAAATTTTGGCATGCAACTTACTACTTGCCCAAAGAAGGAATAATGATTTTTATCAGTTAGGTAATATTGATAACTTCTTCAATTTGAGGAACATACTTTTTAATGGTCATTTCCACACCACTCTTTAAGGTCATTTGATTTACACTACATCCAATACAATTTCCTTCCAAACGAACCTTAACGGTATTGTCCTCAATGGATATCAAAGTAATATCTCCTCCATCGCTCTGCAAAAAAGGGCGTATTTCCTCTAACGCCTTTTCTACATTGCTCCTTGTTTCTTCTGATGTCATTGTTGCCATGCTCATTTCTTTTTAACAGCGGAACAACCGGCCATTGTTGTAATTTTTATTGCTTCGGTCGGGGGAAGGTCCGTATTTCTTCTAACCAACTCCTGAACCACATTTTTTGTCAGCTCCTCAAAGGCTTCCTCTGTGGGAGTAGCTGTCTGCAAAGCAGCCGGCCTTCCCACATCACCTGCCTCTCTGATACTTTGTACCAACGGAATTTGTCCTAAAAAAGGAACTTCCAGATCTTCGGATAAATTTCTGGCTCCGTTCTCACCGAAAATATAGTATTTGTTATCCGGTAGTTCCGCAGGTGTAAAATACGCCATATTCTCCACGATTCCCAATACGGGAACATTAATGGCCTCTTGCTGGAACATAGCCACCCCTTTTCTGGCATCGGCCAATGCGATTTCCTGTGGGGTACTCACCACCACGGCACCAGTTACGGGCAAAGATTGCATAATGCTCAAATGGATGTCCCCTGTTCCCGGAGGCAAGTCCAACAGAAGGAAGTCCAATTCTCCCCAATGGGCATCAAAAATCATTTGGTTCAATGCCTTTGCTGCCATGGGTCCTCTCCAAATCACCGCTTGGTTGGGTTCGGTAAAGAATCCTATGGAAAGTAATTTAACCCCATAGTTTTCGATAGGTTTCATTTTGGCTTTGCCATCTACGTTGATGGACAAAGGCTTTTCCGTGGCCACATCGAACATAATGGGCATGGAAGGACCATAGATGTCCGTGTCCAACAATCCCACTTTAAAGCCCATTTTGGCCAAGGTAACGGCCAAGTTGGCGGTAACGGTGGATTTACCCACACCGCCTTTACCGGAGGCAACAGCTATAATATTTTGAATTCCGGGAATCGGGTTCCCCTTTATTTGGTTCACCTTTGGCTTTTCGGGAGCATCAACCTTAAGGTTGACCTTTATTTTTGCCTTCTCATATACCTCTCTGTGAATACATTTCAATATTTCCACCTCCGTCTTCTTTTTTGCCTGAAGACTTGGGTTTTTTATTGTAACATCCACTTCTACCTCATCCCCGAAAACCTGAACATTGGTAACTGCACCGCTCTCGACCAAGTTTTGGCCCTCACCAGGTGCGGAAATTTTTTCCAATGCCTTTAGAATATCTGTCTTTTTCAACTTCATGAATCAAATTTTTTTCAAACCAATTGTTTGAACTGGTTCTAAACTACAAAGATACGGTGTTGGCTTCAGATTTAGAAGTTGTACCGACGAATTTCAGTAAAATCACCTGTTTGGATTATGGGGAATGGAATAAATATGCTCAATGGAGACAAAACGGTTGGATTATTGTGTCCGTTTTTTTGAAAAACTGTAGCTTAGAAGCTGTTATTTGAAACTATCAACCAACATGCTACCAAAAAACAAAATCCCTCATCTTGTTCTACTACTTATTTCGCTGACATGGTTCTCATGTTCCACCAATAAAAACCCTTTTTCCAAGCGCGACGTAAAAAAGTCGGAAAAATTGATCGGCCTACATTTTGCCAATAAAGATATTGATACACTCTATCCTTATTTAAAAAGAAACCGTAGCGGATTCGATTCATTGCGCAAATACCCAATAGGAAATGACGTTTTCCCCGCTATCCGTTTTGATCCCACTCCGTTCAATTTTAATATGCCCGAGCAGCAAAATGGAACCGACTGGAAGATTCCAGATCATGTGGAAATACCTGAACCTTACGATCTGTTGGCATTTTACACGATACCTCAGCTCGCATCACTTATTAAAAACCAAAAAATAACCTCGACAGAGCTTACAAAATTTTTCCTGGCCCGACTCAAAAAATATCAACCTGCCCTTCAGTGTACTATCAATATCACGGAGGACTTGGCATTGGAGCAGGCCAAACAAGCTGATGAAGAGATTAAAAATGGGCAGTATCGTGGAATTCTGCACGGCATTCCCTACGGCACCAAAGATCTGATGGCGGTTCCTGGATATCCTACCACTTGGGGAGCTGCTCCGTATAAGGATCAAGTAATCGATGAAACGGCAACCGTTGTTAAAAAGTTGGAGGATGCCGGAGCCATCTTAATCGCAAAATTAGTATCTGGGGCTTTGGCCCGCGGCGATGTATGGTTCAATGGAAAAACAAAAAATCCTTGGGACACCACGCAAGGGGCCAGTGGCTCCTCGGCAGGTTCTGGTTCTGCAACATCGGCAGGCCTGGTTCCATTTGCTTTGGGAACAGAAACCCTAGGCTCTATCACTTCGCCCAGTACCCGAAACGGGGTAACCGGTCTACGCCCAACCTACGGTAGAGTGAGTCGCCATGGAGTAATGAGCTTGAGCTGGTCCATGGACAAAGTAGGGCCATTAGGACGAAACGCAGAGGATTGTGCCATTGTTTTCGAAGCCATTCAAGGAAAAGATAAAAATGACCTTACCACCAATGACCTTCCATTTGGTGTAAACTGGAAAAAAGACATCAAAAACCTTAGGGTGGCCTATTTGAAAAAAGACATTGAAAAGGATACTACCGAAACTGGCGACAATCTCAGAAATGCACTCAAATCCCTAGAGGAAATGGGTATTGAACCTACTGCTGTGGAAATGCCCAAAGAGGTACCCTATCGTGGTTTCGATATTATTTTAAGAGCTGAAGCAGGAGCATTTTTCGATGAATTGGTCCGTTCGGGAAGAGTGGACATGATGGTAGAGCAAAATCAGCGTTCCCGGGCAAATTCTTTAAGGCAAAGTCGATTTATACCCGCTGTGGAATATATCCAGGCCAATAGGCAACGACAGGTCCTTATCCAAAAAATGCATGATTTGATGAAGGATTACGATGTCTTGATCTCGCCCACCTTTGGCAACGATCAACTTTTGGCTACAAATTTAACCGGCCATCCTGTAATTTCGGTTCCAACGGGACTGGATGACAAGAACCATCCCACTAGTATGACGTTTGTGGGCAACTTGTACGATGAGGAGAGCATTTTATTGTTGGCGAAAGCGTTTCAGGACAATACTTCTTTTGATGAACTGCACCCACCGGGATATTAATCAAAGTTCTGTGGCAGGATCCCAAAAGTATTTCTGAAAGTCAACGATTTGATTTTCCTTTATAGGGATACCTTCGTTTTCAAGAAGCTGTTGCATAATATTGCTTCCATCAAAATGATGCTTGCCCGTCAACACACCCACTCTATTCACCACACGATGTGCGGGGACATCCTTCGCCAAGGAATTGTTCATGGCCCAGCCTACCATGCGGGCACTTCGTGCCGCACCTAGATATTTGGCAATTGCTCCATAAGAAGTAACCCTACCATAGGGAATTTGTTTGGCCACTTCGTAGACCCTGTCAAAGAAGTTTTTTTCTTCCATGTTAGCGGTACATAATTCGAATTAGGGTAATAATGAGGAGCAAGAGCATCAAAGCGCTCAAAATATAGTTGGAGTTCTTGGAGAAACGGTTGGTCTTGGTTTCCATCTTATCAAAATAAAATGTGTAGAGATACAATACCGCAAAGGTGCCCGCTCCTGCCGCTACCACAAAAGTGGTGATATCCTTGGCCTCAAATTTAATCCAACCCGCTTCGTTCCACATGGCATTCAACCCACTGTAGTATGGAATCGTCAACAAATTAAGGGCTGCCAATAAAACCCCCTTAAAAAAACTGTTCTTTTTACTCAGATTGACCTCTTTTAGGGCTTGGTTCTGAATTTTGTTTCGCTTTGCCATAACAAAAAAGTAGATAGCAAAAAAGGCAAATACCGCCACCGCAATCTTGAACAAAACATCTATCACTTCGGGATTGCGGTATAAAAACTTTGAAATGTAAACCGCAATATAGGCCTGTACCATAATGGTACTGGAAACGCCCAGACTAAAAATAATCCCGTTCAATTTTCCTTTTTCCACACTTACCTTGGCTGCGTTCATATTGAGCAAGCCTGGCGGCACGGTAGCCATAAAGGCTGCCGAAAATGTGGCAAAAAAGAGAATGAGTACGTGGGTCATTGGTTAGTTGATCCTAAATTGGATGTAGGTTATTGGTTTTCCTTTTTCAAGATACTGATTTTCGTAGAAAGTTTGAATCTTGAGCACTTCGGGGGGCGCTCCTTCATTTTTGTACACATCGTGGTTGGCATACAAAATTTCGTGCCCCAGTCCTTGTAAAAGTCCAAGGGTATAACCATGCATATACTCACTATCCGTTTTAAGGTTGATCAGACCTCCAGGCTTAAGGATTTTTTTGTATCGCTCCAAAAATACAGGGTTGGTCATACGGTGTTTGGTTCGTTTGTATTTTATCTGTGGATCGGGGAATGTGATCCAGATTTCACTTACCTCTCCTTCACCGAACAAATGATCCACCAATTCAATTTGGGTGCGCAAAAATGCCACATTGTCCAATTTTTCCTCCAAAGCGGTTTTTGCTCCACGCCAAAATCTGGCTCCTTTTATATCGATGCCGATATGATTCTTATCTGGATTAATTTGGGCCAGACCCACAGTATATTCGCCCTTACCACAACCCAATTCCAACACTATGGGGTTATCATTTCCAAAAAAAGAGGACCATTGGCCTTTATACTTGAATCCTGCCATAACCTCTTCCCGTGTGGGTTGGACCACGTTGGCAAATGTTTCGTTCTCCTTGAACCTTTTGAGCTTGTTCTTACTTCCCACTTTCGTATTGAATTGAGCAAAAAATTAATGATTTGGCAAAACTAAGGAAATCTAAAAGCAATTCGCATTTTGTTTTTTTGTGATTATGAATTCTTCGAAACGTATTCTGGTCGCCCCGTTGAATTGGGGGTTGGGACATGCAACCCGATGTATTCCGATAATTCATGAATTATTGCGATATGGCCACCAGCCCTATATTGCCTCAGACGGAGTTGCTCTGGCCCTGCTTAAAAAAGAGTTTCCAGAGTTGCCCACCTTTGAATTGCCTTCTTACAAAATTTCTTATGCCGAGAAGGGCAAAAATTTTAAAATCAAAATGATTTGGGACTCACCCAAGGTTCTTAAAGCGATTACCAAGGAAAAAAAAGCAGTAAAGCTTCTGGTGAAAGAGCATGGTTTGGATGGAATTATTTCCGATAACAGATTAGGTGCCTATTATAAGAAAGTGCCTTGCGTGTTCATTACCCATCAACTCAACGTGCTTTCGGGAAATACGACCTGGATGAGTTCCAAGGCACATCAAAAAATCATAAAAAAGTTTGATGCTTGCTGGGTTCCCGACGTAAAGGACAAACCTAATCTGACCGGTAAATTGGGGCATTTAAAAAAATCCAAATTAAACATTGCCTATTTGGGGCCCTTGAGCAGATTTGAAAAAAAAGAGCTTCCCATCACGAACGACCTAATGGTTTTGTTATCAGGGCCAGAACCACAACGTTCCATGTTGGAAGAAAAACTATTGGAGGAATTACAGCAGTTTGAAGGAAACGTATTATTTGTAAAGGGCAAGATAGAGGATGAACAGGTCCGAGAGGAAATTCAAACAAAAAAAGGAAAAATGCTGCACTACAATTTTATGCAGTCCAACGAATTGGAAAATGCCTTGAACCAAAGTGAAAAAGTACTCTGCAGGTCGGGTTACACCACGGTTATGGATTTGGCGAAACTGGAGAAAAAAGCATTTTTTATCCCCACACCAGGACAATACGAACAAGAATATTTGGCCAAAAGAATGCAAAAGCAAGGCCTTGTTCCCTATAGCAAGCAGGAAGATTTTAGATTGACCGATTTATCCCGAATGATGGATTTTGATGGACTGGCTCAATTTGAATCGATGGCAGATTTTTCTTCCTTGTTCGGGGTTTTCTCCGAAACTTGGGCATTAGAGGCTTTTTCCAGTGTAAAAGAGAATTCAGAACCTACATCCACCTCACTTTCCACATAGATTTTTTCACCATGTGCCTCCACAATGTGCTTTACAATGGAGAGTCCAAGTCCAGAACCTCCTTCTGAACGGCTACCACTTTGGTCTACACGATAAAAACGTTCAAAAAGTCTTGGAATATGCTGTTTTGGAATTCCTCCGCCATTATCGGTGACTCGGACAATGACCTTGTTTTTAATCAAGTTTTCCACACTCACCTCTGTGGTTCCTTTTGGCAATCCATATTTAATGGAGTTGACCAGCAGGTTGCTAATCACTTGCTGTATTTTTTCCTTGTCCCCATTCACATAAATGGGTTCTGGATATTCCATATCAAAAGTGAGGGATATTTCCTTGCGAGCCGCTTTCATTTCCAACAGGTCGAAGGTATTTTTAATGAGTTCGATGATATCAAAATCCTCTCGCTCCAATTTTAGTTCACCTGCTTCCAACTTAGTGATAAGGTCAAGATCTTTCACAATATAAATGAGTCTCTCTACCCCTTTGTTTGCTCGTTGGAGATACTTTTTCCGAAGCTTTTTATCCTTCATAGCACCGTCCAAAAGCGTTAAAATATAGCCTTGCACAGTAAACAGTGGAGTTTTTAACTCATGGGATACGTTCCCCAAAAAGTCTTTCCTGTATTCTTCACGTATTTTGAGGGTGTCGATTTCAATTTTCTTGCCTTCGGCGAACTTTTCTATTTCTTCAACCAAAGTACGCATATCAGTAGTAACCGGTTTGGAAGAGAACGAAGATGACTCCAAGAGGGAAACATCATCATAAATTCTTTTGATACGTCTGTAAATAAAACGTTCAACCCGAATCTGGATAATAGCGAAACAAATGGCAAAACAAATGAGAGCAAAAAGTAGGGTATGTGGCCAATCCATATAATCCACATCCACGTGAAACCCTACAAATACCGCGGTGATCAAAATGGTGATGACCAAAGAAGACCGTAACGCAAATTTGTATGATTTCTTTAGTTTAATGGCCATTAGAGCACAAACTTATACCCCACGCCCTTAACGGTTTTAAAGTGGTGGTCTCCGATTTTCTCACGCAGTTTTCTAATATGGACATCGATGGTTCGGCCGCCAACAACCACTTCGTTACCCCAAACTTTATCCAAGATAACTTCGCGCTTAAAGACTTTGTTTGGCTTAGAGGTCAAAAGGGACAATAGTTCAAATTCCTTTCTGGGCAAAACCATTTCCTCTCCACTATTTACAATTTTATATTCTTCCCGGTTAATTACGATGTCTCCCACCTTAACAATATCCTCTATTTCCTTCTTATCATCTTTTAACCTTCTCAACAAGGCTTTTACCTTGCTCACCAAAACTTTGGGCTTAATGGGTTTGGTAATGTAATCGTCCGCTCCGGCATCAAAACCTGCAACTTGGGAATAATCCTCTCCCCTTGCAGTTAAAAAAGTGATTATGGTATTGTCCAATCCCGGTGTGTTCCTAATTACTTCACATGCTTCAATACCATCCATTTCCGGCATCATAACATCCATTATAATAAGATGTGGGTTTTTCTTTTTTGCTTTCGCTACGCCCTCTACTCCGTTTTTGGCGGTAAAGACCTCATAACCTTCTGAGGAAAGATTATAGCTTAAAATTTCCAGAATATCAGGTTCATCGTCAACGAGTAGAATCTTAATGTCCTTGTTTTTCATGGGATGGTATTTCTATGTTAAACGCCCAAATGTAAAGATAATACACTTACAGGTTATATGCTTAACATTGATTTAATCTAGTAACATTATTGTAACAGAACTGAAATAAACACTTAACATACAACTAACACGGCTTTTACAACCCACCCGTTTCTTTGCCCCAAAATTAATCCTACAGAGCAGCGTATGAAAACATATCTAATATTGGCCTTTTCTTTTTTCACCTTAATGCTATCTGCACAACAGAATGGTAGCGTTGTAGGGAAACTTACAGATAAGGAACTTAATGATGATCCTCTACCTTTTGCCAATGTTTTGATAAAAGGAACCACCATGGGAACCACCTCGGATTTCGATGGGCTTTTCCAGATTGCCGATGTTGAACCCGGAACCTATACTTTAGTATTTAGCTTCTTGGGATATGAAACTTTAGAGATTCCCAATGTTGTGGTCGAGGCGGGAAAAGTTACCGAAATCAATGCTGGTCTTGGTGCCAGTAGTGTGGGACTGGATGAGGTTGTTGTAACAACTACGGCGAGCAAAGACTCTGAGATAGCTTTATTGTTACAACAAAAGAATGCCTTGGTAATGCAAGAAGCCATCAGTGCAGAAGCGCTTACCCTTAAAGGTATCGACGATGCCGCTGCTGCTGTAGCTCAAATTTCAGGGATATCCAAGCAGCAAGGATCAAGTAATGTATATGTAAGGGGTTTGGGTGATCGTTACCAAAACACTACCATGAACGGATTGTCCTTGCCATCTAATGATGTAAACAAGAAGAACATCAACTTGGACCTGTTTGGGTCGAGTATAATCGAAAATGTAGCGGTAAGCAAAGCGTATAGCCCAACTTTCTATGGGGATTTTGCCGCAGGCAATGTAAATGTAGACTCAAAGGAGTATACTGGAGATGGATATATTGAAGTTTCTTTAGGTGGTGGTGTCAATACCAATGCGGCCGGTGAAGAATTCTTGAAGAGCGAAGGAAGTAGTGACTTTGGTTTTTATAACCGATACGACAACGATCCATTCGCAGTTGTACTCTCCCATGGTGTTGATCCAGAATCCAGCTGGGAGCCCATTAATGTTTCCGGCGCTATTGAAGGAGGGTATTCTTTCAATTTTAATAATGATGAATCAAGGTTGAGCTTTTTTGGAGCGGCAAGCTTTTCGAACGGATTCGAAATTTGGGAAGGTCCAGCACGTGATTTTACCAATGTACTGAAAATTGATTTCCCCAACGTTCGTGAATACGCTTACAAAACCACTACCACCACCCTTGGGAATATTTCGTACAGAATCAACAGCGAAAATAAGATCAAGTTTAATTCCCTTTTTGTGAACAGTGCTGCTGACCGTGTTGGTTACTACGGTGTAAATGGACAAGGTACTAATAGGGATGCCATACTTAATACGGACGAGGGCTTTTATGTGATGAACGTTCAGTTCAATCAGGATATGATTTTTGTGAACCAGTTGACAGGCCAACACATTTTTGATGAAAAACTTAGTTTAGATTGGGGCGTTGGTTTCAACAAGGTGTTTTCTGATGAACCGGACAGAAAAAGAATCACTTTGGAGAACTATCAGTTCGCCTTGGATAATGACAACTCCACAAATCCGGTATTCTACACCAACATCCCTTTTGACAACCAAAGGTTTTTCCAAAGTATAGAAGATGATGAATTGAACAGTTTTATGAACCTTGGCTACCAAGCTTCGGAAAAAGTAAAGTTCAACTTCGGTTACAATGGAAGAAGAAAAGAACGTAGATTCAACAGTATTAGATACGGTTACGATATCCAAGATAGGGACAACACACCAATCACCGATGTTAACAACCTAGATCCAATTTTTGACGTAACCAACATTAATATTCCTGATGGCGAAGGGCTTTGGAACACTATTGTACTGAACCCTATCAGCAATGAAATCGGAAACACCAATAGACCTGGACTAGCGGAAAACACCTATAAAGGGAACTTGGATATCCATGCACTTTATGCAACTGCCGAATTGGGTCTTTCGGATAAATTGAGCATTGTTCCTGGTTTGCGTGTTGAGTCTTACAGCCAAAAAGTGATATATGATGTAATCAATATTAGCGCTACCGATCCTGGTTTTAGGGAAGTTTACGAAAATATTTTCTTGCCAAGTTTGAACGCTAAATATTCCCTTACGGAAAACTCCAACTTAAGGGCAAGTTTTAGTAAAACAGCATCTTTCCCGGAATTTAAAGAAGCTGCTCCCTTTGTTTATGAGTCGGTAACCCAAAGAGTTGGTGGTAACCCTGACTTGTTGGGAGGACTGGATGGAAATGGTCCCACATACTCCGATATTTACAACTACGACCTTAAATACGAATGGTTCTTGGAAAGAGGCGAGATTATTTCCATCGCTGCTTTTGCCAAAACCATAAAAGATCCAGTAAACCGAGTGGTTGCTGCCGATGCAACAGGAACACAACGTTATTTTAGAACAGGTGAACAAGCTGACGTGTATGGGGTTGAGCTGGAATTGCGTAAAAACTTGCTAATGGATGCCGATGAGAATGCTATCGTATCCGCGGGTGTCAACGCTGCTTACACCCATACAGAACAGGATTTGAGAGATATACCTGCTGGAACCGAAAATACTTTCGGAACCACATTCGATAGAGATTCCGATGAACTTGAAGGTGCTTCGCCCTTTATCATAAACGCAGATTTGAACTATAGTCCTGTATTTGGCAACTATAAGCCAAAAGCTACGGTGGCCTTCTCTTATTTCTCCGATCGTATCTTCTCTTTGGGAGCAGGTAGCTTGGGGAACATAGTGGAGAGAGCCGTACCTACATTGAATTTTGTTTGGCAAAATTCATTCGGAGAGCACTTCGAAGCCAACCTTTCTGCAAAAAATATTTTAGATCCAGACATCTCTTTGGTAAGGGAAGGTACCGGAATCGGGGATGTCATCATACGAGAGTATAACCTTGGGGTTAACGTTGGGCTAACCCTTAAATATAAATTTTAATTCTTTTTAAATTTCTGACAAATGAAAAACAAGTTTTTATTTTTAGGTATAGCCGCCGCTTTGTTCATTGCTTGTGAAGCGGACGATACCTCCGATATTGTTATCAACGATAGCAGTGTTACGAACAATACCACCAACAACACAACTGGAGGTGGTGGTGAAGAAACAACAACTGTAAACCTGAGTGGTGTGTACACATCTGACCTATTATTGGATGCTGATACAGAGTATATCGTTACAGGTCCAGTTCTTATTGCTGATGGGGCTACAATGACCGTACCTGCCGGTATGACGATCAAGGCCGAGCCTGTAGGGGTAAATGCCTACATTGCCATTCAACAAGGTGCAAGAATCGTTGCCAACGGTACTGCTTCCAATCCAATTGTATTTACTTCAAATGCAGCAAATCCAAGTTCAGGAAACTGGGGAGGTATCGTACTTTGTGGTAGAGCACCTATCAACTCAACTGCTGATGGTTCAGAAGATACGGCTACAACAGAGGTTGGAGGTCTTTCTTTCGGAGGAAACACTCCAGGAGATGATTCCGGAAGCCTACAGTATGTTCGTATCGAGTATGCTGGTGGTGCCATTGATGGTAACGCTGAGTTGAACGGACTTTCTGTTTACGGTGTTGGAACTGGAACAACTATCGATTATGTACAAGTTTACGAAGGTTCTGATGACGGATTCGAATTCTTTGGTGGTACTGTTGAAGCAAGCCACTTGGTAGTTGTAAACTCTGAGGATGATTCCATTGACTGGACAGAAGGATTCGTTGGATCTTTGACAGATGTTTATGTACAGCACGGAACCAGCCACGACAAAGCTTTTGAGTGCGATGGTTACAATACGGACTTCAGTAACGAGGGAGGATATTTCTCTGCTCCTACTGTAACCAATGTAACAATTGTTGGTGTTAATGATGGAACCAGTGAAGCAATCAGACTAAGAGCTGGTACTCAAGGTACGTTCACCAATGTTGTTTTCAACGACTTCGATGAAGCATTTGACTTGGATGGTGATGCAGGTGACAACCCAACCGGACAAGGTGTATTGGACGACCTATTGAATGCTGTGGATGTAACATTCAACAATGTTACCACTACATTGAAAAACGATACCGGAGAAGTTTTCGACGAATCAGACTTCATTACAGGTGTTGGTAACGGTACAGGGACCGATATTGCTACTTGGGGAGCTGGTTGGACAGTTGGTATCAACTAGTAAAATTCCTTACTAAATTTATAGAGCCCTCGACGTATCGAGGGCTTCTTTTTTGCATTTCATCGAAAAGTAACCCCCTATTCGTCAAACGGTTCCACTTTCGCATCGCAATTTTTATATATTTGTGGCATACCGTTTGTTACCATTAACGTATGAAGCACTTTTACCTCGTCATTCTATTTTTTGTCTGTGCACTTGGGTTTTCTCAGGAAAGCGCCAAATCCAGTGCGGATATTGACGGGTTTAAGCTTTATCCCAACCCTGTTACACAAGGCAAGGTTTATATTGAGACCTCTCTCAATGCTCCCAAAAAAATTCTGGTTTTTGATGTGTTGGGAACACAGGTGCTTCAAACCACCATTTTAGGAAGGGAACTCAACCTTTCCGAACTGGATAAAGGCGTGTATATTTTAAGGGTTTTCGAAAAAAACAAAGTAGCCACTAGAAAGCTCATTGTGAAGTAGTTCGCAACTTTTCACACCTCTTTCAGCAATCCTAAACAACAATTTTCAACGCTTTACCACCTGTTTTAGTGTTTTCACAACATAAAATGGTCAACATTGCACTGTTTACCTACTTTTATACTGCACATATACCCCAAATCTGCTTGTATGAAGAAAATCTACTTTGTTTTACTTATGGCTTTACCATTACTTTCTTTCGGTCAAGACCTGGTTACAGTGAACAATGAGCCCGTTCAAGAGCTCAAAGGTTTTAAAATGTACCCAAACCCAGCTTATGGTAGTGAAGTGTACATCACTACAGAATCCAACGGCACCAAAGAAATCAAAGTTTATGATGTTTTTGGTGAAGTTGTGCTAACTAAAAGAATTACCACCAATACTTTGGACATATCCAGATTGGTTCCTGGTGTTTATGTGCTCCAAGTAACGGAACGCAAAAAAACCATGACCCGAAAACTGGTCGTAAAATAAAAGAACAACACATTTTTAAAGCCCTTTTCACAAAGGGCTTTTTTATTTTTGGGTACTTTTGAACCTGAATGAAACAGTTTGATGCCCATCGGATTTTCAATATCAACAATGCAGATGAATTTGATAGTTTAGCATTGGAAATATTTAGGTTTCAATATGAAAACAATAAGGTCTACGGACAATTTTGCGACCATCTTAAAAAGACACCACAAAATGTTTTCGACTACCTAAAAATTCCCTTTCTGCCCATTTCATTTTTTAAGTCGCACAAGGTCCTTTCCGTCCAAAAAGAAGCAAAAGTTGTTTTTACCAGCAGCGGAACCACACAAACGACCACCAGCAACCATTTTGTGCCCGATATTGAACTTTACGAAGAAAGTTTTTTAACTGCTTTTCAAGAATTTTATGGTTCTCCAAGAGACTTTTGCATACTGGCTCTCTTACCATCGTATTTAGAAAGAAAAGGCTCTTCGCTGATCTATATGGTCAATAAACTTATAGATAACTCCGAACATCCGGAGAGCGGGTTCTATCTCCACAATCTTGAAGAACTTCATCAAAAACTTCAGGAACTCGATAAAAATGGCACGAAAACACTTTTGATCGGGGTTTCCTTTGCCCTGCTGGATTTGGCCGAACAATTTCCCATGCATTTAAAAAACACCATTGTTATGGAAACCGGGGGAATGAAAGGACGTCGAAAAGAATTGATTCGTGAAGAATTACACCAAATCTTAAAGAAAGAATTGGGCGTACCTAAAATACATTCAGAATATGGGATGACGGAATTGTTGTCACAAGGATATTCGAAAGGAGACGGGGTTTTTAAAACACCGCCCTGGATGAAGATAATCACACGTGACACCGAAGACCCGTTGACCATTCAATCCCAAGGTAAAACAGGAGGTATCAATGTTATCGACTTGGCCAATGTATATTCCTGTTCTTTTATTGCCACACAGGATTTAGGAAAAATCCATCTAGACGACTCATTTGAGGTACTCGGTCGATTTGATGATTCGGATATTAGAGGATGCAATTTAATGGTTCTTTAAAGGCTGAGAAGTCGATTTTATTCCCATTTACACAAAAAAAGGAACCTTTCACATATTTATAAGCATCATATTTTCAGGGTTATACGTAATTTAATTACGAAACCAAACAAACATAAGATGAATAGAAATGTATTTTTAAAGAGAAGCGCTCTATCTGCAGCGGCACTTGCTTCGCTGCCCGCTTTTGCCCATTTTTCTTCAAAAGAAGAGAAAGAAGGCAAACTACTGGATCCAAAAATCGTAAGAAGCGGTGAGGGAAAACAAGTAAATGTAATAGGAGACCAACAAACTTTTAAACTGACTAGCGAGGACACCAATGGCCTTTTCACATTAATTGAAGAAGTAAACCCACCTGGAACCATGATTCCTCCACATGTGCACACCAATGAGGACGAAATATTTAAAGTTTTGGAAGGGGAACTGGAGGTTACCGTAGGTGACGAAACCACAATTTTAAAAGCAGGAGACTTGGCCTTTGCACCTAAAAATGTTCCGCATACTTGGAAAGTCGTCGGAGACCAAGATTGTAAAACCATACTAAGCGTTTTTCCCGCAGGCCTGGAATTAATGTTCGAAGAATTGGGGAACTTACCACCTGGACCACCAGATTTTGCCAAGATCAGCGAGATTTGTGGCAGATATGGTATTACCTTTTTAACATAAAAAAACAAAAGCCATCTTAAAGGAGATGGCTTTTTAATTTTATTCAATCACAAGTACAAAATAATTTTTCTTGCCTCGCTGCAGCAATACAAACTTATCATTGATCAAATCTGAAGTTGTAATCAGGTAGTCCTCTTTCACCTTTTCTTTGTTTACGGAAATGGAGTTTTGTTTCAATTCTCTTCTGGCTTCACCATTGGAACCTAAAAAACCGGTTTTGGCCGCCAAAGCTCCGATCATATCCAAACCAGGTTCAAGCTCATCCTTGCTAACCGTTGCTTGGGGTACTCCATCAAAAACATCCAAAAATGTTTTTTCGTTCAATTGCTTTAAATCATCTGAAGTTGATTTCCCAAAAAGAATATTACTTGCTTTGATCGCATTGTCCAAATCTTCCTGCGAGTGTACCATTACTGTGACTTCTTCGGCCAATTTCTTTTGAAGCGCCCGCATGTGGGGAGCTTCCTTGTGTTCGGCTACCAAATTTTCGATTTCCTCTTTAGTCAGGAATGTAAATATCTTTATGTATTTCTCAGCATCTTCGTCCGATGTGTTCAACCAATATTGGTAAAATTTATAAGGCGAAGTTCTCTCAGCATCCAACCAAATATTACCTCCTTCGGTTTTTCCGAATTTGGTTCCATCGGCCTTCGTGATCAAAGGACAAGTAAGGGCAAATCCCTTGCCTCCTCCTATTCTTCTGATAAGCTCGGTTCCGGTGGTTATATTTCCCCACTGATCACTACCTCCCATTTGCAGTGTGCAATCATGGTTTTGGTAGAGGTACAAAAAGTCGTAACCCTGCACCAGTTGATAGGTAAACTCAGTAAAGGACATTCCCTCTTTGGCATCGGAAGAAAGCCGTTTTTTTACGGAATCCTTTGCCATCATATAGTTTACGGTGATATGTTTACCTATATCACGGATGAATTCCAAGAACGAGAAATTCTTCATCCAATCGTAATTGTTCACCAAGACCGCAGCATTTGGTTCACCGCTTTCAAAATCCAAAAAACGGCTCAATTGTTCTTTTAAAGCATCCTCGTTGTGTCGAAGAGTTTTCTCGTCCAACAGGTTTCGCTCCGCAGATTTGCCGCTAGGATCTCCGATCATTCCCGTGGCACCGCCCACCAAGGCATAAGGTTTGTGCCCGGCAAGTTGAAAGTGCCTTAACATCATAACACCCACCAAATGACCTATGTGCAAAGAGTCAGCTGTTGGATCGATTCCCACATAAGCGGAACGCATTCCTTCCATTAGGTGTTCTTCGGCTCCTGGCATTACATCGTGCACCATTCCTCTCCATTGCAATTCTTCAACAAAATTCTTTGTCATGATCAGTTTTTTGGAATAGCTGCAAATATAAAATGAAGTTGGCATTTCACTCAATTTTTACAGCACAAATAGGTACTTTTACCTTATGATTTTGGTTACAGGAGGTACTGGATTGATTGGTTCCCATTTACTTTTCCATTTAATCAGCAATGGAAACCAAGTAAGAAGCAACTTTAGAACACAAAAATCCATAGAGAAGGTTCGCAAAGTTTTTGGTTACTATACAGATAATCCCTCAACTTTAATTGAACAAATTGATTGGGTAAAGGCAGACATAACCGATTTGGGCGGATTAGATTCCCTTTTTGATAGTGTGGAGCAAGTGTACCACTGTGCCGCTTTGATCTCTTTTGATCCCAATGATTTTAAAAAACTGGAAAGAACCAATGTGGAAGGAACGGCAAATGTGGTCAACCTATCCTTAAAATATGGGGTTGAAAAACTCTGTTACGTAAGTTCCATAGCTACGATTGGTCCAAGCATTGGGGGAAAAACAGTGACCGAAGAAAACGAATGGAACCAAGCCAAGGCTTCCGTTTATGGGATTACCAAATATGATGCGGAACTTGAGGTCTGGCGTGGTTCCCAGGAAGGTCTTCCTATTGTTATTGTCAACCCTGGTGTGGTCATTGGACCTGGCTTTTGGAAATCTGGCAGTGGAACTTTCTTTACTTATGCATCCAAAGGCAAAAAGTATTTTATTCCCGGTGGCACTGGATTTGTAACCATAAACGATGTTATAAATGCAATTACCCAACTTATGGGATCCAATATTGAGACAGAGCGTTTTATATTGGTAAATCAAAATATGACCTACCAAAAGTTGTTTCAGAAAATAGCACCGAAACTTAATGTGGAACCACCGACAAAAAGAGTCTCAAAATTTATATTGGAACTTTTTTGGAGATGGGATTGGGTAAAAAGTAATGTGTTCGGTAAAAGAAGAAAATTGTCCAAAGCAGTTGCAAAGGGCTTATATCATCAAGAGAATTATAGCAGTGAAAAAATAAAAAGCGACTTGGATTTCACCTTTGAAGACTTGGATAAATCCATAGCATTTTGTTGCTCAAAATTTATTGAGGAGATGTAGGTGCCTCTATTTTTTCCTCCCCCCGTGCTCCTGCCACTGAATCCTTTTTCCTCAAATTCGCTTCGCGAATACTATCGTTCCTTCTTTTCCCCCTCGCTTCAAGGGTATCCTTTTGCCGCTTTACCTTAGCTTCCACACTTTCATAAATGGATTGATATTCCAATGGAACAGAAGCATAGTAAAGATCGCTTTCTGCAAATTGAACACTATCGATACCATACTTTTTATAAATGAAGTCCATGATATCGATACCGGATTCATCAAACTTGTTCCGAGCACTGGATTTTGCAGCATTCATTATGGCCAAATCATGAAGAATCTCGGCCATTTTCTCCTTTGGAATGAGGTTTTCGGGTTCTTCTATGACCTTTTCGGCACAGGAAACAAACAACACCAATGCAAGTAAAAATGTAACCGTATTTCTCATTCCTTATCGATTAAAGGTGAGTCGTTTTGCATTTTTCCCCTTACTGAATGTTCCGTTGTCAAAAGCCAACAGCCCATTTACGAAAGTTCTTTTCACCTCTGAACCAAAGGTAACACCTTCAAAGGGAGACCATCCACATTTATAGAAAATATTGGCTTTTTTCACCTCGTTTTTAGAATTTCGGTTTACTTGAACCAAGTCAGCATAATAACCTTCTCGAATAAACCCGCGTCGATCGATATCAAAAAGCTTTGCCGGGTTATGGCACATTTTTTCAACGATTTTTTCCAAGCTTATCACACCTTCTTTTTCCTTTTGGAGCATGGCCAATAGTGCATGCTGTACCAACGGACCTCCGGAAGGTGCCTTGGTATATGGATTATCTTTCTCCTCAAGGGTATGTGGAGCATGGTCGGTAGCAACAACATCAATACGGTCATCCAAAAGGGCTTCCCATAGTTTCTCTCTGTCCTCTTTTGATTTTACAGCGGGATTCCATTTGATGAGCGTTCCCTTTTTGTCATAATCCTCATCGGAAAACCACAAATGATGAATGCACACTTCAGCGGTAATCCTTTTTTCCTCCAGAGGAATTTCGTTGGTGAACAAATCGGTTTCGATTCCTGTGGACAAATGAAAAACGTGTAGCCTAGCTCCTGTTTTTTTTGCGAGCGCAATAGCTTTTGACGAAGAAAGATAGCAGGCTTCGGCACTTCTAATTACAGGGTGAAGCTCTATGGGTATGTCATCTCCATACATTTCTTTGTACTTGGCCAAATTGGCTCTTATGGTCCCTTCATCTTCACAATGCGCAGAAATGACCATGTCGGTATTCTTAAAGATTTGTTCCAATACTTTTTCATCATCGACCAGCATATTCCCCGTGGAAGAACCCAAGAATAATTTTACACCGGAACACGCATTTTTATCCAGTCGTTTTAGTTCTTCCAAATTATCGTTGGTGCCTCCAAAAAGAAAGGAGTAATTAGCGAAGGAATCTTTTGCTGCTATAGCGAATTTATCCTCTAATTTCTGAATTGTGGTTGTCTGGGGATTTGTATTGGGTTGCTCCATAAAAGTGGTAATACCCCCCGCTAAAGCGGCTCTACTTTCTGTGGCAATAGTACCTTTATGAGTAAGTCCCGGCTCTCTAAAGTGCACTTGATCATCTATGATTCCAGGTAGTAGAAGGTCTCCTTCCAAATCAATAACGGTGGCATTTGCATCGGATATGTCCGAATCCACTCGGGAAATAAACTCTCCTTCCAATAATACATCGGATTCAAAAATGCTGTTCTCGTTTACGATTTTGGCATTCTTCAACAGAATTTTTGACATAATTAAAAGTTCTTTTTAAAAAATATACTCCTAAACTTCATGGCTATCACCCCAAAAATGGCCTCCCTGATAATTGCTGAGTTCATTTTTGATTTTCCATGCACCCTATCCGTAAAAATAATCGAAACCTCTTCTATTTTAAACTTTTTGAGATAGGCCCGGTATTTCATTTCTATCTGGAAGGCGTAGCCAATAAATCGCACATTGTCCAAATTAATGGTCTCGAGCACTTTTCTTTTGTAACAGACAAATCCTGCTGTGGGGTCGTGGACTTTCATGCCCGTAATCAACTTTACATAAAACGAAGCCCCATAAGAAAGTAGGATTCTGGCCAAAGGCCAGTTCACCACATTAACTCCTTTTTTGTAACGGGAGCCGACAGCAACATCTGCACCATTTAAGCAAGCTCTATGCAGTCTTGAAAGATCCGCCGGTCGGTGCGAAAAATCCGCATCCATTTCAAAAATATAGTCATAGCCATTTTTTAAGGCCCATTTAAAACCATGGATATAGGCGGTTCCCAGGCCAGATTTTTCCTTACGGACCTCCAAAAAAAGTCGCTCCGGAAACTCCTTCTGCAATGTTCTCACGCAATCCGCGGTTCCATCAGGAGAATTATCATCCACCACCAAAACATGAAAATCCTTTTTTAAATCAAAAACAGTCTTAACAATGGCCTCGATGTTTTCAATTTCATTGAATGTGGGTATAATGACCAAGCCGTCTGACATTCGCACTAGATTAGAATGGCAAAAATACGGTTTTCTTGTTTGCCTTCACAAGTTCCTATTAACAAGGTGATTTGGCACTAGTCCAATATTTGTAACTTTGCCCATCTAAAATCACATTTTTGATGTCTCAAAAGTTTCCTAGGCTTTTCTTTATCCTCTTAGCGGTTCTTTTTGCACTCAATCTTTTTCAAGCTTCCTTTACAGAGCTTATTTATGATGAAGCTTATTATTGGTACTATGCCCAAGATATGGCCTGGGGATACTTTGACCATCCGCCCATGGTGGCATTTTTGATCAAGCTCAGCAGTCTTCTTTTTGATGGCGAACTGGGCGTAAGATTTATGAGCACCCTTCTTTCGGCTGGAACTTATATTTTACTGTGGTTGTTGATAGACAATCCAAAGAAAAAGGATTATGTGGTCCATTTTTTCTTGTTGGTATTCTCGTTTACCTTAATGAATGCTTACGGGTTTTTAACACTTCCTGATACGGCTTTGTTGTTTTTCACGGCATTGTTCCTTTGGCTATATAAGTGCTTTTTGGAGGACGAAGGTATAATCAATACGATTGGCCTTGGGCTGGTCATGGCTACTTTAATGTACGGTAAGTACCACGCAGTACTGGTAATCCTGTTTGTTTTCCTATCCAACTACAAACTGATTTTCAACAAAAAGGCATGGTTAGCGGTAATTTTGGCTTTGATTTGCTACACACCCCATTTTGTGTGGCTCTATCAAAACGATTTTGTTTCCATCACCTTCCATTTATATGAACGCCCCAACCAAGCCTATAAGTTCGATGAGTTTACCCTAGGCTTCTTCTTGAACAATATTGTGATCATCGGTCTTTTGTTTTATTGGGTTTATAGCGCTTTTTTTAAATTCAAAACAACTGATAAGTTCTCAAAAGCCTTGATTTATTTGGTTTATGGCATATTGATTTTCTTTTTTATATCCAGCTTTAACCGTAGGGTGCAAGCACAATGGACCATTGCTATTTCCATTCCATTGGCTGTAATTGCATTCAATTACCTTTTACAAAATACCACTAGTAGAAAATGGATGTACCGCATTGGCATAGTAAGTTTGGTGCTTTTAATGTATGCCAGGGCATGGATGATCTATCAACCATTATTTCCCATGTATTTCGAAACACATGGTAACAAGGAATGGACGGAAGAACTCAAAACAAAGTCTGGCGGCATACCTGTTATTTTTGAGAATTCCTATAGACGTTCAGCCATGTATGAGTTTTACTCGGGAGTCCCTGCCATCTCCCTGAACAACTACATGTATCGAAAAAACCAGTATTCCATTGATGGTTCGGAGGAGCGGGTACGTGGAGAAAAGGTTTTGTATGTTTCCAAATACCGGAAAAGTGGAGACATCTCTTATATGCATATGGACAGTACCGTGTTCCATGGAGTTTATATCGATGATTTTCAATCTTACCGCAATTTAAAGTGCATTGTGGAAAAACCGGAAACAGGTATTATGTACTCACTAAAAGTGTACAATCCATATCCGTTCGATATCCCTCTGGATCAATTAGAGTACACTATCTCATATTCCAACGAGCACAAACAAGTCAAACAAATGCGTTCGTTAAAGGTTAAAAGCACAAATCCACAGCAATCTTTGTTAAAATCAAAAGATACCATAGGCTATAATTTTGAGTTACCTCTATCCACTATGGAAAATCCGTCGTATTTTAGAATAGGTATCTCTGAAAACAATTTACCTTCGGGACTAAACGGAAAACCCATTAAAATTCAGTAATGGACCCCATTGAAAAAACAATCGTTTCCTTGGATTGGATGACAATTACGTTATTCGTTGGTTTGGTTGTTTTGGCTCTTGGGAAATATCTCTACCACAAAAAATTTTTGAACTTTATCATTCTACCTTTTAATGATAAGTACATTCTCCTGCATAATAAAAAGGGACAATTCTCGCATTGGTTCCACCTACTTTTAACATTGTTTCAGCTTATTAACCTTTCGCTTTTTATTTTTCTTGCGATACATGTTTTTGAGGTGATCCCAAATGAAAAGTCCGTAATTACTTATTTGATCGTGTTAGGGTTTTTAGCGTTGTTTGAACTCGTTAAATTCCTGCTTCAAATGTTCACGGGTTTTGTTTTTGAAAACACATCCCTCATTAGTGGATTTATTTTTAGCAAAATTTCATACCTCAATTATAGCAGTATAATTCTTTCCATTGCCAACATTTTGTTGATTTATATCACAACCAGTTCAAAAACAACAATATATGTAGCAATAATACTCATTCTCCTCATAAATGGCATTGGTGCTGCGAAGCTGCTGAAGAACCATCAAAAAGCACTGTTCCCCTATTTTATGTATTTTATTTTGTACCTTTGCACACTCGAAATTGCGCCCTTGGTGTTAATTGGAAGCTATTTAAAAGGTTGAAAGCTTATGAAAGTAAAAACAATTTTGGTTTCCCAGCCGGAACCCAAAGTCGAAAACTCACCTTATTCAAGATTAATTGAAAAAGAAAAAGTAAAAGTTGATTTTATACCTTTCATACACGTTGAAGGCGTAGAAGCAAAAAACGTGAGGCAGCAGAAAATCGACTTGAACAACTTTACGGCGATTATCCTGACCAGCAGAAACTCTGTGGACCATTTTTTTAGGATTGCCGATGAAATGCGCTTCAAAGTTCCGGATTCCATGAAATATTTTTGCCAGTCAGAGGCAGTGGCCTACTATCTGCAAAAGTATGTGGTGTACAGAAAAAGAAAGATTTATGTTGGAAAAAGGACTTTTAACGAGTTGATTCCGCTGATCAAGAAGTACAAGGACGAAAAGTTCCTGTTACCGTCCTCGGATTCGTTAAAACCTATCGTTCCTGAATTGTTGGATGAAGTCGGCGTTAATTGGACACGAGGCATTTTCTACAAAACGGTGATCAGTGACCTTTCCGACCTTAGAAATGTATATTATGACATTTTGGTGTTCTTCAGTCCTTCAGGAATTGAATCTCTGATGCAGAACTTTCCTGACTTTGAACAAAACGACACAAGAATTGCGGTTTTTGGCAACAGTACGGTTAAAGCTGCCACCAATGCGGGTCTTAGAATAGATATTCAGGCTCCTACGCCCGAAACCCCATCCATGACCATGGCATTACAGAAATACATTACCAGCGTTAATAAATAAAACAATCTGGACAAGAAATAAAAAAAGCCCTGTCACGTGACAGGGCTTTTTTATTTTTAGAAAGCATACCTCTGCGGACCTCCTCTTCGGATTTCCTCACTGGCATAAGATTCAAATTTTTTAAAGTTTTCCCTAAAGGCATTGGTAAGCTTAAAGGCCGTCTTGTAATAAGCCTCGTCGTTGTTCCATGTTGCTCTAGGACTAAGTACTTTTGTTGGCACACCCGGACATTCCCTAGGTTGGGCCACTCCGAATACTGAATGGATGTGGTACTTCTCGTAATTGTACAGACCTAATTCTCCGCTCAGTGCGGCACTGATCATGGCACGGGTATATTTGAGTTTCATACGTGTACCCACTCCGTAGGGTCCTCCTGTCCACCCGGTGTTCACCAACCAAACGTCCACTCCAGATTCCTTCATCTTGCGACTCAGCATCTCAGCATATTTTGTTGGGTGCAACGGCATAAAAGGTGCTCCAAAGCAGGCCGAGAAGGATGGCTGTGGCTCCACTACACCAGCTTCTGTTCCTGCAACTTTAGCGGTATATCCCGAAATAAAGTGATAGGCTGCTTGGGCCGGGGTTAGCTTAGAGATAGGAGGTAGCACTCCAAAAGCGTCGGCAGTAAGGAAGAAGATATTCTTCACATTTTCACCTATTGATGGTTGCTGTATATTATCAATATGATGAATGGGATAGCTTACCCTTGTATTTTGAGTAATGGAAGTGTCTGTAAAATCCACAACCCCATTTTCGTCCATCACCACATTTTCCAGAATAGCACCTTTTTTAATGGCTCCATAAATCTCTGGCTCCTTTTCCTGGGATAGATCAATCACTTTGGCATAGCAACCCCCTTCAAAGTTGAAGACCGTATTCGTAGGGGTCCACCCATGCTCATCATCCCCAATCAATTTTCTATTGGGGTCGGTGGATAAAGTGGTCTTCCCAGTACCCGACAGTCCAAAGAAAATAGCGGTATCATCAGATTCTCCGACATTGGCGGAACAATGCATGGGCAAAGTGTTCTTGTAAACAGGAAGGATAAAGTTAAGTGCAGAGAATATCCCCTTTTTAATCTCACCAGTATAACCTGTACCTCCTATAAGAGCAATTTTCCTGCTAAAGTTGAGAATAGCAAAATTATGCTGTCGAGTGCCATCCACCTCAGGTACTGCCTTAAAACCAGGGGCGTTCACTACGGTCCACTCAGGATCAAAATCCTCCAACTCCTCTTCAGTAGGACGAAGAAACATATTATAGGCAAACATATTGGACCATGGATATTCGTTGATCACCCTTATGTTCATTTTGTATTCTGGATCAGCGCAAGCATAAGAATCTCTAACATACAATTCCTTTTCATTGAGATAGGCAATCACCTTGTTATAGAGTTTATCAAATTTTCCACTATCAAAAGGAATATTGATATCCCCCCACCAAATTTTGTCCGAAGTAATATCGTCCTTTACAATAAAGCGGTCCATTGGGGAGCGTCCTGTGAACTCACCGGTATTTATGGCCAAGGCACCTGAAGAGGCCTCTTTGCCCATACCTATGTTGATAGTGATGTCATGAAGTTCGTCAGGTGAAAGTTGATAATTTACATTATCATGGTTTATCCCATAAGATTTTAACGAAATCGATTTCGTAACTGAAGCAGAATCCTTCATAGTTTAGTTTTAGATGTTGGTACAAAACTATAAAATATCTGCTTTTTGACCTTTTAAAACCAGCTTAATTGGCCACTTTTTGGTTTAAAATGTGATATCCCAAATAAATCCATGCAGAGATCATGAAAACACCTCCTATTGGTGTTAAAAATCCGATAATCTTAAAATCAAAATCCGTTAATGTATTCAAGGCCAGCAAGTAAATTGAAAACGAAAACAAGATAACCCCTAAAAGCACCAAAATAAAAACAGTCTTCTTGGTCTTTGTTCCTACTCCGCTCAATACTCCTAAAAAAAGAAGAAACAAAGCATGGTACATCTGGTACTTAACACCGGTCTCAAAAGTATCGATGGCTTCAGCGTTCACTAATTTTTCCAGTCCATGAGCTCCAAAAGCACCCAGCATGATCGCCAACATACCCATTAGTATTCCTGCAAACAAAATTGTTCTGTTCATAACTTTAACATGCTATTTTTTTATAGATATAACATTTTAATACCTTAGTGTTCCGTTAAATCAAAAGTAAACAAAACACATGGTCCGTACTATTTTAGTTGTAGGAGCAGGTAAATCAACCTCATACCTTTTAGATTATTTCCTAAAAAAATCAGACGAAGAAAACATACATATCAAAATCGGAGATCTTCATCCTGAGAACATCCCAGATGATTTTGCCCAACATCACAATTGTACGGTGTTCGAATTGGACATCTTTAATGAGGAAGAAAGAAAAAAAGCTGTTTCCGAAGCATCCATCGTTGTATCCATGCTACCTGCACGTCTGCACATTAATGTTGCCCATGATTGCATTGAGTTTGAAAAACATTTTATAACCGCCTCTTATGTCAGCGATCAATTAAAAGAACTTGATGGTGCAGTCAAGGAAAAAGGCCTTGTTTTTATGAACGAAATAGGCCTAGATCCAGGTATTGATCATATGAGCGCTATGGAAGTTATCGATAGAATCCGGGATGCAGGTGGTAAAATGTTGCTGTTCGAATCCTTTACCGGCGGTTTGGTGGCCCCAGAGAGCGATACCAATCTATGGCATTATAAGTTCACTTGGAATCCTAGAAATGTGGTGCTCGCAGGCCAAGGAGGTGCTGCAAAATTCATACAAGAAGGAACCTACAAATACATTCCCTACCAAAAGTTGTTTAGAAGAACCGAATTCATGGACATTGAAGGTTATGGAACCTTTGAAGCTTATGCCAATCGTGATTCCTTAAAATATCGTGAAGCCTATGGTCTACAAGATGCTTTGACCTTGTTTCGGGGAACCATGAGAAGGGTAGGTTTTTCCAAAGCATGGCAAATGTTCGTGATTCTGGGCATGACCGACGACAGTTATGCTATTGAAAATTCAGAAGGAATGTCGTACCGGGAATTTGTAAACCTGTTTTTACCTTATTCCCCAACAGATTCAGTGGAATTAAAAATGAGGCATTACCTTAAAATAGATCAAGATGACATTATGTGGGGGAAGCTATTGGAGCTCAATCTTTTTGACGACTCCAAAAAAATACCTTTGAAAAATGCAACCCCTTCCCAAATGCTACAATATATCCTTGAGGATAGTTGGACATTGCAAGAAAACGAAAAGGATATGATCGTAATGTACCATAAGTTTGGCTACGAGCTTAATGGGAAAAAGAAGCAAATCGATGCCAACACGGTAGTTATTGGAGAAAACAGGACCTATACGGCCATGTCCAAAACGGTAGGATTACCCGTTGCCGTGGCCACATTACAGATTCTGAATGGTAAGATAACCACCCCAGGTGTTCAAATTCCCATCAACAAAGAAGTTTATAAACCCATTCTTGATGAGCTAAAAGCCAATGACATTCAATTTAAGGAATACGAAAAACCTTATTTGGGCTATAATCCGGATTCAGTAGCAGGTTAGTTTTTATTGTATTTTGAATATCTTTAGCTTTAAATCAAAATTGAAGTTGTGAAAAACAATAACAATTCAGTTAAAATTGATGGTATTGACAAGAAAATCCTAAGACACTTAATGGAGGATGCCCGTAAACCAATTCTTGAGATTGCCAGAAATATCGGAATCTCCGGGGCAGCCATCCACCAAAGACTACGTAAATTGGAAAGTTCGGGTCTTATTGCGGGCTCCAAGTTTGTTGTCAACCCACGGGTTTTGGGCTATTCCACCATGGCCTACATTGGTATTTATTTGGACAAGGCAATGGCCAATCCAAGAGCGGTAAAACAGCTTGAGCGTATTCCAGAAGTTTTGGAATGCCATTACACTACTGGTAACTGGTCCATACTTATAAAAGTACTATGCAGGGACAACGAGCACTTAATGCAAGTTCTCAACAAAAAAATACAGCAAATTGAAGGGGTTTCCCGTACCGAAACCTTTATATCCCTGAACCAACAGATCGATCGCCAAATACAGATTTGATATTTGTATTGAATCTAAATAAATATTACATTTGACCCATGAATGTAATATTTCAATCTACATATTACACCCTATATCAGGCCATCGATGAGCGCTGTTTTTATATTGATTTCGGTAACAAAACAGTCCGCATGTCCTTGTGCCAATTACTTTCTCTACGTCATAAAGTGATGAACATCAACATTGAAGATCACTTTGACAGTGATTTGAACAGTCATGGATTTGAGGTTTTGATGCTCTGTAACAAAGCGCACCTCTTTATCCTCAACACACTGGAAGTACTGGATCTTAAAAACCTTATTGAAAACGGTTTTATGGAGATAGGCCTTTCCGTTAGATCCGTCGAACTTACCCGGTAATCAACCTTAATTTAATCCAGTCTTAGTTGACTTCTAAATTATAGGAACGCACAGTGCAAACAGATTAAATTCTGTAACTTTATAAGACAATCACACAAGTATTATATACAATGAAAGATATTGCAAGACAAAGTATGAGCATTAAAGTGGAATCCATGGATCTGCTCAACGGACAAATAAAAATGGAAGCTCATGCATCTGCCACCTATTTGGCCATGGCATCGTGGTGTGAGCAAAACGGCTTTTTTACCAGTGCCAAGTTTTTCTTTAAACAGGCAGAGGAAGAACGTGAGCATATGATGAAGATTTTTAACTTTTTAGTGGATACCGGAGGCAACCCAATTTCGCCGGAAATTACCGACATCAACCATGATTACTCCTCTATCACCGATGTTTTTGAATCCACTTTGGAACATGAGGTAAAAGTGACAAAATCCATCCACAATATTGTGAAAAAAGCTAGGGAAACCGGTGATATTGCCACTGAACGCTTTTTGGACTGGTTTGTTATGGAACAGGTTGAAGAAGAAAACACGATCAGGGACATTCTGGATATGATCGAAGTTACTGGCACTGAAGGTGTAGGTCTTCAAATGATCGACAATCAAGTTGCCAATTGGATTGAATAAAACAATGCATTCGTAAATATAAAAAGGGAGCCGATTGGCTCCCTTTTTTTCATAATTTTATGATTCTTAATCTCTTCCCCCAAATACTTGGAGTGCCCAATACAACAAGGAGGCCAAAGCACCTAGTGCCGCTACCAAATAAGTTCTTGCTGCCCACTTCAGGGCATCTTCTGCACCGGAATATTCTTCCTGGGTTACCATATTCTTCTGTTTTAGCCATACCAATGCTCTTTTACTGGCATCGTATTCCACTGGCAGGGTGATAAAACTGAACAAGGTTGCAAACCCCATCATAATCAATCCAGCTACCGCGATATAAAAACCGATGCCACCAGCAACACCTGTTACCGCCATCAGCATAATACCACCAAATACCACCCATGTGGACATCCCTGAAGTGACACTTACCACGGGAACCAATTTGGAGCGCATGGTCAGCCATTCATAGGCCTGGGCATGCTGAACCGCGTGCCCGCATTCGTGTGCAGCCACTGCTGCTGCAGAGGCGTTTCGTTGATTATACACGCCTTCACTCAGGTTGACCGTTTTGTTTTTTGGGTTATAGTGGTCCGTGAGCATTCCTGGTGTTGAAATCACCTTCACATCCCTAATTCCATGGTCATCCAACATTTTCTGAGCTATCTCCGCACCGCTCATACCATTTCTTAGGTGGACCTTGGAATATTTTTTGAACTTGCTTTTTAATTGGTTGCTTACCAACCAGCTGACCAGAGCAATTCCCCCGATCAATATATAATATGTCATCATAGCTTTTTCTCTTTATATGAATATAAATATACCACATAAAAGCAAAAACCCCGCCAAATATCAGCAGGGTTATTTAACTGTCAAAATGTTAGTGTATTAAACCAATACCGGCTCCAATTGAAAGGTTTCGGCGATTTCTTTGTAAACCACTTCACCCTCGATCACATTCAATCCTTTCTCCAAAGATCTGTCCAATTTGCAGGCGCTTCTCCATCCCATATTGGCCAATTTTAGCACATAGGGCAGTGTTACATTCGTCAAGGCAACAGTAGAAGTATAAGGCACTGCCCCTGGCATATTGGCTACACAGTAATGGACCACATCATCAATTATAAATATGGGGTCCTCATGGGTTGTTGGTTTGGTGGTTTCCACACATCCTCCCTGGTCTACCGCTACATCGACTATAACGGTTCCCGGATGCATCTCCTTGAGCATGTCCCTAGTAATCAAATTAGGGGCTTTTGCTCCTTTTAAAAGGACTCCACCGATAATTAAATCGTTTGTTTTTATATGTTTTCTGATATTGAACTCGTTGGAAAAACCAGTTACCACATGGCTTGGCATAATGTCGTTGACATATCTTAGACGTTTCATGTTCACATCCAAAATGGTTACTTGAGCACCCAATCCTGCTGCCATTTTAGCAGCCTGAATACCAACGGTACCCGCTCCAAGGACCAAAACCCGTCCCGGAGACACTCCTGGAACTCCCCCCAATAGCACTCCTTTTCCTTTTACAGGCTTTTCCAAATACTTGGCGCCTTGCTGAATCGCCATTCTACCTGCAACTTCGGACATTGGCGTAAGCAGTGGCAATGTTCCATCTTCATCTTCAACGGTTTCATAAGCAATACAAATAGCTTTGCTTTTGATCATGGCCTTGGTCAAAGCTTCGCTCGATGCAAAATGGAAGTACGTAAACACAATCTGTCCTTCCTGAATTAAATTATACTCCTCAGCGATTGGCTCTTTTACCTTTACGATCATATCGCTCATGGCATATACCTGACCGATAGTATCCAAAATAGTGGCCCCGGCCTGTTGGTAATCCTGATTGAAAAAACCACTGCCCTCACCTGCGCCGGATTGCACATATACGGTATGGTTGTTCTTTACCAATTCAAATACACCGGCAGGCGTCATACCAACCCGGCTTTCGTTGTTCTTGATTTCTTTAGGTATCCCAACAGTCATAATGTTGCGTTTAATGGTTTCTGGATCCAAATTTGAACAAAATTTTTAAATAAAAACACAAATACTCGACAAAAAGTAGGGGTAAATAGTCGAAATAACCATTTTTTAACATTTAAACCCCCATTTTAATGGGGGTAAAATAATTTTTTAGTTGTTTTAACTATAGTACCCCTACTTTTTTAGGGGTATAAATCGATAAAAACAAAAAAAGCATGCCGATCGGCATGCTTTTTAGGGGTATTCCTATAAAATTCTTAAATAATTCGGCTAATAATCCTGTTTTGAGACTATCCTACGATATTCACAATCTTTCCAGGTACCACGATTACCTTTTTAGGGTCACGACCCTGTAGTTGCTCTTTTGTTTTTTCGTGAGCCAAAACGGCAGCTTCAATATCCTCCTTGCTCATATCCAATGGTAACTCCAATTTGAAACGCATTTTCCCGTTGAACGATATCGGATACTCCTTACTGCTCTCCACCAAGTACTTTTCCTCAAACTTTGGGAAAGGTGCTTCGGCTATGGACTCTGAATGACCCAAACGACTCCAAAGCTCTTCGGCAATGTGAGGTGCATAAGGGGACACCAAAATAGCCAAAGGTTCCAAAATAGCTTTGCTAGTACATTTTTGTGATGTCAACTCGTTGACACAGATCATAAAGGTAGAGACCGAAGTATTGAACGAGAAGTTCTCAACGTCCTCCTCTACCTTTTTGATGGTCTTGTGCAGCGTTTTGAGATTGTCCGCTGTAGGCTCCTTATCCTCAATAGTTGCATACAACTTCCAAAGTTTCTTTAAGAAAGAATGTACACCAGTAATACCTGCCGTGTTCCAAGGCTTGGATTGCTCCAGTGGTCCGAGGAACATTTCGTACAAACGAAGGGAATCTGCCCCGTACTCCTCACAAATGGCATCTGGGTTAACGACATTGTATTTGGATTTGGACATTTTTTCCACTTCTCGGCCTACAATGTACTTTCCATCTTCAAGAATGAATTCAGCATCTTTATATTCCGGTTGCCATTGTTTGAATGCTTCCACATCCAATTCATCGGATGCATTTACCAAAGAAACATCAGCATGAACAGAATTTAATGGAGTAATCAAAATCAACTCATCATTCTCAATTCTATTTAATAACTCTGAATCAATGTGAGACTTTACAAGCAGAATCAAATCATTATCACTTTCATAAAGTGATTTTTTATATAGTTCTTTTGAGATGAAAATAAATTTCTTGTCCACAAGTGCTTCATCTGTCACACCCTTTTCTAATACCGAGTAATATGTAAAATATACAAAAGCACTCGTCCCCGTAATCATCCCCTGGTTGATCAACTTTTGGGCAAACTCGTCTTTGGGCACATAACCCATATCAAACATAAACTTCTGCCAAAAACGGGAATACAATAAGTGGCCCGTAGCGTGTTCGCTACCTCCTATATATAAGTCCACATCTTGCCAATAGTTGATGGCTTCTGGAGAGAAAATAGCGTCATCATTCCGTGGATCCATATACCTGTTAAAGTATTGGGAACTTCCAGCCCAACCCGGCATGGTGTTCAATTCCAAAGGAAAAACGGTTTTATGGTCAATTAGATCATTGGAAACGACTTCATTTTTATCAGTGTCCCATGCCCACTCGGTGGCATTACCCAGTGGTGGCTCGCCTGTTTCGGTGGGGAGGTATTTTTCAACTTCGGGCAATTGCAGGGGCAAATGCTCCAAATCGATCATTTGCGGCATGCCATCCACGTAATACACTGGGAAAGGCTCTCCCCAGTACCGCTGACGGCTAAATACGGCATCGCGCAAACGGTAATTCACTTTTCCTTCGCCATGACCAATCTTCTCCAATTCGGCAATGGCTTTCTTCATGGCATCGGAATAAGAAAGTCCATTTAGAAAATCAGAATTGGCGATTACCGTAGTTTCCTTATCTGCAAATGCTTCTTCAGAAATATCCACCCCTTCAAAAATGTTGGGGATGTCTATATTGTAATGTTTTGCAAAGTCATAATCACGTTGGTCGCCACAGGGCACGGCCATTACAGCTCCTGTTCCATAACTGGCCAACACGTAGTCGCCAATCCAAATTGGGATAGGTTCCTTGGTAAACGGATGCTCTGCATAAGCTCCCGTAAACACCCCGGAAATGGTTTTTACATCAGCCATACGATCACGTTCGGAACGCTTTGCCGTAGCTTCCACGTACGCATCAACCTCGGCTTTTTGTTCTGGGGTCGTAATCTTGGCCACCAATTCGTGTTCAGGAGCCAAGGTCATAAAGCTTACTCCGAAAATGGTATCGGGGCGGGTGGTGAAAACCTCAATGGTATCTTCCTCGCCTTTTATATTAAAGGTCACCGATGCGCCCACTGAACGTCCAATCCAGTTGGTCTGGGAATCTTTTAACGGCTGAGGCCAATCTATTTTGTCCAATCCGTCCAACAAACGTTGTGCATATGCGGTGATACGCATACTCCATTGCGTCATTTTTTTGCGAACCACGGGATGACCTCCACGCTCGGAAACACCGTTCACGATTTCATCATTGGCCAAAACGGTTCCCAAGGCGGGACACCAGTTCACTTCGGTATCCGCCAAATAGGTCAATCTGTATTTAAGAAGGATCTCTTGCTTTTCGGTGTCGGAATACCCATTCCAAGTTGCAGCATCAAAACTTGGGACATCATCATCACAAGCGGCTTCAACATTGGCATTTCCTTCTTTTTCAAAAATGGAGATTAAACTGGAAATGTTTTCCGCTTTGTCCGACTTCTTATTGTACCACGCATTGAACAATTGAATAAAAATCCATTGTGTCCATTTATAATATTGCGGGTTAGAGGTACGAACTTCGCGGCTCCAATCAAAAGAAAAACCAAGTTGGTCCAACTGCTCGCGATACCGGTTGATGTTGTTCTCCGTGGTAATGGCCGGGTGTTGCCCTGTTTGAATCGCATATTGCTCCGCAGGCAATCCGAAGGAATCGTAGCCCATCGGGTGCAATACATTGAATCCTTTATGTCTTTTGTAACGCGAATAGATGTCCGTGGCAATGTAGCCCAGTGGGTGCCCTACGTGCAATCCTGCCCCAGATGGGTAAGGGAACATCGACAATGCATAAAATTTAGGTTTGTCGGAATCGTTGGATGCCTTAAAAGTTTCATTTTCTGCCCAATACTTCTGCCATTTGGCCTCAATCTCGCGGAAATCGTAATTCATTGTTAATCTTGTTCAATTTCGTGTGCAAAAATAGGTTTAAT
>NZ_CAMYIC010000041.1 GCF_947258355.1 uncultured Allomuricauda sp.
GGGTTTTTTCTAAGAAAAACCCGTTAAAATGGAAATTTTAATTGTTTATTTAACCAATTAATAATTAAATTAGCAAACACTAAATTTAGAAAAGGAGAAAAAGGATGGAACCAAAAAAGAACCCGAAAGCAGACGTAGGAAGAAACAGTGCCCTGTATTTTGTTATAGGATTAGCAGCTGTTTTGGCTTTGGTCTACGGCGCCATGGAGTGGAAAAAATATGATAAGGTCAATGATTATGACATCTCTATGAATGTTGAAGATCAATTGGATGAAGAAGTACCAATGACCGAGCAAATTAAGACTCCACCGCCACCGCCGCCACCTGCTGCCCCCGAAGTTATCGAGGTTGTAGAGGATGAAGAAGAAGTGGAAGAGACCGTGATCGAGTCTACGGAAACTAGCCAAGAGGAAGAGGTAATCGAAATCGAGGAAGTTGAAGTGGAAGAGGTTGAGGAGGACATTAGTGTACCTTTCGCCGTTATCGAGGACGTTCCAGTATTCCCTGGTTGTGAAGGAGCCAGCGACAAAAAAGCTTGTTTCCAAGAAATGATGCAGAAGCATATCCGTAAAAACTTCCGTTACCCAGAAATTGCCCAAGAAATGGGAGTTCAAGGTAGGGTAAGTGTAATTTTCGTTATCCAGAAAGATGGAAGTATCGGGAATATTAGAATGCGCGGACCGGACAAGAACTTGGAAGCTGAGGCAATGAGAATCATCCAAAAATTGCCTAAAATGACTCCTGGAAAACAAAGGGGTAGACCCGTAAAGGTTCCTTTCAGTATTCCGATTACATTTAAGCTTCAGTAAGAAGATATATATTATTCCTGTCGAGGCAGGAATGGGAAAAGCCCTGATGGAAACGTCAGGGCTTTTTTTATGTATTTAACTCAAAGAATCATAAAACTTTAGCTTTGGTTGCAAAAGATATACGACGGCGTTATCTTTGCCAGCCAATAAAGATGTGGATGAAATCTGCCGTAGGTTCCGTAAAAAATAATACCCTATCCTTACTATTTACTGATTTTAAGGAAATAACCAAAGCCAAATTGGCTGTTAGCGTGGTGTTCTCTTCCATTGCAGGGTATTTTCTTGGAGCTTACCAAATTGAAGTAGTATCCGTGTTGTTGTTGATGTTCGGAGGTTATTGTATGGTGGGTGCATCGAACGCATACAATCAAATTATAGAAAAGGATTTGGACGCTTTGATGAAGCGTACCCGAAACAGACCGATTCCCTCGGGAAGGATGTCCGTGAAAACGGCTTTGATCATTGCTGTAACCCTTACGGTTTTGGGAGTACTGTCGCTATTGGCCCTTAGTCCAAAAACTGCTATGTTCGGTGCCATTTCAATATTTTTATACACCAGTGTTTATACACCTTTAAAAACAAAGTCCCCATTATCGGTTTTCGTTGGGGCTTTTCCTGGAGCCATTCCTTTTATGTTAGGTTGGGTGGCCGCAACCGATGATTTTGGAATAGAACCGGGAACCTTGTTTATGATCCAATTTTTTTGGCAGTTTCCCCACTTTTGGGCGCTGGGTTGGATGTTGGATGAAGATTACAAGCAAGCAGGTTTTAAAATGTTGCCTACCGGTAAAAAAGATAAGGGGACTGCAATACAGATTATTTTATATACCATTTGGATGATCGTAATCTCCATTATTCCAGTATTTGGTTTTACAGGAAGATTGCACCTTTCCATTCCAGCGGCGGCAATTGTATTGTTGTCTGGTCTGGTGATGCTATTTTTCGCCTTTAAATTATACGAAAACAGGGACAACCCTTCAGCACGTAAGTTGATGTTGGCCAGTGTCACCTACATATCATTGATTCAAGTAGTATACGTAATAGATAAGTTTATAAGCTAAAAATGGATTTAACCCAAGGAACAGTAGAGGAAAAGAACAGAAGGGCAAAAAAAATGATGCTCTGGTTCGGTATTGTGAGTTTGATTATGGGCTTTGCCGGTTGGACCAGTGCCTATATTGTTAGTAGCAAGCGAGAAGATTGGGTGAGCGATTTGGAATTGCCAAGTGCGTTCTTTATCAGTACTGCCATGATTATTTTGAGCAGTGTCACCTATTTAATTGCAAAACGATCAGTGGCCAAGAACGATCAAAAAATGGGGACTATATTTTTGTTGGTAACCTTAGCGCTTGGTATCACATTTATATCATTGCAATTTGTGGGGTTCTCCCAAATGTTGGAGAATGGATATTATTTTACCGGTCCCACTAGCAATATAAAAATGTCCTACGTATTTTTGATTGCAGCTGTGCACATCGCCCACGTAGTGGCAGGATTGATATCCCTTTTGGTGGTGTTGGTAAGGCAGCTTGGAAATAAATATACCCCCGACAATATGTTGGGCATGGAACTAGGAGCTACTTTTTGGCATTTTCTGGATTTTCTTTGGGTATATTTAATTCTATTTATGTATTTCGTGAAATAAAATTTGATTGAAGCAGTTTTCATTCAACTTTGTCTTTTACAATACATCAAAAAATGTAAATTTGTGAAAGTTTTAATAAAACGACCTTTTTTATGGATGCAACGGTAAGTACCGGTACAGAAGACAGCGTTTGGGGTGGTGGAAATAGACCTCTGGGCGCTAGCTATGGAAAAATGATGATGTGGTTTTTTATCATGTCGGATGCCTTGACCTTTTCCGGGTTTTTGGTAGCCTATGGTTTCTCAAGATTTAAGTTCATAGAACTTTGGCCCATAGCCGATGAAGTGTTTACCCACTTTCCGTTCTTGCACGGTGTCGAAGCGCCTATGTACTATGTGGCATTTATGACCTTTATTTTGATTATGTCCTCTGTAACCATGGTGTTAGCGGTGGATGCAGGTCATAAAATGAAACAAAAAGGTGTTATCCTTTATATGTTTCTTACCATTATTGGAGGTGCCATCTTCGTTGGCTCACAGGCTTGGGAATGGGCAACTTTTATCAAAGGAGATTATGGGGCAGTTGAGACCAACTCTGGTAGAATCCTTCAGTTTGTAAATGCCGAAACAGGAAAAAGAGCCGCTTTGGCCGATTTTGCCGAAACTCTGCCAGAAGAAAGGGTGAAACACCAATCAAGTGAAGGTATTTGGTTCCAATCAGAGGGATCCAGAACCTCTTATTCTTTAAATGAAGTTGTTGAAGGCTTTAAAGCAACACCAAATATTCTTATCCGTACGGAACAACTTAATGAAGAAGGCGAAAAAACCCTTCTGGACAGAAAACAATCCTTGGCGAAAATTTTGAAAGGCAATCAAGTAGTTGAGGGAGCAAACCTTGTACATAACGAATACGGTCATCGATTGTTCGCGGATTTCTTTTTCTTTATCACAGGATTTCACGGGTTCCACGTATTCTCGGGTGTGGTGATCAACATTATTATATTCTTTAATGTGATTCTTGGCACTTACGAGCGTAGAGGTCATTACGAAATGGTGGAAAAAGTTGGACTGTACTGGCACTTTGTGGATTTGGTATGGGTATTTGTATTTACATTCTTTTATTTGGTATAAAAACATTGACTATAAATGGCACACGAACATAAACTTGAGATTTTTAGAGGACTTTTAAAGTTTAAGTCGAACACCCAAAAAATTTGGGGCGTACTTATCTTTCTATCCATAGTAACAACCGTAGAAGTTGCCTTAGGTATTGTTAAACCAAGGTTTTTGACCCATAGTTACTTTTTGGGCATGAAATTGTTGAACTGGATCTTCATTATTTTAACCTTGGTCAAGGCTTATTATATCGCATGGGACTTTATGCACTTGAGAGATGAGAAAACCTCTTTACGAAGGGTGATTGTTTGGACCCCCGTATTCCTGATCTGTTATTTGATATTTATTTTGCTTTTTGAAGCAGATTACATTTATAATGTATACAGCGATGGTTTCATAACTTGGGACTTCTAAGATCCTAGAGAGCATTTAACAAATTTAAAAGACGGTTTTCCAACCGTCTTTTTTTATTTTTGTACGGTTTAAAAAATTATGAAAAAGAAAATCGTATTAGGTGTCCTGTTTATCCTTCCTGTGGTGGTATACTTGTTTTTCGCCTCCGGGGTAAATAATTTTGGACGATTGCCCATACTTAGCGAGAATGTTTCGGAAGTCTCTAAAATGGATCCTAGCGTCCAACTTAAAAACAAAATTACCATTTTAGGTTTTTTAGGGAACAATGTGGACGAAATGCAGGGCAACGCATTCAACCTCAACCAAAAGATTTATAAAAGATTTGGTGAGTTCAACGATTTTCAGATGATTATGGTGGTGCCTAAAGGTAACGAGGAGCAGGTGGAGGAGTTGAAGCGTGAATTGGGCAAACTATCTAATGTTGACAAATGGCACTTTGCCTATGGTTCGGAGAGTGAAATAAAATCATTTTTCTCATCATTGCAAACCAATTTGGAATTGGATGCCGACCTAGCTACCCCCAATGTTTTTATAATTGATAAAGACCTGAGCCTTCGTGGAAGGACAGATGACGAGGATGAGGGGATAAAGTACGGTTTCGACACCTCATCTGTTGCAGAACTGAACAATAAAATGGTAGATGATGTTAAGATAATCTTGGCCGAATACCGTTTAGCTTTAAAAAAGAACAATGCCGACAGGAGCAAATAATAAGAAAAAGCATACCTACATTTGGGTATCTGCGATTATTCTGATTTTTGGAATTTTTGCAGTCTACGAAATTACAAAAAGGGTCAAAGGAGGTTCCGTTGTGGAAAATGACCGTATGAGTGTTGGTTCCCGGGATGTCAAAGTAGGTTTTGTAGTGAACCAAGGGGAAAAACGAAAAGTACCCAACTTTTCATTTTATGATCAGGATAGTGTTTTGATTACCAATGAAGATTACCTGGGGAAAGTCTACGTGGTCGATTTCTTCTTCACTACTTGCCCCACCATATGCCCCATAATGACCAAAAATCTGGTAGAGCTGCAAGAGATCTTTAAAGGGGACGACGATTTCGGTGTGGCCTCTTTCACGATCAACCCACGATATGATACTCCATCCGTATTGACCGAGTATGCTGCTAAATACGGGATTACGGACGAAGATTGGCATCTAATGACGGGTGACCAAGAGAAAATATATGAATTGGCACAACAAGGTTTTTACATCTTTGCCAGTGAAGATGAGGACTCTCCAGGTGGATTTGAGCATTCCGGTATGTTCGCGTTGGTTGATAAAAATGGGTATATTCGCTCACGTGAAGATGAATTTGGTAACCCGCTAATTTACTATCGCGGAACAATTACAGAAGAACAAGGGGTAAATTCTGATGGAGAGACCCAACAGATTACCATATTAAAAGAGGACATAAAAAAATTATTGGCAGAATAATGGAGGAAGTTACATTAAAAGAAAAGCGGTTTAACAAGTTGATAACCGTAATTTCCATTGCAATACCTTTAGTAGTGGCCTTGTTGTTTGGTTATAAGATTCCAAACGCGAAACCACTGTCTTTTTTACCACCCATATATGCAGGAATAAATGGTCTTACCGCGATTTTATTGATTGCTGCCGTGGTTGCCATAAAAAGAGGGCGACAACGGATACATCAAAGGTTAATGACCACAAACATTATACTCTCGGTATTATTTTTAGTGATGTATGTGGCCTATCATATGACATCGGAAACTACCATTTTTGGTGGTGAAGGTCCCATTAAGTTCATTTATTATTTTATTTTGATGACGCACATTGTGCTATCCATTTCGGTGATTCCTTTGGTGTTGATCACTTATTCAAAAGTTTATTTGGACGATTTTGAAAGTCATCGGCAATGGGCCAAGTATACTTTCCCCATCTGGTTGTATGTTGCCATCACCGGAGTTTTGGTCTACATTATGATTTCGCCATATTATCCATATTAATTTTCCATGAAAACAAGATTCTTGATCATACTAATCGTTTTTTTGGTGCTTCCAACAGTATCAGAGGCCCAATGCGCCATGTGCCGAGCTGTGGTCGAAAGCGAATCTGATGGAAAAACTGCCGAAGCCATCAATAATGGAATTGTTTACCTAATGGCTGTGCCATATGTTCTTGTGGCCGGGCTATTTTACTTCATTTACAGAAAAATGAGAGGTTAGGACTGTATTTTTTGCCTTCAACTGTAACATTTAGTGGATTTTATTGTCTTATAAGTGAACGCTTGCGTTACTCATCAATCAAAATCGCTAACCCATGTTCGACCTGGAAAGGTGGCAAGAGATATTTGACACCATACGAAAGAACAAACTCCGCACTTTTTTAACCGGGCTATCCGTTGCCTCGGGTATTTTTATTTTGGTTATTCTACTGGGATTTGGACAAGGCATGCGCAATGGTATTGAGCATGAGTTCAAACAAGATGCATCTACCAGCGTATGGGTTTGGCCAGGAGTTACCTCTAAGGAATACAAAGGGCTTAATCCAGGAAGGCGTATTCAACTCGTTAATGAAAACTATAGTAAGGCAAGCGCCATGTTCGATGATGATATTGAATATGGTTCCGCCAGGATATTTGTTCGAGGTGTCAGTGTCAATTATGGAAAGGAAGCCCTGATCTATGGGGTTCAAGGTGTAGCTTCCGATTTTCAGTTTATAGAAAATGCCAATATGGTGGAAGGAAGATTCATTAATTACCAAGATGAAACTTCCAATGGGAAGGTCGCTATAATAGGGAACAAAATTAAAAAAGATGTATTTGGTGAAGTGGAAACTCCAATTGGTGAGTTTATAGATATCTCTGGAATACCCTTCAAGATAATTGGGGTTTACAAGGAAATGGAGGACCGTGAAGAAGAGCGTATTTACATCCCAATCACAACTGCTCAAAGAACCTTCAATGGGGGAAATAGGGTGAACAACCTGTCCTTTACCTTGCCTCCCGTGGAAAACTTTGATAAAGCCGTTGCACAGGCTATCAATTTTAAAAATGGGCTTCGACAATATTTACAACAAACCCACACCATTGCTCCAGATGATACGGGAGCCATAGAGGTCTGGAGTGCCATGGAAGAGGCAAAACGTTACTATGGTCTTACCAACAATATAAAACTGTTTTTTTGGTTTGTTGGGGTTTGTACCATCATAGCTGGAGTAGTAGGGGTAAGCAATATTATGATGATCGTGGTGAAGGAGCGTACCCGCGAAATAGGAATTAGAAAAGCCCTGGGTGCGAAACCATGGTCCATTATCGCCATGATCCTTCACGAGGCCATTTTTGTAACTGCAATCTCGGGATTTGGTGGACTTATATTTAGTATGGCCCTTTTGGAAATAGTAGGTCCAAATATTGAAGTGGATTATATTATGAACCCCTCTGTAAATTTCAATGTAGCCTTTTCCACCGTAATTGTTTTGATAGTCGCAGGAACCCTTGCGGGTTTTGTACCTGCCTACAGAGCAGCAAAGTTTAAAGTGATAGAATCCCTTAGAGATGAATAACCTATAGCTGATATGTTCAATAAAGATAGATGGCGGGAAATTATAGAAGTACTTACTACCAATGTGTGGCGTACCATCTTTACGGCTTTTGGTGTCTGTTGGGGGATCTTTATTTTGATTGTCCTTTTGGCTGCGGGCAAAGGATTGGAAAATGGTATTAAACAGGATTTTGGGAATATAGCCACCAACACTATGTTTATGTGGACCAGAGCCACTACCAAAGGCTATGAAGGCTTGCCCAAAGGACGAAGATTTGAGTTTAAGATAGATGATGTTGAGGCGTTGCGCGATAATGTTCCCAACCTTCGGTTTATTTCACCTCGTAATCAACTGGGTGGTTTTGGTGGCAACAATAATGTAGTGCGCGGCATACGTACCGGAGCCTACAATGTATATGGTGATTACCCCGAGATTATCAACCAGGATCCCATGGCGGTCACTTCGGGTAGGTTTTTAAACTATAACGACATCAGGGAGAAAAGAAAAGTGGCCATTATTGGCCAAGGCGTAAAAAATGACCTGTACGACAAGGATGAGGATGCCCTTGGAACCTATATTAAAATACAAGGGGTGAACTTTATGGTCATTGGAACGTATAAAAAGAACAATAGTGGTGGGGGCGAAGAAGGCCAAAAGGAAATATTTGTGCCATTCACCTCTTTCTCTCAAGCATTCAATAGAGGTGAAGATGTAGGTTGGATGGCCATTACCGCGAACGATGGTAGTTCCATATCGCGGCTTAAAGATAAAATTGTGGACGTAATGAAAACGCGTCACAAAGTTCACCCAGAAGACACGCGAGCCATAGGATATTTTGATCTGTACGAACAATATAACCGTGTCGAAAGTCTTTTTGGCGCATTAAAAGGAGTGGCTTATATCGTTGGTATTATGGTGCTGCTTTCCGGTATTATCGGGGTAAGTAATATTATGCTGATTGTTGTAAAGGAGCGTACCAAGGAAATTGGTATTCGAAGGGCTCTTGGTGAGCAGCCTTGGTCCATAAAAAAACAAATTTTGATGGAATCCATTTTCCTGACCTTGATTTCAGGTATGGTGGGAATCATATTTGGGTCATTGGTCATTTTTGGAATCAATTCCTTGTTGGATAGTGTGGGGCCAGTGGACATGTTCATGAGTCCAAGTGTAAGTGTAGGTGTGGTAACGGGAGCATTGACCATATTAATGGTATCGGGCCTTTTGGCTGGATTTATTCCTGCACAAAGCGCAATACGCGTTAGGCCCATTGAAGCATTGCGAACGGAATAGTGTATAAGAATCAATCAATTAACAGTAATTAAAATGAAAAAATCGGTAACCATTGTCATCTTGTTGCTCATCGTAATAGTGTTCGGTGGCTCCATGTACTACCTGTACCAGAAAAATTCTGAAGACCCGGTAGTATATCAAACAGAAACTCCTTCCACTCAAACCATAGTAAAAAAGGCAGTGGCAACTGGGAGTATTCTACCTTTGGAAGAAGTGTTGATCAAGCCCAACATATCTGGGGTAATAGAGGAAATATATGTAGAGGGGGGTGATTACGTAAAATCTGGCGACCTATTGGCCAAAATAAAAGTTGTGCCCAACTTATCTGCCCTTAACGATGCACGAAATGCAATTGATGAGGCGAAGATAAATTTGGATGATCAAAAGCGTAATTACGAACGACAATCAACGCTATTTGGAAAAGGGGTGATTCCCAAAACAGATTTGGAGCGTGCCCAAGTTTCTTATGACCAGGCAAAGCAGGCCTTTGCTGCGGCGAACAAACGCTACGATATTGTGAAAACAGGTACTACAAGTGGCCTGAGCAGTTCTGCCAACACCTTGATCAAGGCCACCGTTAGCGGAATGGTTTTGGAAGTGCCCGTTGAGGTCGGTAACCAAGTGATTGAGAGCAACACCTTTAACGAAGGGACCACGATCGCTGCTATTGCAGATGTGGACAAGATGATCTTTGAAGGAAAAGTGGATGAATCCGAAGTGGGTAAAATTAAGGAAGACCTGCCCTTGGAAATTACCGTTGGCGCTATTGAAAACCATGTTTTTAATGCGGTTCTGGATTACATCGCCCCTAAGGGGAAAGAAGAAAATGGGGCCATTCAATTTGAGATCAAAGGAACCTTGAAAAAGAACGATACGGTTTTCATTAGAGCTGGACTTAGTGCAAATGCCTCTATTATTTTGGAAAGAGCCGATAGCGTTTTGGCTGTCAAGGAAGCTTTGGTGCAGTTTGATGATGACAGTAAAAAGCCCTTTGTGGAGGTGGAAACCGCTGATCAACAGTTTGAACGAAAAGACGTTGAATTAGGGGTTAGCGATGGTATCTTTGTAGAGGTAAAGTCCGGTATTGCGGCGACCGACAAGGTAAAGGTTTGGAACGCGCTAGCTGAGGAATAGTCAGTAAATAATGCCTTTCAGAAAAAAAAGTAAAAATTCTTGTAACATTTTAACAACTTATATGTCTTACTAGCAGAGGTAAAAGTAAGATAGCTAACATTACCAATCATGATAGAAATCAAAGATCTTCATAAATCCTATAAAATGGGGAGTAATGTCCTTCATGTTTTAAAAGGGATAAATTTTAAAGTGGAAGAAGGAGAGCTTGTCGCCATTATGGGGTCTTCAGGATCAGGAAAATCTACCTTATTGAACATTTTAGGAATGTTGGATGGTGCAGATTCCGGTGAGTATACTTTGGATGGTGTACCGATCAAGAACCTGAGCGAAACCAAAGCGGCCCAGTACAGAAACAAGTTTTTGGGATTCATTTTCCAATCCTTCAACCTTATAAATTATAAAAGTGCCCTAGAGAATGTGGCGCTTCCATTGTATTACCAAAAGGTACCTAGAAAGGAACGCCAAGAAAAAGCCTTGAAATATTTGGAAAGAGTTGGCTTAAAACCATGGGCCGATCATTTGCCTAGTGAGCTTTCCGGGGGGCAAAAACAAAGGGTGGCCATTGCAAGGGCCATGGCTGCGGAACCAAAGGTTCTTTTGGCAGATGAGCCGACCGGTGCATTGGACAGTACAACTTCTTATGAGGTAATGGACCTTATCCAAAAAATCAATGATGATGGCAACACCATTTTGGTGGTTACCCACGAAGAGGATATTGCCCACATGTGCAAACGAATAGTACACTTAAAGGATGGTGTTATCGTGGAAGATAAAAAAATCGAACAAGTAAGAGCGGAACAGTATGTTTGATCGCGACGTTTGGCAGGAAATATTCAATACGCTTAAGACCAATAAGCTCAGAACCTTTTTAACAGGTTTCTCGGTGGGGTGGGCCATCTTTATATTGGTAATGCTCCTTGCTTCTGTGAATGGTATGGAAAATGGTTTTTACAACCAGTTCAACGATGACGCCACCAATTCCATCTTTGTTCGTCCAGGAACCACTTCCAAAGCCTATGGTGGTTTTGAGGAAGGTAGACGAATCCAATTGGAGAACGATGATTTGGAATACATCACCCAAAGCTTTCCAGAGGATGTTGAGTATATAAGTGCAAGGTATTACGCCAATGCAACGGCAAGGTACAAGGATGAGACAGGTTCTTATTCTGTGCAAGCTGTACACCCCGACCATCAGGCGATTGAAAAAACATTGGTGGTTTCCGGTAGGTATATCAACGAGGCGGATATAATTAATAAGGCCAAAGTTGCCGTTATCGGTAGAAAAGTGGCAGAGGACCTTTTTAAAGATGAAGAGCCTTTGGGGAAATTTGTCGAATTCAATGGATTGCCATTTAGGGTCATCGGAATCTTTACGGATGATGGGGACGACAATGCCGAAAGAAGAATATATGCTCCCATAAGTACCTATCAGCGAATTTACGGGAACACCAACAATATCAATATGATTGCTTTGACCTATAACCCAACCTATGACATTTCTACGTCATTGGAGTTTTCGGGCAGGTTGGAGGATTTAATGAAGCGTCGCCATAAAATTGACCCGGACGATCAATCCGGCCTTTACATATTCAATTACGCAGAGGCTTTCGACAACATTAGCAGTTTTACGGCTGTTTTAAAGGGGGTTGGTATCGGTGTTGGATTTTTGATACTCATTGCTGGTATTGTGGGCATTGGTAATATCATGGTATTTACCATCAAGGAGAGAACCAAAGAAATCGGAATCCGAAAAGCCCTTGGTGCAAGACCTAGTCAAATTGTGAACTTGGTACTATTGGAGTCGGTTTTTATTACGGCAATTTCAGGTTTTGTAGGATTGTTGTTCGCTTGGATGATTTTGGCCGCGATAGGCCCTACCATTCAGACACCGGCCTTTAGCAATCCATCCGTGAGCCTTTCGGTGGTGGTCACGGCCACCATTGTTTTGGTGATTGCAGGAGTACTGGCGGGCTTGCTGCCCGCTATGAAAGCTGCAAATGTTAAACCCATTGTTGCACTAAGTGATAAATAGTTATGTGGTTATTTGATAAAGACTTGTGGATAGAAATTTTTCATACCCTGGGCAAGAATATGCTAAGGACTTTCCTGACCATGCTGGGTGTGATTTTCGCTATGATCATCTTGGTGTTGTTGTTGGGTTCGGCCAATGGAATGAGCAATGGCTTCAATAAGCTTTTTGCAGGAACCGCTTCGAACAGCTTGTTTGTTTGGGGACAATCAACCTCTGAACCATATAAAGGTTTTGAGCGGGGAAGAAGAATCCGATATAAACTTGAAGATGCGGACATTCTCAAAACACAGATTCCGGAAATTGAAGTATTGGCGCCTCGAATCGAATTGGGGAACCACAGGGGAATAGTAACCGTTTACAGAAATGGTCAAACAAGTGGGTCCGCTGTATATGGTGACTTTCCAGAAATAGACAATATCACCAAAAAGAAATTGGTGGAAGGGAGGTTTTTGAACCAAACCGATATTGAAAGTTCAAAAAAAGTATGTGTTATTGGAGAGGAAACCTATAAACTCCTGTTTGATAAAGGAGAAAAGGCCATTGGCGAGGACATCCGTATCAATGGTATTTATTTCTCGGTTGTGGGAATTTATAAACCAAACAACAACATCAATATTGATGGTGAAAATGCGGTCTTTATTCCCTTTACCACTTTCCAAAAAGCATTCAATTCAGGAGATAGAATGGGGTGGATGGCCATAGCCGTGGAAGAAAGTACCCCTGTACCAGTAGTTGAAAAACAAATAAAGGATATTTTAAAGGTCAAATACGATATACATCCGGATGACGAGCGTGCCATTGGTAGCTTTGATCTGTCCGAAATATTCAACAATATCACTGCGTTTACTACGGTTCTAAAAGGATTTTCATTTTTCGTTGGAATCTTTACCCTATTGGCAGGTGTAATCGCTATCAGTAATATCCTTTTAATTACTGTGAAAGAGCGAACTCAAGAGATTGGGGTGAGAAGGGCCTTGGGGGCAACACCCAAAATAGTGAAGCGTCAGATTGTTGTGGAAGCTATTGTGTTGACCGCATTTGCCGGCTTGGTAGGTTTTGCCATTGCAGTTGGGATATTGTCCATTTTGAATGCCATGTGGGGCAGTGGGGATGATTTTCCGTTTGTAAAACCAATGATCAGCGTACCGCAGTTTGTCATATCGTTTGTTTTAATGGTAGGACTGAGTGTACTCATTGGATTGTTACCGGCAAACCGAGCTGTAAGAATAAAACCCATAGATGCATTAAGAGAAGAATAATCATCAATACATTTAAATAACGAAATCAAATAAGCAAGAATGAACAAGTATGTAAAATACGGATTGATAGGGGTAGTGGTCATTGGTATTTTGGCCGCTGTAGTCTACTTTTTAAAGCAGAACAGTACTCCTGTAGAGCTGTATAAAACCGAAACAGCAGAACGAAAGGACATCGTAAATAAGGTAATCGTTACCGGAAAGGTTATTCCTGAGGATGAGATCAACATCAAGCCTCAAATTTCCGGTATCATCGATAAAATCCTTTTGGAAGAAGGAGTTAGAGTACAATCTGGCGACCTTATCGCTGTGATCAAGGTAGTTCCCAATGAACAATCCTTGAACCAGGCGGCCGGTAGGGTGCGTAATGCCGAATTGGCCCTTAGCAATGCCAAGTTGGAATATGATAGGAATAAAACCTTGTTTGATAAAGGGGTTATTTCCAACCAGGACTTCAACAACTTGAAACTGACCTATGAGCAGGCCATGCAGGAATTGAAAAATGCCCAGGCCGATTATCAAATTATTAGAAAAGGTTCCGCCGGAGGTTCAGCTAGTGCAAATACCAATATTAGGGCCACTGTTTCTGGAACTATTCTCGAGATTCCTGTAAAAGAGGGAGATCAGGTAATTCAAAGTAACAACTTTAACGAGGGTACCACCATCGCCACCATTGCCGACATGTCCAAAATGATATTCGAGGGAGAGGTTGACGAAGCCGAAGTTGGAAAACTAAATGTGGGAATGCCCCTTGAAATTAGCCTTGGTGCATTGGAGTCACAAAAGTTTGATGCCAAACTTAAGTTTATTGCGCCTAAGGGTGTAGAGGAAGAAGGAGCTGTTCAGTTTAAGATCGAGGGTGACCTTGATGTAAAGGAAAGTGACAGTACTTCCTATGTTAGGGCTGGTTATAGTGCCAATGCATCCATTGTTTTGGAAGAGAAAAAAGATGTACTGTCCCTTAAAGAAGCTTTGCTTCAATTTGACAAAGAGACCGAGAAGCCTTACGTGGAAGTTGAAGTAGGTGAAAATGAATTTGAACGACGAGAGCTTGAGTTGGGTGTAAGCGATGGTATAGATGTGGAGATTGTTTCTGGCATTGAGGAAGATGATAAAATCAAAGTTTGGAACAAGCTAGAGAAGAAATCTGACGAAGATTAATCGATGCTGACAATCATTTTAAAAACCAAAATCAAAAAACGAATGAAACATAGCATAACGATAGTATTACTGTTGTTCGCCGTAACCTTTTCCAGTGCGCAAGTACGTAAATGGACACTGGAGGAGTGTGTGACGTATGCAGTAGAGAATAATTTGACCGTAGAACAATTTGAATTGGATCTGGAGAATGCCAAAATTGATAAGTCCGATGCCTTGGGAAATCTTCTCCCTACATTAAATGGGTCAACATCGGCTTCCAGTAACACAGGTTTTTCCATTAATCCAACAAACAACCTCCCAACAAATAGCACTGCCTTTAACGTAAATGCTGGGTTCAGTTCCAACATAACCCTTTTTGATGGGTTAAGGAACATAAACCGCTTGAACAGGGCCAAAATGACGGCTATAGCAAACCAATACCGTTTGGATAATTTAAAGGACGATATTCGGTTGAATGTGGCCAATGCCTATTTGCAAGTTGTTTCCAATAAAGAACAGCTTAAAACTTTTAAAGCACAATACGCTGTTACGGAACAGGATCTTATCAGAACCAAGGAATTGGTGGAATCTGGAGTTGTACCAAGGGGCGACCTTTTGGAAATTGAGGCTACTGCTGCCAATCAGGAGCAACAAATAATCAATGGTGAAAGTCTTGTGATTATATCAAGAGTAGGTCTAGCACAATTGCTGCAGATAACCGATTACGAGAACTTTGATATAGCTGAAGAGGAATTTGCTATTCCACCTTCCGATATTCTGGATAATTCCCCTAAAGTGATTTTTGATAAGGCATTGGGTTTTAGAAACGATATTAAATTCTCCGAAACCAATGTTGAATTGGCCGAGCAAGATCTTAAGATTGCGAAAGGGGCTTACTTGCCAACTTTGTCCGGTTTTTTCCAGTACGGTACACGTTATTCCGATGTAACACAGATTCCTGATGGAAACGGTGTTCCTTACACTCCTAATTTTACCGATCAGTTATGGATTTTTGATGGTATTAGCTATGGAGCTCAATTAAATGTTCCAATTTTTAATGGATGGAGTACCCGTAACAATGTTAAACGATCCAAGATTAGTCTAGAGAAAGCAAAATTGCAATTGGAGCAAGATAAGCTCGACTTGGAAAATACTATACAACAGGCTTATGTGGATGTAGGTACTTTTGAGAAAGCCTACATTGCAGCTGAAAAAACCTTGGAAGCTAGGCGTTTGTCCTACGAATATGCGAAGGAGCGTTACGATGTTGGGTTAATGAATGCCTTTGACTTTAGTCAGGCGCAGGCCAGGCTTGAAAATGCCCAAGCCGATGTTATCAGGACCAAGTACAATTACATTTTCCGATTGAAAATTTTGGAATTCTATTTTGGTATTCCCATTGCATTAAACTAGTATCTTTGTGGCCTCTATGGCCATAATATTAAATTTAGAAACTGCAACTACCAATTGCTCTGTGAGCATTTCAAAGGATGATGAAGTTGTTGTCCTTAAAGAGAACAATGCAGCGAACTATTCGCATTCCGAGCAATTGCATGTATTTATAAAAGAAGCCTTGAAAGAGGCTTCTTTGTCATTTTCGGACCTTGATGCCGTTGCCATAAGTAAGGGTCCTGGTTCTTATACAGGACTCCGAATCGGGGTATCTGCGGCAAAGGGATTGTGTTTTTCGCTGGATTTGCCCTTGATTTCCATTCCAACCTTGCAAAGCATGGCGCATCAGGTGGATTTAAAACCCGATGAATTGGTAATTCCTGTGTTGGATGCCAGGCGCATGGAGGTGTATTCCTGTGTGTACGATGCCACCTATAACGAAGTCCGGGAAACCCGTGCCGAGGTAATCGATGAAGCGTCTTTTGTGGACTATGTTTCCAACAATAAAGTGTATCTCTTGGGAAGTGGGGCAGAAAAATGTAGGGGTGTCTTGCAACACCCCAACTTTATCTTTGAAGGATCTGTTTTTCCATCTGCTAAACAAATGGCTTCAATTGCTTTTAAGAAGTTTAAGGCCAATCAATTCGAGGATGTTGCCTACTTTGAGCCTTACTATCTTAAAGACTTTGTGCTTCAGCAAAAGAAGAAAAAGAACTAATCTTCCAAGGCTTTGTGCATAACCCTTTGTGGGAATGGAATCTCAATTCCTGCAGCATCAAATCTTAATTTTGTTTGCTCTATTACATAAAAATGGGCAGGCCAAAAAACATCGTTGTTCGCCCAAAAACGTAAAGTAAGGTTTACCGAACTGTCGCCCAATTCACCTACATATACTTCGGGTGCAGGTTCCGTGTTAATGTTAGGGTTTTCGGCACAAATCTTTAAAAGAATTTCTTTGGCTTCTTTAATGTTTGATCCATAACCGATACCAACGTCAAATTTATCTCTACGGGTATCCTCCATATTATAGTTGATAACGTTCCCGTTAGACAATTGACCGTTGGGAATAATCGCGATTTGATTACCGAACGTGCTCAGTTTTGTATTAAAAATGGAAATCTCCTTTACGGTTCCATCCACGCCTTGGGCAGAAACAAAGTCACCTACCTTGAAGGGCTTAAAGATTAAAATGAGTACCCCTCCAGCGAAATTGGCCAAAGATCCCTGTAAAGCCAAACCAATGGCAAGCCCTGCGGCACCGACCAAGGCCACCAATGATGAGGTCTTGACCCCCAACTGTGTTACTACCAAAACAAATACCAAGGCTTTAAGAATGATACTGATAAAACTTTGTAAGAATGACTCCAGAGTTTCATCGTAATCCTTTTTTGCAAAAAAGCGGCGGACCATTTTATTGATAATCCTGATAACCCAAACACCTACAAAAAAGGTAATCAAGGCAGTGATAAGATTGGGTAAAATTCCAACGGCCCATTCAACGCCTTGGTCTATGTAATCTTGATAGTTTTCTAGTTCTTCCATAATGGTTTTTTAGTTTAAATAGCAACGTAGTTAATATTCAAATGAAATAAAAGAAAAGGTTTTTAAACAAATGTTAATGTTAATGGCCATTTACAGTTGCTCCAATGTCTTTTCGGCACTGTTAACGGGTAGTTTGCATGCCCCTTCGATACAGACATACGCTAGGGTTTTTCCCGGAACAGTCCTGTTTTTAAGTAATTCCAGATTGCCGTCTTTTGCGGAGCCGACCAATATGCTGTTGGATACATACGCTTTGCCAATCTCTTGCCCCATGGCTTTAAAATTGTCACCAAGAACTGCGACTTCGTAAAAATTTTGATTTTGGAACAGTACCAAATGCAACCAGTTGGAAAAACCTTGGGCCCTCCGATCAAAATCTTTTTGAACGTTTTTCAGCATTTGTTTGGATGCGTCACCATAGATTTCGTCCGGATAAATCTTATGCATTTTGAACAAGTTGATGGCCATCATGGAGTTGGAAGATGATATCACGTTGTCATCTACCTCTATGGTTCTTCTGATCAGGGATTCATCCTTATCCGAAGTGTAAAAGAACATGCCGGATTCTTCATCCTTAAAATGTTCTATGGAATAATCGAGTAGATTTTTGGACAAAATCAGCCATTTTTCATCAAAAGTAGCTTCATATAACGAGAGATATGCGTCGATTACAGTGGCATAGTCATCCAAAAATGCATTTATGGTACTCTTGCCTTCCTTGTGATTTCTAAAGAGGGAATAATCTTCTCGAATCATTTCCCGTTTTATGAATTCGGCATTCTTAAGGGCAAGGTCGAGATAAGCTTCCTTTCCCAAATACCGATAGGCATCAATAAGTCCTTTGAGCATAAGCCCGTTCCAAGAAGTCAATATTTTATCATCCAGTCGGGGTTTTGGGCGTTTATCCCTTTCCTTCTTAAGTATGGCCAGGTTCTGGTTTATTTTAATCTTTAATTCCGGGGTAGTGATTTGGAATTTTTCAGCAATCTCTTCATTGGATTTGTCTCGAATAAGTACATAATTGCCATCTTCCCAATGTCCATAGGAATTGATATTGAAATATTCTTGGAACACTTCATAATCTTTGCCCAATAGTTGTGCAAGTTGCTCTTTCGTCCAAACATAATAGGCACCCTCTTCAAGGTTTTCATTTTCATCTAGACTGTCTGCGTCCAAAGAGGAATAAAAACCACCACTTTGGTCCAATAGTTCTTCTTTTACAAAAGCTATGGTCTCGGTGACGACATCTTTGTACAACTCATTTTTTGTAACGGCGTAGGCTTTCGCATATAAACTTGTCAACTGACCATTATCGTACAACATTTTTTCGAAGTGGGGCACATGCCATTTTACATCTACCGCGTATCGTGAGAACCCTCCGCCGACATGGTCGTAAACACCTCCATAGGCCATTCTGGTAAGCGTGGTATCCACGAACTCCATAATATCGGGTTTTTCGGTTGCGGTGGCATAATGCAATAAAAAATCCCAGTTGTTGGGCATCATAAATTTTGGGGCACGTTTGTGGCCTCCCAAAAAAGTATCGAAGTATTGTGTCCAGTTTTGTACTGCAGCCTCTAATTGTTCCAGGGAATAGAGTTCACTGTCCTTTTGGTATTCCACTAGATTGATGGTCTGTAGCCCATTGGCCAAATCAGTGGCATATTGGGTAACCCGCGGTTTGTCCTTGTTGTAAAGCTCGGCCAGTTGCTGCAAGGATTTTATCCAATTGTCCTTAGGGACATAGGTAGCGCCCCAAAAAGGTCTACCGTCCGGCAGGGCAACAATGTTGAGGGGCCACCCACCCTGTCCGGATATCATTTGTATCGCGTCCATATAGATCTGGTCTACATCGGGGCGTTCCTCACGGTCTATTTTTATATTGATGAAGTTTTCGTTCATTACCTTGGCTACCTCTTCGTCTTCAAAACATTCCTTTTCCATCACATGGCACCAATGGCAGGCGGCATATCCAATGCTGATCAGTAAAAGTTTGTCTTCTTTTTTGGCCCGTTGCAATACATCGGGATGCCATGCTTCCCAATTTACGGGATTGTGGGCGTGCTGTAATAGGTATGGGCTTGTCTCGTGGATTAGGGCATTGGTATGTTTATGGGCCACTTCGTCAGATTTTTGTTTGCAGCTAATTGCCGCTGTTAAAACTAGTATGAAGAAAAGTACTTTTTTCATTGATTCATCATGTTGAGGCATAAAAAAATGCGTCCGTTTAGGGACGCATTTTCTTTTCTTCAATTGGGTTACTGTACTTCAAAGGTAATCTTCACGTTTACCCTGTAGTCATCAATTTTTCCATCTTTTACAGTGGCACTTTGCTCATTGATGTAGATGGAACGAATGTTTTTAACTGATTTTGAAGCTTGTTCCAATGCTTTGTTGGTTGCATCTTCCCAACTTTTGTTGGAATTCGCCAATACTTCGATAACTTTTAAAACTGCCATGGTTAATGTATTTTTTAGATTCCCATTAATTTAACAATTTTTGGTGGGAAAATGGCAGTAAAACCAAGTTAATTAACCGTTTAGGGCTACGACCTCTTTTATTTTTTCTCCCATCATGTTCTTCAGCATGGTTTCGATACCATTTTTAAGGGTAAAGGTGGAAGATGGACATCCACTGCAGGCACCTTGAAGGATAACGCTTACTGTACCGCTTTGCTCTTCATAAGATTGGAAAAGAATGTTTCCTCCATCGCTGGCAACGGCCGGCTTTACGTATTCTTCCAAAATATCTATGATCTGTTGGGAAGTATCATCATAGTTGGTCTGAACTGTTTTTTTCTCAACCGTTTCTTTGCTTTTTTGAATAGCCTCGGCTGTTACCACATCCTTGCCATCGGCCAAATAATCCCTGATAAATTCACGCAATTGCATATTGATTTCCTCCCAATCAGCAACCTCATATTTGGTAATGGAAACGTAGTTTTCGTCCATAAAAACTTCTTTCACAAATGGGAGATGGAACAATTCAATGGCCAAGGGCGAATCTTTGGCCTCATCAATATTCTTGAATTCGTAGGTACTGGGCACAATTCGTTTGTTGGAAACAAATTTCATTACAGCAGGGTTTGGCGTCACCTCAGCATATACGGTAATAGGTTGCTTCTTTTTAACTTCTACCTCATTTACTACAGGTTCACCAGCATTTAGATATTCTACCAATTGCTGGGCCACTTCATCCTTTACATCGTCCCATTCCACAATGTCAAAACGTTCCAAGGCCACAAAATTACTGGCAATGTAAACGGTCTTTACAAACGGAAGGTAGAAAAGCTGTTGTGCCAATGGGGATTCTCTGGCTTCATCTATGTTCTTGTATTCATAGTTGCCCTTTACCAAAAAGTGGTTGGCTTCCAACTTTATTATCTTGGGGTTGTTTGTGGGAACAACCGTAATATTGTACTCTTTCATCTTAAATCTTTGATGCAAAAATACCAATACTTAAGATGCGTAGCAAAATATTATAATAATGTGTGCTGCTTTCCGTTATCATATTGTTTTATTGAATTCAATAACCATTAGCCCCAGTCGTCACATGAGACGTATCTTAACCTCAATCTTCATATCCCTGTTTTTTGGGTCCATGGCCAAGGCACAGGAAGGAATTCCCGTGTATTTTGATTACTTGGCTGACAATTATTACCTGGTGTACCCGTCCATGGCAGGTATTGCTGAGGGTACCAAAATACGTCTTACGGCCAGAAAACAATGGTTCAATGTAGATGAGGCACCAAGCTTGCAAACACTGAACATAAATTCCAGGGTTGGCGAACGCAGTGGAATGGGGGGTATACTTTTCAACGATTCCAATGGGTACCATTCCCAAACGGGGTTTAAGGCAACCTACGCACATCATTTGCAATTGGGAGGTGACTTTAGGACACTTAACCAATTGTCATTTGGTTTAAGTGCAGGGGTTATTTTGAGTAGTTTGGACGAAAGTGAATTTGTATCTGTAATACCTGATCCGGTGGTTACCGGAGTAAAAAACACTACGAGCTATTTTAATGTTGACCTTGGGGTTTCCTATAATTTGTTCGAATTCTATGCGCACGCTGCCATATTGAACGTTTTGGGCAGTGGTCGTGATCTATACACGGCAGCTAGATTTGACAATTTAAGGCGCTATTTGTTCTCGGTGGGCTATGTTTTTGGAAAAACTACCCGTATAGAACCTTCCATTTTGTTCCAGATGACAGATTTAACCAAAGAAAAAACCGTGGATTTAAATGCCAAGGTGTATCGGGACGTTAGTTTTGGAACCGTTTGGGCCGGGTTGTCCTATCGTCGTAGTTTTGATGGCGCCCAGTTCCAGACCAATGGTCAGTTTGGAGAACAAAGGTTGCAGTTGTTCACGCCAATTATTGGGGTGAATGTGAACAGATTTATGTTTTCTTACAATTATTCCTATCAATCCGGCGACATTCGTTTTGATAATGGTGGTTTTCACCAGATTACCCTTGGTTACGAATTTGGGCAGAGCGATCAAGGAAAACGTTATGATTGTTATTGCCCGGCTGCCAATAATTAAAATGGCCCATCAATTAAGATGGACCATTTAGAATTAGCTGTTCAACAATAAACCTAATCCCAAGTAAAATTTTTCTTCGAAGCCTGCGCCTTTATGGCAGAAAGCATGGCGTTTTCAAGCTCTCCAGTTTCTTCTTTTTGATGCTCGGCAATGTAAACTTCGCGTTTGGCATTGAGTTCCTGAATCTTTTTCTGGATTTCTTGGCGTTCTACTTTCATTTCTTTTATGTATGCTTTGATTTCTTTTTCGGATTTTCCTTGGAGTTCCGTGGGGAGTTCGTTGTCTTTCAACTCTGAAATAATGGATTCGTCGTCTTCAGCGGCATCCACCAAGTCCCATTGAGAGTTTTTGTATAGCCTTGAACTTTTGCTCACCGCTCTTTTAACTGCCACTGCTTCCTCTAAATCGGCTGCATTGGCATCCTGCGCATACTGAAGCTCTTTCTTTTGCCTACCCATGGAACCATAGGAAATATAGGTGTTGTTCAGTTTGGAATTCAGTTGGATGATAATATCATCATATGGAGTGTTTATATGAACAACTTGCCTATTGTGGTCAATGGCCATGTACTCGCCCCCTGTGAGCATGGCGCCTTTTTTCCACATAGTGGAGATGCCTTGTTCGTAATTGCCGCAGAAAATCGTGTTCACTATTATATCTTTCTCTTTGGCATTGGTTGCGGCATCCTTGTAATCCAGTTTGCCTTGGGTAAAAGGTTCGTTGCCCGCAATAAAGATCATTTTAAGGTCATCTGCATTTTTGCCCCAATCCAATTGCTTTAACGAAGTGTGGATTACTTGCCCACAATATTCCTCGCCCCCATTGGTGGTTAGGGAAAAGAGCTTTTCCGAGATTTCATCCAAATCGTTGCTGAAACCCAAAACCTGTCTTATATAACCTTCTCGGGAGGAAAGATTGTCGTTTCCGTACTCGTAAAGGGCGATTTGAAGTGATGGTCGTACATTGGTGCCGCATTTGGCATGCGTGAATTCATTAACAATATCCCATAATTGTGCTTTGGCCTGATTGATGAGTCCATCCATGCTATTGCTGGTATCCAGCAATAAAGCAATCTTGACGTATTGTTCTTTCGGTTTTACACTCGCATATGGAGTGATCAATGTGGTTTTTTCTTTGGTGTGGGCCTTAAGATTACAACCATAAGTAGTCCCTGTCATAAACAACAACAGTGCTGAGCCCAATATGTAATTTAGATGTTTCATGATGCAATGATTTTTAATGTTGAGGTAAATGTATCGGCAACTTTTTGCAAAAAAAACCTGGAATGAGTGAAGAGGCTTTCAAAATGAGCAACTGAGCCCTCTAACTTCGTAATCCGGTAAAATCAACATGTTTTTTAGTGCTTATCGATAACGTGCCATTTTTTAAAATGCTTGGGAAGCAGTATGTTTACCTATAGTTATGGTGAAAAAGGCCTACATAGTGCTATTGTTGCTGTTAACGTCCCTAGGGACTTTAGCACAAGTTGGAAATGCCAGGGTGGAAATGGAAATAAAGGGTTCCGTGAAGGGAATGGAAAGCCGTTCACCCATTTCCGGAGTGCAGGTTACCACGGATAAGGGCGCATACACCACAACCAACGCTTTAGGCGAATTTACAATAAAGGCGGCGATAGGGGACCTGTTGATTTTCGAGGGTGCCGAGTTGGAAACCGTGCGTTATCGTATTAAATCGGATGAAGATGTGGATGTACTCGTAAAGGGTTATACTGGAGCTGTTTCTTCCCGAAGGGAAAAGCGCGAAGCATCTTCTTCCAGGAATAGCTTAATGGATCATCAACGCTATTTGGATTCGGCCAACTTTTATAAAAAGACCGATTTTGAGAAAAGTGTCGATTTTATAGCACAATCCATGGAATCTCTTGGCAGTTCCGGTAACAAAAGGGAGCTATCCTCTTCTTTAAGGGCACTGGGTGAAATTTATATGTTCCATAAACAGTACGATTTGGCCATTACCAACTTCAAGGATGCCCTGGCTGCCCAAGAGTCCACCAAAACCAAGTTGTTGTTGGGTCAAACCTATGTACTTAATGGTGATTATGAAAGTGCAATAGCTATTTTGGAACCTTTGGTAGAAGTTAAAAACATTGTTCCTTATCAGCGTGTGGAACTGTATGAAACTTTGGGTGACGCCAATAAGGAGTCATCAAACCTTAAACAGGCCCAGGAGTATTATCAGGAAGGACTTCTTATCGCGGAAAAGAATCAAATCTCTCCCAAAGAGATTGATTTGAGTTCAAAAATAGCAGATGTATTTGCCAGTGAGGATAGAGTGATTGAGGCTGAAGGTTTTTATCAAAACTCTTTGGACCTTTCCAAAAAGGTGGCTCCGGAAAGACTGATTCAGGAAAGCGAAAAAGTGGCCGATTTTTACAATCAGAAAAGTCGCTACAACGATGAGATACAACTGCGCAAAAAAAACCTGAATGAACTGAATTCGCTTGCTAGACCCAGTGTAGCTTCAGCGGAACAAGGAATCTCAATTACCAGGGATACCATCACTTCCCAACGCATCAATTATAAAATAGCCAATGCCTACATTGCCCAGGATAAGTTGGACGAGGCCATTCCCTATCTCGAAAAAAGTATTGTCGAGGCCGACAAGGACGATGATCTGGTGGTGCAAAAGGATGCAACACGTAAATTATCCGAAGTGTACAAGTATAAAGGGGATTACACCAAGGCTTTGGAATCTTATCAAGATTATGTGGCAGTAGTAGATAGCCTATATGTAAGAAAGGAACAGGAAATATCGAGGGCGGCCCGCTTTAACCGAGAGATTGCGAACACGCAAAACCGAATCTCCAGCTTGGAACAAGAAAGAGAACTCAGTCAGAGCAAATACAGCTTGGCGGTAACCGAACAGCAGTTATACGAGGAGACCAGTAAGCGACAAAAATGGATCATTTATTCGTTGATATTTGGAATTGCCCTTATGGCATTCACTGCTTTCTTGTATTATAGAAGCAACAAGCAGCAAAAACTGGCCAACAACCTCTTGGCATTGAAATCGCTGCGTACACAGATGAATCCCCATTTTATTTTCAATGCGCTCAATTCCGTGAACAATTACATAGCCAAAAGTGATGAGCGAAGTGCTAACCGTTTTCTAAGCGAGTTTTCTGTGCTAATGCGCAGTGTGTTGGAAAACTCCGAAGAGGATTTTATCCCATTGACTAAAGAATTGGAGTTGTTGGAACTTTATGTGAAACTGGAACATTCCCGCTTCTCCGAAAAGTTTGATTATGAGATTGAAGTGGATAAAAAAATCGATGTTGATGCTTTCCAAATCCCACCCATGCTGTTACAGCCATATATCGAAAATGCCATTTGGCACGGTCTGCGTTACAAGGACGAGAAAGGATTTTTAAAAATCAGAGCAAGGCAAGTTACCAATGATATGCTCGAAATCTGTATCGAAGACAATGGTATCGGAAGGAAAAAGTCAGCAGCGTTAAAGACAACGAATCAGAAGAAACAGAAATCCAAGGGAATGGGAAACATTCAAAAACGAATCCGAATTTTGAACGATATGTACAAAAACAGGGTGGAAGTATCCATTTCCGATTTAAATAACGACCAAACGGGTACACGGGTATCCTTAAAACTCAAAAAACAATGATGGAACTAAAAGCGGTCATTGTGGAAGATGAAGCCAATAGTAGGGAAATCCTTCGGAACTACTTGGCCAAATACTGTGAAAATGTCACCTTGCTAGGTGAGGGTGCCACTATTGAAGAAGGTCTGGTTCAAATCAAAAAACATTGTCCAGACTTGGTATTTTTAGATGTGGAAATGCCCTTTGGAAACGCTTTTGACCTGTTGGACCAAATTCCTGATCGTACTTTTGAGACCATTTTCGTCACGGCTTATAATCAGTACGCGATGGATGCGCTGAACCATCATGCCGCTTATTATTTAATGAAACCCATTAATATTGATGAATTGATCAAAGCAGTGGATTATGTGCGGGCCATTAAGGAAAAGGAAAATGCTTTGGAAGGACAAGTGCTGCAAGCCAGACCTGTTCGGGCAGAGGGCAAAATAACATTGCCTCAGCAAGATGGCTTTCAAGTGCTGGATGTGTCGGATATTTATTTCTGCAAAGCGGATGACAATTACACCGAAATCTATCTGGAAAAGAAAAAAATAGTGGTGAGCAAAACCCTTAAATATTTTGAAGAGGCCTTACAGTCTTATTCTTTTGCACGAATCCATAAATCCTATTTGGTGAATGTCACCGAAGTGGTGAAATACAAAAAAGGGAAGGGTGGTAGTGTTGTGCTGTCCAACGGCAAGGAATTGTCCGTTTCGGCGTCCAAAAAAGCAGATTTATTGTCCTATTTTCAATAAATTGTCACATCGGTCAAAGTTAGAGGACAATAGGGCCAAAAAATATCAAAATACATCGGAATGATTCTAAAACCAGTCAGGGACAAATCCCCAGAAATAGGAAAAGATTGTTTTATAGCAGAAAACGCCACTATTGTAGGGGAGGTAAAGATGGGCAATCAATGTAGCGTTTGGTTCAATGCGGTAATCAGGGGTGATGTCCATTTTATAAAAATGGGCAACAAGGTCAATGTGCAGGACGGTGCGGTTATACATTGTACCTACGAAAAATCCCCGACCACCATCGGAAATAATGTTTCCATTGGCCATAATGCCATAGTTCACGGTTGTACCATTAAGGATAATGTACTGGTGGGTATGGGCAGTATTGTTATGGATGATTGTGTGGTGGAGAGCAACTCCATTATAGCGGCTGGGGCAGTGGTCACCAAAGGTACCCATGTGGAGGCCGGTAGTATTTATGCCGGTATGCCTGCGAAAAAAATCAAGGATATCAGTCCGGAACTTTCCAAAGGAGAAATAGATAGGATTGCCAATAATTACGTAAAATATTCCAGCTGGTTCAAGGAAGGTTAGTAGATAAAAGGATTGATGTTGCCATAATCCAACAACCCAACAACCCAACAACCCAACAACCGAACAATCCAACAATCCAACAGTCCAAAAAGCTATAGAAGAATATTCCCTATTTTTGTCCCACTCAAAAAAACTCGACAACTATGAACGCATATATTTTTCCAGGACAAGGAGCACAATTTGTGGGTATGGGCTTGGACCTTTACGAAAACCACTCAGAAGCACAGGAACTTTTTGAAAAAGCCAATGATATTCTCGGTTTTTCCATAACCGATATTATGTTCGAAGGTACTGCGGAAGATCTAAAACAGACCAAAGTAACCCAACCTGCCATCTTTTTGCATTCTGTGATTCTGAGCAAGGTTCTGGGGGATACTTTTAAACCGGATATGGTTGCCGGGCACTCCTTGGGAGAATTTTCCGCTTTGGTCGCCAATGGCACTTTAAATTTTGAAGACGGTCTAAAATTGGTTTCGCAGCGTGCCTTGGCCATGCAAAAAGCATGTGAGATTCAACCCAGCACTATGGCTGCAGTATTGGGTCTGGAAGATGAAGTGGTAGAAAACATTTGTGCTGAGGTTGAAGGTATTGTGGTTCCCGCAAACTACAACTGCCCTGGACAATTGGTGATTTCGGGAGAGGTTGATGCTGTGAACATTGCCTGTGAAAAAATGAAGGAAGCCGGCGCCAGAAGGGCGTTGTTGTTGCCTGTTGGCGGAGCTTTCCATTCACCTTTGATGGAACCCGCAAGAGAGGAATTGGCAGCGGCGATCGAATCAACGGAATTTAAGAAGCCAAGTTGTCCCATTTATCAAAATGTGACCACCACGGCCGTTTCCGATTCTGAGGAAATCAAGAAGAATTTGATATTGCAATTGACCGCCCCCGTAAAGTGGACGCAAAGCGTACAGCAAATGGTACAGGATGGTGCTACCTCCTTTGTGGAAGTAGGGCCTGGCAAGGTGTTGCAAGGCTTGGTGAAGAAAATCCACCGTGAGGCCGAAACCAGTTCTGCCGAAGTTTCCTAAACAAGTAAACAGTTTATCCGAATAATTAGAGATTTAAACTAAATAGGCAAGGATGTTCCTTGCCTTTTTTGTAATATTGATAGCTCCCAAATCACCGACCTACACTTGGCTTTTATACAAACTGAAACTGATAGTATTGGTGATGTCGACCTTATCCAAAAAACCCTCAAATCCATCGCGTACCGCTGTAGGTCGCGGAAACATTTTCTTTGTACTTTTTTTTCTTTTAGGAATTGGATTAGGGTTTGGGCAGATTAATGTCGAATTCTCACAGGCTGTAGGTTCAGATGTTGAGGCGAATGGAGGTAACCTTCCTGAGCTCATAGTATCTGGGGGAGTACTTGGTGCTGATACTTCTGTCACGGTCACGGACGCCGGCACTGGGACCGCTACATCGGGAACTGACTATGCCTTCACCAGTCCTCAGGTTGTGGTAATCCCTGCCGCAGATTATACTTCTCCATCTAATTTGCCGATTACAGGGCTTTCAATAATAGATGATTCTGAGGTGGAACCGGATGAGGATATTGTATTTTCATTATCCACTTCTGATGGCGCCTTAACATTGGGTCCACAGACCACGACGACCTATACGATAAACAACGATGACAGTGTTACCGTTGAGTTCTCACAGGCCACAGGCGCTGCCGCGGAGAACGTTGGGGACAACCTTCCCACCCTGTTCATCACGGGAACGGTGACCAATGCCAGTTCTGTCACGGTCACGGACGCCGGCACGGGGACGGCTACATCGGGAACTGACTATGCCTTTACCAGTCCACAGGTGGTGAACATCCCTGCTGGCA
>NZ_CAMYIC010000042.1 GCF_947258355.1 uncultured Allomuricauda sp.
AATTTGGGCAACCTTACCTGTTACTTTAGACATTAGTATGTTTATTTTTAATTGAATACGCGGAAAATAACCGCTATTTTTTCGGCTGCAAAGATATGCTTTTACATTTTTATTCAGAAACCGATTTTCAGTTTTTTTTAAATAAAAAAGGCGTTGGAAAACCCAACGCCTTTTGTTTTGCTTGTTTACTGTAGTTTAAGGATTTATGGTCCATGACAAATAGTAGATGGAACCTATAAACCCGGTACCTATTGCAGTATAGTATTCATCGCCCAATAGGTTGGAACCACCAGCCTTGAAAACTGACTTGATGGAAGGAACCGAATAATTGATCTGTGCATCCAATACGGTGTACGCAGGAATCTCCCCATCGGCAAAAGATGCCTCCCAGAAATAACTATCGCTCCATCTGTAGTTTACGTTAAAACCAAAGTTTTTAAATAGGGCTGTATTTCCAAAGGAAGCCTTAACCTTGTGCTTAGGTGTATTAAAGTTTGTTCTTACATCTGGATATTTTCCTTCATCGATATCCAATTCTGCAAATGTATAGTTCACTCCAAGGTCAAAATTTCCAAGTTTGGTATCTACCCCAACTGTACCTCCATAAGAGTTGATTTCGGCTTCTGAGTTAGTATATGTTTGATAAACTTGATAATCACCATTTTGCAATGCCAACAAGGACAGACCTCCATCCCCAGCTTCTCCATAGAATGGTACTGCTGTTGTTGTATTGGCCAAGAAATTGGTGTAGCTGTTATAATAACCGCTTAGATCAATTGTGAATTTTCCAACTTGTGCACGGTAACCTGCTTCGTATGCTGTAATCTCCTCTGGCTGGACCAAAGGTGTATTTACTGCTTGAGGCGCGCCCGCCTGTAAAGAACTTGTGGAATAAGCATTTTCATATGCCTCACGACCAACTAGTGTTACCGTAGATTGTCCTATAAGAGCTTGACCACTTTCACTAACATTGAAAGTACGTACATCCCTATCCAAGTTTGCTGGTGCGGAACCTACCAAGATAGCACGTCCTGCATTCAACCCAATGAATAAATCCTGAGTAGTTGGGTTTCTAAATCCTTGTTGAACCGAAACCCTCACATTATGATTTCTGTCTTCGCCCAAGGTATAGGCGAATGAAACCCTAGGAGAAACAAATCCGTCAAAAAATTCATTTTTATCATAACGGGCAGAACCTGTGAATTTTAAGCGGTCGTCCAAAAATTTCTTCTGTACTTGGAGGTATGCTCCGTATTCATTGTATTTGATAGGCCCATCAATATCTGTAAAAATTGTTCCGTTGGAATTCAGTTCGTATTCCCTGAAAGAGCCTCCGATTTGTACATCTGCCCAATCATCAATCAAGTGAGCTAGATTGTAATTTCCGTTTACGTGACGGAATTTGGTCTTATCAACGAATTTAGCCCCTGTGGTTAGGTCTCCATCATTAATTACCCTATTGAATGTACTTTCGAAACCAGGTGTCCCAGGAATCAACCTTCCTTGGTCCGCTGCTTGTCTACCAGCTACGTGCGCTTGCGCAGATGCTTGTTCCGGGGAAAGCCCTGCTCCTTGAATACCTCCTAAATAAGTTGGTATATAAGCGGTAGCATAGTCTGTAAACCATTGTGTGTCAGATTTCCATGCTCTATTTACGTTAATGGCCGCAAATCGCGTATCGTAAGCATCACCTGAATTTTCTGAAACAATATATCCTCTAATAAAGAAGTTATCATTTTTAATTTCCAACCTATGCTGTTGCATGGTAAAACCAGCTACGGCATAACGGTTAGCCCCTTGATAAATCGTGGTACCTCTACCTATTCTACTATTAAGGATGACTTCCAAATCGTTTGCAAATGGTCTGTAATGCAATGCGAAATCTGCCTTAACACTTTCCGCATTATAATTTGCCAGGTCAGCCTCATCGTAACCGGTTCTCGAAATTAGTGCAGACCCCACGGTTCCTGATGGGAACCCTGCCGCAGCATCAAAATCCAAAACAGTTGAAACCTCATCTCCATATACATTCAATCCATCATAAGCAGGATTAGAGCGGTCGGCTCCAGGGTTATTTAAATCCACTCGGCTATTGGCATGCCAGTCCTCTCCTGTTAAAACAGAAAGGTTGGCCTTTACCGCTAACTTGTCGCTAAATGCATGGGCGGCACGTACACCAAAATCCTTATAAAAATTGCTTCCTGCCGCATCTTGAGTAGTAACCCCTCCTTTGGCATAGGCACTGATTCCTTGAAAATCGAAAGGATTTTTACTGGTCATAAATAAAATACCGTTAAAGGCACCTGCACCATACAAAGCGGATGAAGCTCCTGGAAGAATTTCCACACTCTGAACATCCAGTTCCGACATCCCCACAAGGTTACCTAACACGAAGTTAAGTCCGGGTGCGGTATTGTCCATACCATCGACCAACTGCAAAAACCTGTTGTTGGCAAAGGTGGCAAAACCTCTTGTGTTTATGGATTGAAAAGTTAAACTGTTGGTATTGATATCAACACCTTTCAAATTTTGAAGTCCTCCATAAAAGGATTCAGCCGTAGTGTTTTTAATTTCCCTAAGTCCAAATCTTTCAACGGACACGGGGGATTCAAAAATACGTTCCGGAGTTCTGGACGCGGATATCACTATTTCGTCCAACATGGTATTGGCTTCCGAAAGTGTAATGGTAAGCGTCTGATTATTTGAAGTCACATTCGCTGTAAAATCAGAGTAACCAATGCTGGAAAATTGAAGCTGAAATGGGGGCTCTTCATCAGTGTTAAAGGTAAAATTTCCATCAAAGTCCGTAGTGGTTCCTTCTGCTTTACCCACCAAGATCACATTTGCTCCTGGAATAGGTTCATTATTTTCATCAACTACCTTTCCCTGAACAGTGGTTTGACCATAAGTCGCCAAACCCAACAGCATTAGGGAAACAAACATAAGTTTTTTCATTTGCTATGGATTAGAGTTAATTTAGTTTTGTGCATGTTAAGTATCAAGCGGGAAGATACATTTTTTTTTATTTCAATTATACAAAATTGAAAAAAATTATGCATGCATAATACTTTTTTGGCAAAAAATCCAATTGAAATCTACGTTTTCAATAAAAAAGGCACCGATTTCGGTGCCTTCTCTAGTAAATTCTATCTTTTGATGTTACTACTCCACTGTTACGGATTTTGCCAAGTTTCTTGGTTGGTCCACATTACAACCTCTCATTACCGCAATATGATACGATAATAATTGTAATGGTATTGTTGTCAGCAATGGAGATAGGCTTTCCGAAGTCTCGGGAACCTCGATTACATGGTCCGCCAATTCTTTTACGGTTTGATCACCCTCAGTAACCACGGCGATAATCCTACCCTTTCGAGATTTGATCTCCTGAATATTACTGACCACCTTTTCGTAATGACCCTTCTTGGTAGCAATTACTACTACAGGCATTTGCTCATCAATCAGTGCAATGGGTCCGTGTTTCATTTCTGCCGCTGGATAGCCTTCGGCATGAATATAGCTGATCTCTTTTAATTTAAGAGCACCTTCCAAAGCCACTGGGAAATTGTAACCTCTACCTAAGTATAAACAGTTGGCCGAATCTTTATAGGTTCCCGATATTTCCTCAACCAAAGGATTGGACAATAGTGCCTTTTCCACTTTAGCAGGAACTGATTCCAATTCTGCCAAGTATTCGTGATACTGGGACTGGGAAAGTGTTCCTTTTTCCTGGGCCAATTTCAAGGCTATCAAGGTCAATACCGTAATTTGTGTCGTAAATGCCTTTGTAGATGCCACTCCAATTTCTGGACCTGCATGTGTATACGCTCCTGCGTGTGTTTCCCTGGCAATGGATGAACCCACCACATTGCACACTCCAAACACAAAAGCTCCTTTTTCTTTAGCTAGCTTTATCGCTGCCAAAGTATCCGCGGTCTCTCCAGATTGTGATATGGCAATCAGAACATCATTCTCGGTAATTACCGGATTTCTATATCTAAATTCGGAAGCGTACTCAACCTCAACAGGTATCCTCGCCAAATCCTCAAAAATATATTCCGCCACTAAACCAGCATGCCAAGATGTACCACAAGCAACTATAATGATTCTGTTGGCATTTAGAAATTTTTCGAGGTTCTGATCAATACCGGCCATTTTTACAATACCCTTGTCGGCCAACAACCTTCCTCTATATGTGTCTTGAATCGCTTTAGGCTGCTCATAGATTTCCTTGAGCATAAAATGATCGTACCCGCCTTTTTCTATTTCTTCAAGGTTGAGCTGCAATTCCAAAATATTTGGGTAAGCAATAGCATCATCCTTAATTTTTCTAAGTTTGATTTCTTTACCGATTCTTACAATTGCCATTTCTTCATCTTCGAGGTAAACGGCATTGTTCGTGAATTCGATAAATGGAGAAGCATCGGAAGCAATGAAATACTCATTTTCCCCAATTCCTATAGCAAGCGGACTACCCAACTTGGCCACAACGATTTCATCTGGTTTATTTTTGTCAAAAACAGCAATGGCGTAAGCTCCTACAACTTGATTCAAAGCGATTTGAACCGCTTTACCGAGTTTGACCCCTTCTTTTTTCTTGACTTCTTCAATCAAATTAACCAGTACTTCGGTGTCTGTATCAGACTCAAAAGTATAGCCTCTCTTAATAAGAGCTTGTTTAATCGATTCATAGTTTTCAATGATTCCGTTATGTATAATAACCAAATCTCCAGAATTGGAATAATGGGGATGGGAATTTACATCGTTTGGAATTCCATGGGTCGCCCATCTGGTATGTCCTAGGCCCAATTTCCCATTAGTGGGAATAGAGTTCTGTGCCTTACTTTTTAAATCTTCAACTTTTCCTTTGGTCTTGGCCAGATGAATATTCTCTCCATCAAAAAGGGTCACCCCTGCACTATCGTATCCTCGATACTCAAGCCTTTGCAAGCCTTTTATAATAACGGGGTAGGCGTCTCTATGACCGATGTAACCAACTATTCCACACATAAGATATTTTTTTGTTAATAACCATTTGGGGGTTTGGTGTTCAAATTTAAAAGCTATACGTTAAAATAAGTAGTAATGGTTCTTTAAAACGATAAACGTTCAAAAAACCAGGACAAATCCCAGTCTTTTAATTGGCTTCGGTGTAGTAAATTTCCAATTTGAGCTTCTTCTCTTCTTCTCCGACACTAACGTTACTTCCATATAGAACTGTTCCCAAAGGACTTAAAGCTGCAGCTATAGGATAGTCCACCCCTTGATTATCACTTCCAATTGCTTCTTGAACTGCGGTGATACCAATGTTCGGTGTTAATGTTAGGCCCAACTTGGCATTTACAGAATCCCTAACTATGATATTATTGATGTGTTCTGTTATTCGAATGGTATACTTTACGCCCAAATCGTTATCAGTTTCCAAAATACCGTCATGACTCGGAAAGTACCTCAATGGATTCGTACCGGAGGCTGATGTCACACTTTCATTCGAAACATCGAACAAAGGCTGATTGTTCTCTGCATTGTAAAGGTAAAGTCTTGGTGGCTCCACGACCGAGGCATCCAATGCTTCCCGGTCAACATAGAATACCAAATTAGCTTCATTGATTACCCAGTTGTTCTGTTTAATCTGATTTATTATCTCAGATCCTCCATGCTCGATTTCATCGAAAAGCCTCACCTCTGCAAGTGTTGCTCCACCCTTTACAAAGATTCTGGAAGCATTTTCGTTGTTGTTAAGTGCATTTTCAACTTCCGTGGGCATCATTTCGTTCTCAAAAACATTTACGGCATTACCCGTAATTCCAGTAGATGTGCCAACCAGAAAATTTAGTGTGAAATCCCTTTCAGCTGTCACGATATCATCGGCCTCTGCATCATAATCATCATATTCGTAGGTAATGGTTATGTTTGCCTGTGTCAAATCCAATAGTAACATAAGCTCATCCATGTCGGTTCCCGACAAATGTATTCCTCTAAAAAAGTTTTTAAAGTTGGATTGACTCAGCAACTCTGCTTGCCCTTCTTTGTCCAATATATTCTCCTGGAAAAAATCGGGGTCCAATGCCACCCTTATTCCAGGGTTTAATCTATTGCTTACTTCTTGTGATTCATCAACATTTTCTGTGTCCGGGTCGTCCTCATTATCACGGAACAATAATTCTTCATTTTCAATGGTAACTTCCCCACTAAAAAGGGTTTCTCCTATAAAACTGGAAAATTCCTGATTGGAGTAGTATTCTTGGGCTTGCTCAAAATTTAAATTGGGGTCAAGGTCACGTAGAAAATAATTGGACCTCGAAACAACCAGATTAAATGGCTGAGACCTATCACCATAAATACTGTCCAAATCAAATCTGTTCGGATAAGAATTTGCAACAAAATCATCCCCAGTTCCATCTTCATCCGGATCAAAAGGATTAGAACCTTGAATCCGTTCTTGGTTATCGGTTACTCCGTCACCATCCCAATCGGAATTTGGGTCGGTTACGTCATCTCCAGATTCGAATTCATCATCCACACCATCTCCATCTGTATCGGAAGATGGTGGTAACTGGAATGGAATGTACAAATACACTTCCTTAACCGTCTCGTTCTCTTGAATGGTAGCTTCGTTATCGTCCGAATCCGACTCATCTTCACCTGACTGTGTCAAATCTCCAAAAGTTGGTGTAATGCTGGAAAGTGAGAGCTGTGAAATTATGCTGGCTTTTCTTTTTCCATAAATTGGGTCGTTGAACGTTCCCAATTGGTAAAGTGGCAACTTGTTGGTCTGTACAGCGGTTATGCCCTTATTATAAGCAAAAACGTCGTATTCTATCTTACCTGTTGTAAATGGCTCTCCTGAAATAACACCATCTCCTATGGTATCCAATTCATCTTCACAAGAGGCAATCAGTAAAACCAAAGTTCCAACTAGTGCCGAAACCTTGAAAATATTGGAAAATCTCATTCAATCTATTTTAAAACCTCTGTATTATAGAAATTTATGTATGCCTCTTCTGCTTCCTGCAAGGAAACATAGGGCAGTACCGGTACGGAAAGATTGTCAATATGACTTTTAAGGTCATCGGACAAATCCTCCGCGGCTAAAATAACGGCATCGGAATGATCTACGGCAACCTTTAACAAATTATTATACTCGGGATGGGTAAGTGAGGAAATTTCCCCTTTATCAATACCATCAAAGGCAATTTTATCTATCATGGCACTATCCAATTCCCCTTCAAAATCTTTACCGTAAACCGAGGTAACTATTTTACTTTCGGAGAACAAAGGCTCATCCGCATAGTATTTTCTCAAATAAAGCGGTACCATAGAGGACATCCAACCATGTACGTGGATAATGTCTGGTGACCAGTTCAATTTTTTCACCGTTTCCACAACCCCCTTGGCAAAGAAAATGGCACGCTCGTCGTTATCTGGAAATAAGTTTCCATCGGCATCTGTAAAAGTTGCCTTTCTCTTAAAATATTCGTCGTTATCTATAAAATAGACTTGAATCCTTTCTTTTGGTATGGATGCCACCTTTATGATCAAGGGCATATCCATATCGTTAATCACCAGGTTCATCCCCGATAAACGTATTACTTCATGTAATTGATGCCTCCTTTCATTGATATTTCCATACCTTGGCATAAATATACGGATTTGCCCACCGTTACTGTTCACCATTCTAGGCGCTTCGTACGACATTAAGGAAACAGGATTCTCTGGGAGGTAGGGAACTAATTCAGAAGATACAAACAATACCTTTTTACCATTCATAAACGCTTTCTTTTGTTTATCTGAAAAACATAGCTGCAAAAGTACAAAAA
>NZ_CAMYIC010000043.1 GCF_947258355.1 uncultured Allomuricauda sp.
GTATATCCTAATTTTGAAATTATATTTGCACCCGCTTAATAAAGCTTGGTACCTTAGCTCAGTTGGTAGAGCAACGGACTGAAAATCCGTGTGTCCCTGGTTCGATTCCTGGAGGTACCACAAAAAATCCCGCAAACCAAGTTTGCGGGATTTTTGTTTTTGGAACAATTTACACCTAATCAATTAGCTACCACAGCGCTTTTTTTGCTGTTCTTGAATTCACTGGGGCTCAAACCGTATTTCTCCTTAAAGATCTTGGAAAAGTAGCTCCTACTGGTAAAACCAATGGAATAGACCACTTCGGAAATGTTCATCTCGGTGGTGGCAATGTAATCTCGGGCGAGTTCCAGCCTTGCATGCCGTATATACTCGGTAACCGTTTTGTTGTAAAGCAGTTTAAACCCTTCTTGCAGTTTTGCTTGGGTAAGACCCGTTTCGGCGGAAATCTCTTCCAAAGAAAAGTCTTTTGCAATGTTTTTCTCTATTTTTTTGGCATAGCTACGAATCTTCTTCAATTCCCTTTTCAATAGACTTGTTTGGGGCCTTTTGTTCTGCACTTCCTTGTTGTGTTGCATCATGTGCATGGAAAGGATCTGGTACACATACCCCTCGATCATCATAATACGGACCATTCCCTTTGCCTTGATCTTTTTTATTTCGGCCATTACCTCGGCTATCTTAAGGTTGTACGATCCATAATAGGCAAAAACCTTTTCGTGGTCAGTATCCAAAAACACTTTGTACAATTGTTTATTGAGCTCCTCCCCTTGGTTCAACCTTTTGCTCAAAAAAGGTTTTCTGCGCACTTGTATCACCGTCTGGCTTATTTTTATGTCCTTGGGAAAATATCTGTCCGTTATACCTCCATCCCGATTGGTTAAAATTACGGATTGGAATTGTTCCATGATCTTGATTTCGTCCTTGGGCTGATACCCGAATTTGTGGCCACAATAGCCTTCCATGCAATAATAAAAGCTAATGGGATTAAAGTCGGAGGTGTCCACCTTGATCAACACTTCATCAAAAAAGGTAATGTCCAGTTCCAATAAACTTACTCCCCAATCAAAAGTGATAAAACGAATACTCCCGTTCGCTTTGTCGTTGGAAACACTTAACGTATGCTGCCCCCACCTTTCCTCAATTTCGCCTCCAATAATGTTTTTGATCTGCTCAACCGATTCTGCAGTATCTTGAGCATCCACTTGAATTTTTATCATTAAAAAGTCTCCCTACTTTTTGTTTAACTATTGGTCTAAACCCATAAAGATAGGCTTTGTTCACAAGTGAACAACCATACTCACGAACCTTTATCAAAGTTTTAGTAAAAAAATCAAAAGCAATACAATAAAATCGGTTTGAGTCAAGATTTTTTGATGGTTTATAGTTATTTGGTAACCAGATGCAAGAAGATTATGATTTACAAACTTTCAAATGAAGCAGGGAAAGAAGAGATAGAAAAGGAGTTTGGGATTCCCTTCAAATATCCAAATTTATACAAGCCAAACCCAATTATCAACGGTTTTCACGAAATCAACCTTAGCGTGATAACCATGGAAAACAAACATGAGATAACTTATGCCATCTGGGGATTAATGCCACAAGATTTTAAAGAGGATTGGCATATTTTTCAAGAAAACACCAACACCTTGAACGTGCAGTTGGAGGAACTGGAAAATGTAGCTTGGATGCGGGATTCGTTCAAAAAGCGTCGCTGTTTGATTATTGTAACGGGTTTTTACACACATTTTCTGGAAAACGGCAACACGCGCAGCTACCATATTTATCAATCATCCAAAAAACCATTCTACCTGGCAGGCACATATAATATTTTAAACGATGGTTTTTTATGCACCGCGTTGATGTTGAACAAGACTGATTCATTTGTATCCAGTTACCACAACATAAGCAATCTTGCTCCAATTATTATCCCAAAAGAAAAAGCATCCACATGGTTAAATACAGCATCAACAACTGAATGCTTGGCGGAAATCATCCAAAAACCAGAGAAAACATCCTTAAAAGCTGACCTTATGCCCAGTACTTTCCTTTTGAACAATCCAAGCTTGTTTGTGGAAACAAATCTTTTATAACGCTTCTACCAACATCTTGATTGAATCATTAAAGAATTGCAATGAACTTTTCTTTTGAGTTAAGATAAATACGATAAGCGGCAAGCTCCCAAACCAAAGCAAACGATATTTGTAATGTATTGATTAAGAGATAATCAGACATTAATTAAAAACACTACCATTATGTTACGTTGGACAGTCGCCTTTATCATATTGGCCATTATTGCCGGAATATTCGGATTTGGAGGAATAGCTGCAGGGGCAGCAAGTATTGCTAAAATCCTATTCTTCATTTTCATCGTTTTGTTTATCATCTCGTTGATCACAGGAAGAAAAAAGTTATAGAAATAGAAACACACTAAATAAAATCGTTAACCTAAAACAAAGAACACATGAGAAAGTCAATAAATATATTTGCAATGTTTTTAGCAATGGTACTTACTTTAAGTTTGACCAGTTGCAGAGAAACCAAAGAAGATAAGGCCGAAGAGGCCATAGAAGAAGTAAAAGACGGGGTTGAAGATGCAGCCGACGAAGTGGAAGATACCGCTGAAGACTTCGGGGACGATATTGAAGATGCCGCAGAAGATGTTGAAGATGAAGTTGAGGATACCACCGACGACAGTCCTCAATAAAATAACCATTAACAGATACCTAAAAACTCTGGCAGATTTGCCGGAGTTTTTTAATGGATTCCATCCACAATTCTTTCCCCATAGAATGTATTAGTCATAATTCGTTCATACCTTAGATTCAATAAACACCACCATTTTTTTGAAAACGGCTTTCATCATACTATATATTTTAATATCCGTTTGGGCCATTGGAGCCATTATTTATCACGGAAGAAGGCCATCGCGTTCCATTAGTTGGGCACTGGCGATTATCACCTTGCCCATTTTTGGGGCCATTCTCTACTATCTCTTTGGTGTGAACCGCCGAAAGTTCAAGTTCTATAACACAAAAGAATTTGAAAAAAGAAATAAGTTCGCCCATCGTAAAAATTCCAAACAAGAAACGTTTTTAGCTCATTTTGATGATATCAGGAAAGAAAGGCTGAACCGATTGATCAAGGCCAGTTCCAATACCACCGGAAAATCCGGGAACAAAGTATCCGTCCTTCAAGATGGTGGAGAAACCTTCAACGTTTTATTCAAAGCCATGGAGGAAGCCCAAAAATTCATCCATGTGCAGTACTACATTTTGGAAAGGGGCAATCTCCTGGATAAAATGCTGGAACTTTTTGAAAGAAAAATCAAAGAAGGTGTAGAAGTCAGAATTATTTACGATTCCCTAGGTAGCTACAAATTACGGGGCAGACCCAGAAAACAATTTCAGGATATCGGGGTAAAAATATATCCCATTATGCCCATTCGATTAAGAAACCTCCTGTTCTCCCTTAATTTTAGGAACCATAGAAAAATTGTGGTCATCGACAATAAAGTGGCTTTTACTGGGGGAGTAAATGTTTCGGATAAATATATAAAACGGGAAAATGGGTTGGGAAAATGGAAAGATACCCACCTAAAATTAGAGGGGCCTATTGTGAACGATTTGCATATGGTTTTCCTGAAAGATTACTTTTTTGCCAGTAAAGAAACGGATTTTCAAATCTCCGATTTTCTTTCAGAGCAAGAAACGGTAGGAAATGTGGATGCACAAGTAGTGGCGGGGGGACCAGATTCCAAGCACCCCACCATTATGCAACAGTACATTGGCATGATGAATCAGGCCGAAAGTTCCATTTGCATAGCAAACCCCTATTTTGTGCCGGGAGAGGCATTTTTACAAAGTCTAAAAATATCGGCGCTCGAAGGTGTGGACATCAGCCTTTTGGTACCTAAAAAATCCGACTCCAAAGCAGCCAAGTTTGCCATGTTTTCGCATTTTGAAGAATTGCTGAAAGTAGGGATCAAAATTTATCTGCGGGAAGACTTTTCACATAGTAAAATAATGATTGTGGATGACGATTTGGTCTCGATAGGCTCTGGAAATTTTGATATTCGAAGCTTTGAGCTCAACTACGAGACAAATATCCTACTGTACAACAAAGAAATCAATGCGGAAATGACCAAAGAGTTCAAAAAAATCTGCGGAAAAGCCAATCCGGTCACCTTAGAACGATTTCAAAACAGAACCATTTGGCAAAAATTCCTTGAAGGACTCTTCAAATTTTTCAAGCCGCTAATATAATACAACCAATAATGGTTTGAATTAATCATTGTTTGATTTGCGGCAACTCAATATCATGCCCATACTAACTTTGTATTAAAATATAACAATCATGAAAAATCTATTAGTAATTCTATTTTTAATCGGAGCAACAACCATGAGTGCCCAAAGTATCTCTAAAAATGCATTGGGTATAAGAATTGGTGATAACGACGGATTTGGAGGGGAAATCTCCTATCAGCGTTATCTGCACGAAAACAATAGACTCGAATTTGATCTAGGTTGGAGAGACTCCAATAACATAGAAGCCTTTAAACTCGTAGGTCTGTACCAATGGGTAATGCCCATTGATGGGGGATTTAATTGGTATGTAGGTGCTGGTGGTGGATTAGGATCTTTTGATGCTGGAGAAAACGACGGCACATTTGCACTTGTTGCCGGTGACCTTGGTATTGAATACGATTTTGATTTTCCACTACTCATTTCGTTGGATATGAGACCAGAGCTGGGTTTTAATGATAGCTATTCAGATGATCTTGACCTGGATATTGCTCTTGGAGTCCGGTACCAGTTCTAAATAAATTATAATCACATTAAAAAAGGGCAAACTACAATTTGCCCTTTTTGTTAACCCTTAAATTTTGAAAAGAAAACTAAGACTACTTTTTCTGGCCCTAATAGCTGTATTTTTAGTTACCCTTATTTTGAAAGAACCCAAAACCACAATACCGAATAATATTAAAAAAGAGGTGGAGATTGCCTTAGGGCATTTTCCTGAGCTCAATGGAATCCCTATAGAATTCAAGTTTAAAAAGAACATCAAAAAATCAGTGATGCAGGCGCAACCTACTTGGAGTGGCTTGCTCAAACCAAAAAATAAAAGGAGCTATAAAATTCTGATCAGTGAGAAGTTTAAAATATCAGGTGAAGAGTTCAAGACTCTGGATGTGCCAAGAGATGTTCTTATCGGCTGGATCGGCCACGAACTTGGTCACATTATGGATTACCAAGAACGTGGAAATTTCAACCTAATAGGTTTTGGAATTCGATATGTATTGCTAAAAGAGTTTGTGAAAAAAGCAGAACGCGCAGCGGACTCCTTTGCCGTTTCCCGTGGAATGTCCGAGTATATTCTGAAAACCAAACGATTCATCCTCAACCATTCCGAAATTGATGAAGTATACAAGGAACGAATCAAACAATACTATCTATCCCCTGATGAAATAATGGAAATGGTAAAGGAGCAAGATTCCGTTAAGGACAGCAATCTGTTATAATTGCTCCGACACAAAATTTTCCCATTCTTTAAAGCGATCTTCACCCATTACTCTCTCCATTTTTACCTGTCCGCCTTTTTTCTTGTTGGCCCCACTCCAATCTGCGAACACTTTTTGGGGAACAAAATTTACTTTCACTCCCTCTAAAGCCTTGCTTCGAGCCACTTTATAATTCTTATTGGCTTCTTTGAGGTAGTTATCCAAAACCTCTGCGGTTTTTTCTTCATCAAAGCTATTATCCGACCCCAAATACCAGGAATGATAGAATCCATCATCAAAACGTTTGGCACAAAGGGTATATTCAGGAACCTTTATATTCAGTTCTTCCTCCAAATGCTTTACTGCTTCATTCAACTTGTTTACAGAAAGTTGGGATCCTACCGTGTTCAAGAAAAACTTGGTTCGTCCCGTGATTTTGATTTCTGCCCTTTCCACATCGGTAAAGGCAATGGTATCGCCTATAATATAGCGCCATGCACCAGAAACAGTGGAAATTATGAGCACATAATCCACATCTTTCTCGACCTCGTCCAATGTTATGGAAGGAGCATCATCCGTTAACGACCCATCTTGGTTGACATATTGTGGTTCAAACGGCACAAATTCAAAGTATATTCCATTGTCCGTGATGAGTTTCATCGCAGTGGTCTCTGGTCGATTTTGGCAGGCAAAAAAGCCTTCGGACGCCAAGTAAGTATCAATTATTTGAATAGGATGATCCAACAGTGCATTAAAACTTTTCTCGTAAGGATCAAATGCAACCCCGCCAGAAGTATAGGCTTGTAAGTTGGGCCATATCTCGTGAATATTATCAGCATTGTGGTAATCGATTACTTTCTTGAGCATAAGTTCCATCCAGGATGGAATTCCACTTAAAGCTCCTATATCCCAGTTTTTGGCATTTTTGGCAATGGAAAGGACGCGTTCGTCCCAATCATCAATTTTGGCTATTTCATCACCGGGCTTATAGTATTTTTTAAACCAAAAAGGAATATTACTGGCACTTATGCCACTTATTTCACCTTCTTTTTTTCCGCCGCGCTCTTGAAGGTTGGTGGAACTGCCCAACATCATGATTTCCTTTTCAAAAAAATCTGCCGGCATGTCAAAATTACTCATGGCAAAAACCTGATGCCTTCCTGCTCGTGTTATGGAGTCCAGCATATCTTTGGTAACCGGTATTCTTTTGGATTTTTTCCCCGTAGTCCCCGAGGAAAGGGCAAAAAAGTCAGGACTGCCCGGCCAAGCAACATTGGGTTCGCCCTCAATGGTTTTACTCCACCATTCTTTGGTAATCCTTTTATAATCGTGATAAGGAATGGTTTCGGAAAATGCCTGCGGAATGTTATCAGAGTCCAAAATAGAAGCAAAATTATAATGGTTTCCAAATTGCGTGTCCTTGGCCTTCTCCAGTAATTCCTTAAGAACCTTTCTTTGCTCATCAACTGGATTCGGTTCCTTGCTCAAAGCTTCTCGTGCCTCAATAACTCCTTTTATAATATTTCCTATAATTGCCATGTTGGGTAATTTATTTCCTCAAATTTACCCATATCCCATTCGTAGGATTTACTCAATCCATTTTTAGATTGACTTGAATGATTTTAAAGGTTTACTGCTGCAAGCAAATGTGAAGATACTTTGGAAACCTTTAGCGCTTTAGGTTGTTTCAAATTGTTTGCTATTATTGAAAAGAGGGGCTCCGGTGTTCCTTCATGAACCAAAACATGGCCGTTGGATGGATTGATTTCAATTTCGACCAAGGAAAGATAATCTATTAGGTGTTCTGCCTCATTAATCAGTATCTTTACCACCTGAAGCCGCACAGCATACTCTATATTGATGCCATCCGCGTGATTTAATGGATTTTCTCCTGCTGAATTATTCCAGATTATTTTCAAGGCTGCTTTTTGTGCAAAAATAGCCCAAATAATGTTTAGTTTACAATTGAGCAACGTTAATTTAACCTAACTGAGATCTTAAGGCTATTTTTTGTTTTCGAACTTATGTGTGAAGCGCCAGAATATCCTCCATTTTATTTTTATTTAGATTTTATAAGTAATTGAAAGGGTAGACTTCTTAATCTTTTCATAAATATGGAAATCAAATGGTTCCATAGGCAAAAAATATCAAACTAACTCTTATATTTAGCCGATTGCGAATAATTTTAAAAACAAAAAATGACCCACGAGTTACTAGAGAAGGCGGAAGAGTTTGAGAAAAGGCCTATGAGCCACATGTCTACCAGCGATAGGGTTAAGGCCTCAAGAGAAGCAAAAAGTTTAATTCTTTCCATTAACGAAATCTATAAAAAAACCAAAGATTCCAAATTAATGGAAACCATGAAGAACATTACCGCTAAAAAGCGTAAGATAGAAAAACGCCTTAAGGGTTCTCCCTTAGTTTAATTTCTTCATAAAATATCTTTTACGGAAGGGTGTCGGTTCTCTACAAATAAAACAAACACCCTTCCCTTAAGTCTTAGTTCCCCCGTTAACAATACATATTTACTTCATTAAATTTCTGCGACTAATCCATTTTTCGCCAAAGCCCTTATTTGAAATAATGTGGTTTTTCCATTTACATAACATTTATTACCAGTTATGTCCAATTTGCTGCCATAAATAAAAACATAGATTTTTCGTATTGAGTTTTGGATAATTTAGAGGTGTAGTTAGTTTTTAACTACATAACAAACACTCAAAAAAATGAACACTATAGAAGCAAAGCTGGGATATCTATTCTGGTATGCTGTGATTGCACTATCCATTTTCTTTCTTTTAAGCAGTATCTACCTGTATATTAATTAAGCTATACTAAACACTAGCGCATCAATCAAAATCGACCATAGTTAATAATGTGTCTCATAAGGGCTCCATCTAAGGGCCCTTTTTTATTTCCATTCCATTTTAGGTAGCATCACTTCCTTTTTATCATGGGAACTTTCCACGTTATGCAAAACCTCATCCAAAAAAGAAATGGCCTCATTGATATGAGGGCCTTTGTTCAACATGACACATTCTGCCTGAACTGAAGATGTAATATCGGTGATCTCCGACCGGGAGGGCATTCCTTTTTTTGCCAAGCCTTCCAATACTTGGGTAGCCCATACCACTGGAGTATGGGCTGCACTACAAAATGATAATATGCCCTCCTGCACCATTCCCATATTTTTCCATCCTACTTCAAGCGCCAAATCACCTCGAGCGATCATAACACCCAAGTGTTTTCGTTGCATGGCAGTAATAAGGATATTGATCAAGTTTTTATAAGCCAAATTGGTCTCGATTTTAAGAATAATGCCCAAATCCTTATCCGCACCTAGTTGTTTCAATTCCATAAGGAGGTCATTCACGTCCTTTTCATCGTTTACATAGGAATAGTTTACCATATCGGCGTGTTTTACCACAAATTTCAGATCTTCCTTATCCTTGTTCGTCAAACCCGAAATACCCAAATCCAAAGTTGGCAGGTTAATTCCTTTTTTACCTTTTAGTTTGGAACCACCAGGTTTGGCACGTGTAACCTTCACTTCGAAATAATCAGGGGCTATTTTCATAATCTCTCCCTCGATCTTACCATCATCAAATAATATTGGGGCTCCTTTCTCAGCACGATCAATTATTTGAGACGGTACACAACCAATCGTCGCAGGTTTCACCAAATTCCCATCATTATCGAACTTGGGAGGGACCGCTTTACCTTCCTTGCCCAATACAATAAGCCTATCTCCTTTATTCAAAAGAATAAATGGTTTCCGTTTCTTTTTTGAACCGTTTTTGTCTTTGCTGTGTTTATTGAAATCAATAGTTCCCGTTCTCACCTTAGATCCCGCAAGATCCATTGCAACCATTACCGTAGCGGAACATTCATTGGCCGCTCTTCGCACATTACCGATAATGGCCTTCCAAACCTCTGGATTATCGTGAGCGCAATTTACCCGTGCACAATCCATCCCGTTTTCAACCATTTTCAGCACCATATTGTAATTGGTTGCTGCTTCTGTGGGCATAGTGACCATTATACGGACACGTCTCCTTTTATTGGAATTTCCAAAAAGTTGATCAGTGTGATTTTTTAAAAGTTTTTTTCCATCACCGATAGATAAAAACTCATTTTTAGACAGGTTACCGGCATCACCCAATAAGCTCTGAATAATAGTTTTTAAATTTATGAGACTACCCAAAATGTTTCCTTCCGAATTGGCCAAACGCGTCAAACCCAACTGTTTTAGGCCTCTCTGCATTTCTCTTGCATCAAAACTTCTGAAGGCGGCGTAGTGCAGCAGATTTTTTGCGCTCTCTTCATAAATGGGGCAAACGTTTTTTATCAAATCGCCACGTACCAAATCTTGTTGATGAATTAAATCAACAACCTGATTTATTTGTGCGAGCATATTTTGAAGCTGCTCCTGTGTTAGGCCCATATCCGAAGATTTACCACAAAGATCAGATTGTAGCAATTCAAAAAAACTGACATTGGTCAGGCTAGCCAATCTTTACCATATGGATCTCACTTCTTTTATGGATTCAACAATTACTGGCTCATTGCCATCCTTGTTATTTATGATTAAAATATTGTAGGGTTTTGTGGGAAATATTTGTTCGGTCATGGAAAGCATCCCTTGGTCCACGAACCATTCCATTGATGACCAGTCCATTAATATTCGAAATTGATGTGATCCTTGTTTTAGACCTTTTAAAGATGCTATATGTTTTTTATCTCCAAAACCTTCTTGAAAATCTACTTTCCCCGACAATCTCCTATCCACTGAAAAAATCTGCTTTTGAGAATCCATGCTCAGTACAAGTACCTCATCCAATTCATTTTTAAATAGCAATTGAAAATTCTGGGAAGCCGTTCTCAACCGAATCTCAGATTGATTGAGCCCGGAGATTTGTAAAGTATCCGATGTGCCACCAACTATTTCAACTTCGTCTAGCAACATAGAACCCGTCAAAACATCCAAATTGTCAATTGGGTAATTCTTCAAAAAGTAGTCGTCTTCTACTTTCTCCAAGGATAATTTTCGTGGTACCGTCATAGCACTTCGCCATTTTTTAGTAGGGGTTTCTCGGGCATAATCCCAATTGCTCATCCATCCTATAAAAATACGTTCGCCATTAGGCACATTGTTATACGTTACGCCAGCATAATTGTCTGTTCCAAAATCCAACCACTTGGCCTCCTCTTGGTCCGTAGAAAAGGTTTTACCGTTAAAGTCCCCCACAAAATATTGGGTTCCGCTACCGCCATTAGGCGCTCCAGGATTAACACTGATGATCAACACCCATTTTTCTCCTTCGGACCCTTCTATCTGTAGTGGAAATAGGTCGGGGCATTCCCATACTCCACCATGGGCGCCTTTCGTTTTACCAAAATCGCTCAAATATGTCCAATCCTTTAAGTTTTGGGAGGTGTAAAATTTGGCGTGGTCCCCAGCTACCAAGGTCAAAATCCAACTATTGGAAGGCTCGTGCCAAAAAACCTTTGGATCCCTAAAATCTTTAATGCCGTCATTGGGTATTACAGGATTATCAACATACTTTGTCCAGGTATCTCCATTGTCCAAACTATACGCAATGCCTTGTGTTTGAAAATCCTTTCTTCCATTCTTCTCCCCTTCCATGGAGTGGTAGGTAAAAATGGCGACCAAAGGTGTTTTTCCGTTTTCTCTGAAACCGGAGGTATTGTTTGTATCCACAACAGCACTTCCAGAAAAAATAAGACCGTTTTCATCCGGATACAGTGCAATAGGCTTGTGATCCCAATGCACCAAATCTTTGCTTACCGCGTGTCCCCAATGCATAGGTCCCCAAACGATATCTTCTGGGTAATATTGATAAAATAGGTGATACACACCCTCGTTGTAAATAAGGCCATTGGGGTCGTTCATCCATTTTTCCTTAGGTGAGAAATGAAACTGTGGCCGATATTCCTCTTGATATCTTGACTTTTCAACTGTTTGGTTTTGAACCTTCTTATGATCTTCCTTACAAGCAACCAATACAGCAAGAATCAAGTACCCAATAATTAGTTTGTTCATTTACTTTGTTTCGAACGGTTTTTTTCAAGATAATTAATTTTTATCTCATGCTCGCGAACAATAAGCCCTTCTTTTACTTAATGGAATTTGTCCAATCAAAAAATAGAAGACCTCATGGGAGAAAAAAACAAAGTGGGTTCGTACATTTTTCTCATAAAGAGGTCATTGGACACAATTTTTTTATTGTAAAAGTGTTAACAACACTAATGGATGTTGTATTTTCTTACTCTTTCTGTTTTCTAACAAAAAGCAACGGTATCCGTTGGTAAGAATGTATGATTTGAAAAAGTATATTATTAATAAGCCCCCTATTTAGATACTTGGTATGTCGTTGAAGTCTTCGAAAAGAGAATTAATATTTCCCATTATAGTTTTTGCGGTTTTTATCACTATGGTTCTGGTATTATGGAATAAATCCCTCAAAACACAAAAATCAACATTCATACGCGAAATCCAGACCACTGGTAGTCTCCGAGCCAAAGAATTTTTCTCTTTGGTGAAATACGATGTTAAATCCTTGGAGAATTTAAAACAGCGTATTGAAATGACCAACGGGTCATACTTTCAATATTGGGAGAAAGATGCCCACCTTATTTTGGAACAAAACCCTTCTTTTAAATTTGTGGAATGGTTGGATACCTTAATGGTTGTTAAAATGGTGACTCCACTGGAAACCAATAGAGCAGCTGTAGGCCTGGACTTATCCAAACACCCGAGATATCCAGAATGGGAAAACCACGTAAGAGATTCATCGACCAATATTTCACCATGGACCAAGCTACACCAAGGAGGTAGTGCGTTTTTAGTGGATGCACCGGTATATTTCGATGGGAAATTTAGAGGGTCGGTTACCGCTGGAATGGATTTTACTTCACCTTTTGATGAATTGGTAGCGGATTTGGATAAATATGCCATTGAGGTCAAAGATGAAAAGGGGACCATCTTTTACTCTAAAAACAATCCGAATACTACTGATATTGGCAAAGAATTTATATTCAAAACCAGCTTTGAAGTTGATGAGCTTGATGGGCAAAAATGGACATTCTCATTAATGCCTTCCCATTTGAATTTCTTGGCAGAGAGAAAGGAAGCAACTTATATTTACTTGACCTTCGGGGTTTTACTGTCCTTTCTAACCAGTTTACTTGTCTACTTTTATCAGTCGTCAAGAGGAAAAAACAGGTACCTAGGTCATGTAAACAGTAAACTTAAAGAGCTCAATAAATCCTTAAAGAAAGAACAGTTAAGAGCTGAAAAATCATCCATGGCAAAAACAGAGTTCATATCCAATATGAGCCACGAAATAAGAACCTCTTTAAACGCTATCATAGGTTTTATTGAAGTATTAAAGCTGTCCGAAATACAGAGCTCTCTGCAAGAATATCTCTCTTTAATGGACATTTCCTCGAAAAAATTACTTCTGTTGGTAAATGACATTCTTGAAATCGACAAGATTGAATCCGGCAAAACCACTTTTAGAAAGGATGTTTTTTCACCCTTGAAGGAGTTAAAGAACATTATTAGAATATATCAGCGTACCGCTGAGGAAAAGGGACTAAACATAGCTTTGGAAACAGCATCCGATAGCGACCTGGAAGCCATTGGGGATACCGGAAAATACGGTCAAATTATCACGAACATTCTAAGGAACTCCCTAAAGTTCACGGAAAAAGGAGGTATAACCGTTTCCTATCGGGAAAAAATCGTGAATGGCGACCTTACCGTTGATATCACCATAAAGGATACCGGAATAGGGATTCCAAAAAACAAATTAAAAACCATTTTCGACAGGTTTACCCAAGTAGATGTTGGAAAAGCAAAACGACACGAGGGGAGCGGTCTTGGACTTTACATCACCTATAAACTAGTGGAGCTGCTTGGCGGGAAAATTGGAGTGACCAGCCAGGAAAATGTGGGTACAGAATTTTATCTGTCCCTTGAATTCCCATTGTCAGAAACTCAAAACAAAACAATCAACACCAATACCGAATCAGTCGATTTAAGTGGCTGCAAGGTTCTAATAGTGGATGATAATAGGGTAAATGTAATGGTCCTGAAAAAGACTCTTGAAAAATTAGGGGTGCGATCCGAATCGGTTTCAAATGGGCTCGAGGCAGTAAATGCAGCAAAAAACAACTGCTACGATTTAATATTTATGGATATCCACATGCCTAAAATGGATGGTTTGAGCGCCACAAAAGAAATTAGAAAATTCAACAAAGCCATTGGTATTATCGGTCTCTCCGCAGATGTAACCAAAGAGGCCATTGATGAAGCCAAAGGGGTCGGCATGAACGAATATTTCACCAAACCCATTTCGTTTGACAAGCTCCGCAAATACCTGCCCAGTTACCTGATAAAAATATCCTAGGGTTCACATCAAGTTTTCATCGGTTCAAAACCAAAAAGTCGGGGTTTACCAATGCAAGAAATCATTATGGTAGTATATTTGGGTGGATAAACAAATAATGACCCGATCTTAGCAAAACAAAAAAGTAAGTATCGGACTCTCTTGTTGACCAACACCAAAACGTTTTCGTTACCAAAACCAAGCAATTGAGCAAAAACCTACTTTTAATTCTTACCCGTAACCCCGAACTTGGAAAATGCAAGACCCGACTGGCCGCCAAAGTCGGAGACCAAGCTGCTTTGGATATCTATAAATTTTTATTGGAAAAAACCGTATGGTTTACCAAAGATTTAAAGGTTGAAAAATGGGTTTACTATTCAAGGGAAATTTGGAAAAACGATATTTGGGACAACAACGTGTACAAAAAAAAGCTTCAAATCGGGAAGGATTTGGGAGAGCGTATGATGAATGCTTTTAAGGAAGGGTTCCAAGCCGGTTTTGAGAACATAATTGTTATTGGAAGCGATATGTTCCATTTAAATCAGTCCGAACTTGAGGAGGCCTTTTCCAAACTTGAAGAAAACGATTATGTCGTGGGACCCGCGGAAGATGGAGGCTATTATCTTCTGGGAATGAAATCTTTAAACAAGGAATTGTTCCAGAATAAGACCTGGGGCACGGATAGCGTGCTTTCCGCTACCCTTTCCAATATAAAGGACGATAAAGTAGCCCTGTTGGATGAAAAAAATGATGTTGACCATTACGAGGACATCAAAGATATTAAGGCTTTTGAGCCATTTTTAAAACATAAAAAGGAATGACACAAAAACAACTCGACGAATCTGTTGAATACCTAAAAAAACGAGGTTTTGAAACCCCCGAAATAGGTATTGTACTGGGTACCGGATTGGGACAACTAATTGACTGTATAGAAGACCCTATTGAGGCCCACTACAATCATATTCCATATTTCCCATTGGCCACGGTGGAATTCCATACGGGAAAGTTGATATACGGTACCATCCAAGGCAAGAAAACCGTCGTAATGCAAGGTCGTTTTCATTTGTACGAAGGCTATGATTTTTTAGATATCACCTATCCCATTAGGGTGATGCATCAACTTGGCATCAAAAAACTGTTCATATCCAACGCTGCGGGCGCTATCAATCTCGACTTTAAAAAAGGAGATATTATGCTGATAGAGGATCATATCAATTTACAAGGTGGCTCTCCCTTGGCATTTAAAAATGTAGGTGAGTTTGGTGACCGATTTGTGGATATGAGCGAACCTTACGATGTGGAAATGCGAGAAAAAATAGAAGCGATTGCATCCAATAAAAACGTTTCTCTACAAAAAGGGGTTTATGCATCGGTGGTGGGACCTCAACTAGAAACCAAGGCCGAATACCGCATGCTCAAAATAATAGGGGCCGATGCAGTGGGCATGAGTACCGTTCCCGAAGTAATAGTTGCAAATCATTTACGACTACCCATTGTAGCGGTATCCGTTTTAACCGATGAGTGTGACCCAGATAATTTGGAACCCGTTAACATTCAAGAAATTTTGGACATTGCCGGACAAACGGAACCAAAAATGATAGAGCTATTTAAAGAATTAATCAAAGAACTATGAGCTATTTAGACGCGACCCAAGACCTTTATAAAGATGCTGCCCTCACTCCAGATGTTGGACTTTGCTGTACTACCAATCCAATTTGGCAATTCCCTGGGCTTTCCATTCCCAAAATAATGCAGGAGATGAACTATGGCTGTGGAAGCACGGTTTCCGCGCAGGATTTGGTGAACAATCCTAAGATTCTTTATGTAGGAGTAGGTGGTGGTATGGAACTACTTCAATTCTCCTATTTTTCAAGACAAAAAGGTGGGGTTACCGGAGTGGATTCCGTAGACGAAATGCTGGAAGCTTCCCGAAAAAATTTCAAAATAGCCGAAGAGGAAAATGATTGGTTCAACAGCGAGTATGTACACCTGGTAAAAGGGGATGCCCTAAATCTTCCTGTTGAAGACGAAAGTATTGATGTGGCCGCCCAGAACTGCCTTTTCAACATCTTTAAAATAGAAGACCTTAAAAAAGCTGTTTCCGAAATGTATCGCGTACTGAAACCCCACGGGAGGTTGGTTATGAGCGACCCCATTTGTGAACAAGACATGAGCGACGAACTCCGCAATGATGACAGATTGAGGGCACAATGTTTAAGCGGTAGTATTCCTTTAAAGGATTATATAAAAGTATTGACCGATGCTGGGTTTGGTACCATTGAGATTCGAGGCAAACGATCGTACAGGGTTTTGTCGCCCAATCATTACCCTACTGAAGAACTCATCCATATTGAATCCATCGAAATTGCCGCGATTAAAGACCCCATGCCCGAGGATGGACCCTGCGTTTTTACAGGAAAAACAGCTATCTATTTTGGGAATAAAGAGTATTTTGATGATAAGAAAGGACACGTTCTCCAACAAAATCAACCTCTAGCAGTTTGTGATAAAACAGCAGCGGCCTTGTCAGATTCATCCAACGAAATTTATATCAGTGAAAGCACATACCACTACAATGGTGGCGGATGTTGTTAGGGCAACTATTTTGAAACAGTAGTCTGGGAAGACTCATAATCCAACAGAATTCCTTCGGATATCCACTTGGCCAACGCCTGCCTGTTATCCGGATCCAAAATTCTTCGTTGGTCTTTTTTGTTTCTGATGTTTCCGATTTCGATGTAGGCCATGGCGGGGAGCGTATTTTTTACCATGTACAAACTACTGCGCTCCATAAAAGTCCCGTTGTAAAGCCTATTTGGCTGAAACTTTTTGTATTTCCTATAAAAGGTTTGGTGTATACTTTCCGCAAGCTTTTTTCCGTTTTTGCTCTTTTCGTGATGGTAGAAAAACACATCTATATTGGTACCCTCGCCCCTACTGTCCACATGGGTGACCAAAAGGCGTTGATATTTGTTTGAATTCTTGGTATACAAATCATTTACAGCTTTGGCACGCTGCTTCAAACGCTCCAATTGTTTGAGTGGTATAGTTTCCGAACCAACGGTTTCGTCGGTATCCAACTCAAGTACTCTTTTATCCCTAATGCCATCATTTTTATCTTCTACAATTATATGGACTTCTGCACCATGTGATATTAGTTCCCGAGCCAGTCTTAATGTTACATCGTAAGCATATTCGTCTTCCGAAATTAATTTTCCCCGGTATTTTTCCACAGCCCCTGGGTCGGGCCCACCATGCCCAGAAATCAAATAATAGATTGTATTTTCCAAACGGTTGCTTACGGTATCAACCTTTTTAAAATCATCACCAAAAATGGAATAAGTAGGCCCTTCCTCTAACACGGAAACACTTTTTGCCGCCAAAGTGTCGGGCAATCTATAGTGCCTTCCCAAAATCAGGGATTCATCTGCTCCCAAGTCCTCACTGTTCATGTCCACAAAATCGTTGTAGTATTTTGTTGGGCTTACTCCATGCCTTCTCAGCAAGGAATAAATACCATCGCCTTCTTGGGCCAATACTTTAGGATACTCGTCTTGAGCAAATACTGTTACCTGGACCAAAGACAAAACAATCAAAAATGAGGTATATCGAAAAGATTTCATTTTAATTTTCAAATGTTACATCCACATAATCATTAATAATGCCATTGCTGATTAGATTGGCAAATTCTTTTTTGTTCGGTTTAAGTGATATCTTGCTTTTTGAAGTATTGGTGGTATTCTCTATGGTTAGTAGACTAATAGCGGGAAGAATGTTTCGAGCCAAATACAAGCTATTCTGATCCTCAAATATCAAGCTGGCTTCATCAAAAGTTGTATTGGACACACTTTTTTCCTTGAACACATTCTGAATATTCTCCGCAAAACGCTGGCCTTGGGTACTTTTGTTGTAATGGTAAACCGCAACATCCATGTTGCTGGCCCCCGTAACATTTTCTGCCCGTATGAAAAGTACTCTTTGGTATTTTCCAGTGTTTTGTAAATACCGCTTATTTATTGCTTTGGTATAATCCCCCATAGGATTCCCAATGGCCAAACTATCTGTGTTCGAGTCTATGGAATCCTCGTCTCCCATAACGTACACCTTGGCCCCATGCACCATTAGCTCAGCAGCCAAACGTTGGGTGATATCAAGAACGAAATTTTTATCCTGTTCTGTTGTATTGTCGGTAATCAAATAGTAAACCGCATCTTTAAGCTTTTCGCTTTTTAAAGACATTTGGGCGAGTTCCTTATCAAAAATCGGTTCCTCAACATCCTCAATGGTCTCTATCGATACACCAGTTCTTTTAAAGGAATCTTCGGCGTAGGGCACTTTGTAATTTTCCCCTAATTTCAAAAGAGTCCCTTCTGTTATCTTCTCAGCATTAAGCTCTAAAAATTCCCCATAGTGTTTGGCAGGGTCCAGTCCTTGTTTACGGAGTAGGGAAAAAATACCATCTCCTTGCTCTGCAACCACAGTGTAATAGGTGTTTTCCTGTCCAAAAAGAAATGTACAGGCCCATACCCAAAAAAGAAGGGTCAATCTTAATTTCATAATGAAATGTTTTTGGGAGGGGTGTATTACAAATATCAAAAAAAATCAAACATGGAAACATCTTTTTAAGAGAAAAAATCCCACATTCTTTTAACAATTGCAAAAACCTTTATTTCTTCACTTGAGCGTATTGTCTTCGAATAATGGATTCTGCAGGTTTATTTTGGGGTGTAAAACGGTTGTCCTCGTGACCTCCGACTTGATTGTGTTGCATAAACCATTTCCAAACAAATCCTCCCGCAAACCAATCCTCTCTCCAAAACTCATCAAAAAGTACTTGCGTGGCCCTGGCCTGCGCTTCAAGGTTTACCTTTTCCTGATTTCGGTCCACCAGCCATGGTTTTTTACCGGTAAAATCCATACTTCGGTATCCAAATTCCGTAAACAAAATGGGTCTGTCCACCTGTATCGCGAGTTCACGCATTTTAGCTTTCCAAGGTTGCCAGCCCTCGGTTAAAGTTTGTATGGTGGGATTTTCCTTTTCACATAAAGGGAAATAAGCATTTACACCGATATAATCCAATTGCGACCAAAAAGGTGTTTTGGAATATTCATCCCAATTGGCGGCATAGGTGATTTTACCATGATATACATCCCTTACTTTTTGAACAAGACCATTCCAGAATTCAGGTCGTTCGTTTACAAATGTTTTTAGTTCCGTTCCAATACAAAAAATATCACTTTGGGTCTCTTCGGCCAGTTCCGCATATAGCAAAATGAATTTTTCGTAAGCCGCTTCCAGTCTTTTCCAATCTTGTTCGGAAGACATCTTCATGTTTCCTGTGAACTCGCCTCTTCGAATCCATATTTGGGGCTTTACCATTACACTTACCCCATTTTGATGCATTTTTTGAATGTACTGCTTAACTCCTTCCCTTCGTTCCCCATACCATTGACGATCAGAATCAAAAACCAAATCCGGAGAGTTGATACCACCGATAAAACCAAAGGGCATAATGGCCGCATAATTGGCCTGCACTTTGAGAACTGGGTCAATATGTTGTTGCGACGCCTCTTCCCCTGAAGACACGAAACTAACACCATTGACTTTGTCAAACTTGCTGCTGGCGCATGAGACCAACACAAGAGCCCATATAAAAAACAGCTTCTTCATAATGATTGTGGACCCTTCTAAAATAATAATTTTAAAACAGCTATTAGCTGCCAAATTCTTATTAATTTTCATTCTACTGTTAAGTTCTTCCCGTAAAACTCGACACATAAAACAATCAAACCTAGCCCATGGAGCACATTGTCATCATCGGAAATGGAATTGCAGGCGTTACGGCCGCAAGGCACATTCGAAAACTTTCCGACAAAAAAATCACCATAGTTTCAGCAGAATCTGAATACTTTTTTTCGAGAACTGCTTTGATGTATGTATACATGGGGCATATGAAATTTGAACATACCCAACCCTACGAGAACCACTTCTGGGAAAAGAACCGAATAGATTTGGTAAATGGATATGTTGCCAAGGTAAACACTCAAGAAAAATCACTTCAAATTGATGATGCACCAGACCTCAGCTACGATAAACTAATTATTGCCACAGGATCAAAACCGAATAAATTTGGATGGCCAGGACAGGATTTGGATGGCGTTCAAGGATTGTATTCCAAACAGGACCTGGAACTATTGGAACAAAATGCCCCCAATAACAAAATATGTAAACGAGCCGTGATCATTGGTGGTGGTCTTATCGGTATTGAATTGGCAGAAATGCTCCGAACCCGAGATATTCCCGTAACCTTTTTGGTCCGGGAAACCAGTTTTTGGAACGGTGTGCTGCCCAAAGGCGAATCCGAAATGATCAACGAACATATACGGGAACATCATATAGATCTCCGATTGGGAGCTTCGCTCAAAGAAATAGTCTCGAATGGAAACGGCAAAGTAAAATCTGTTGTTGTTAAAGAGACAGGTGAAGAAATCGAATGTAATTTGGTGGGATTGACCGCTGGAGTCACCCCAAATATTGATTTTCTCAAAGATTCGGGCATTGAGTTGGGTCGTGGAGTTAAAGTAAATCGTATGTTGGAAACCAACGTTAAAGATGTGTATGCCATTGGTGATTGCGCGGAACAGCACGAACCCATTGGGAATCGACGCCCCATCGAAGCTGTTTGGTACACCGGGCGAATGATGGGAGAAACCTTGGCCCAGACCATCTGTGGCAACCCAATGGAATATAAGCCGGGACAGTGGTTCAATTCCGCCAAGTTTCTGGACATTGAATACCAAACCTATGGTTGGGTATTTTCGGAAATAAGAAAAAAAGAAAACGAGACCCATTTTCATTGGAGACATCCCAAAGAAAAAATCTGTATCACTATTGCTTTTGACAAGGACTCCGAAACAGTTTTAGGCATCAACACCTTTGGAATACGCTTACGTCATGAGATTTTTGACCGTTGGCTCAGCGAAAAGAGAACTATCGATTTTATTATAGAGCATCTCCAAGATGCCAATTTTGACCCGGAATTCTATAAAAGATATGAAACAATGATCGTATCAAAATACAATTCCGAATTTGATAAATCCATCAACCTGAAAAAGAAAAACCTTAAACGCATCTTCCAGATTGCTTAAGCTATAATTATGAGCACTTACAATAAAAGTATGGCCCTAACAGGGGAGCCACCAAAAAGTTTGAGCATAAGCCAAAAACTTGCGGTCTTTTTAGGAACATTGGGGCTGGGCATTCTGCTTTTGGCCATTTTTAATGTTAGTTTTCCAAACAAGACCCTGTGGTTAACAGCATCGTTATCCGCCATGACCATTGGTATTGTCTGGTTTTCTTGGGATGCCTATTCCAAAAAAATACCGGGCATTAAAAATGATGGAGTTTGGTTCAAGTCCATTTCCAGTCGGGGGTTATGGGGCTGGATTGCTGGTTTGGCATTGACCGGGTTTTATATTGTACTTTATTTTTATCCTGAATATCTCGGACTGGTAAGCGATGGTGACAACAAGGGTGTAATTGCACTTTTTGACCCGCTCAGTAAATTGTTGAACGGTAATCCCGCTAGTCAATGGTTTGTTTACGGAACGCTCTATACAGTGGCCATTTTGGCCTTCGGCATTAAGTTCCTTTGGAAATATCGTCACAACCGATATGAAAAGTTACGGACTTTTAGTGTTATGTTCTTTCAAACCGGTTTTGCTTTTATCATCCCGGAATTAATGGCACGTTTGAACGGTCACAAAATTTTGGATGGAGGTAACTTGCCCTATTATGACCTCAAAAATATTTGGCCCCTTAACTATTATAATTTTGAAGGGTATCGTATCAAAATGTTTTTAAGTTCGGGAGAAATTGGTTTTGCTTTGTTGATTTTTGGCATCCTTTCCATTTTTGTGATAACTCCCATCCTTACCTATAAATATGGTAAAAGATGGTACTGCTCATGGGTATGTGGATGTGGTGGATTGGCAGAAACTGCCGGGGATTCGTTTAGGCAGCTGAGCGATAAGTCCACATTTGCCTGGAAAGTGGAACGCTGGGTGGTGCACAGCGTAGTGGTATTTGTAACTTTGATGACAACTGCCGTTATCTATTCCTATTTAGGTACGGACACCAGCAAGTATTGGTTGACGAAGAGTACTTTCTTAATTGGCGTAGCCGTGTTACTTACTTTAGTTTTTGGATGGGCTATGATCTTCAAAAGAGACCAGCTTCAAAAAGATGCACAGTACGGGGCCATCGGTTACTTTGTGATTATCATAGCTCTCATCGGATTCCACTTTTTTAGTGGTGATGGCGAAATATTTTTATTTAAGTCAGGGACACTTCGTAAATCGTATTCCTTTTTAATAGGTAGTATTTTCTCAGGCGTTATAGGAACGGGCTTCTATCCCATTTTTGGGAGTAGGGTATGGTGTAGATTCGGCTGTCCCATGGCCGCCATACTAGGTTTTCAACAAAAACTGCTCTCCCGATTCAGGATTACAACCAATGGCGGACAATGTATCTCTTGCGGGAACTGTTCTACCTATTGCGAAATGGGCATCGATGTTCGCGCCTATGCCCAAAAAGGTGAAAACATAGTTCGAGCCAGTTGTGTAGGATGTGGTATTTGTTCAGCGGTTTGTCCAAGAGGTGTCCTCAAATTGGAGAACGGCCCATTGGAAGGTAGAATCGATAGCAATCAAGTACTGCTGGGCAACGATGTAGATTTAATGACCCTTGTCAACAAGAAGTAGTTCATCCTTCTTTTTGAAAAATAAAATTGGCATTCCCAAGAAAATTTTAGTTTTGCCAACTTAAGTACTAACTAAAATAATTCTTGCCAATGGCAGACATTAAAGTCGTAATCCCTGCAATCAACGAAGGAGATTCCATTGGTTTAGTGGTATCGGAAATCCCTGATCATGTTTCAGAAATTATAGTGGTCGACAACGGTTCGTCGGATAATACCGTTGCCAATGCAAAAAAAGCTGGGGCAACTGTAATTACGGAAAACCGCAAGGGCTATGGGTTTGCCTGTTTAAAGGGATTAAATTACATCTCCGAACAATCCAAAACACCCGATATTATCGTATTTATCGACGGAGACTATTCAGATTATCCGGAAGAATTGGATAAGATTGTCGCCCCAATTTTGGAAAATGACATCGATTTTGTGGTCGGAGCGCGAAAAAAATCGCTTCGTGAACCTGGTTCCATGACTCCACAACAAGTTTTTGGAAACAATTTGGCCACATTTTTAATGCGATTGTTTTTCAGGTCAAATTTTACGGATTTAGGACCTTTTAGGGCGATAAAATATGAAAAGCTCAAAGAATTGGAAATGCAGGACACAACTTATGGGTGGACTGTGGAAATGCAATTGAAAATTTTGAGAAAAAAAATGTCATATA
>NZ_CAMYIC010000044.1 GCF_947258355.1 uncultured Allomuricauda sp.
GATAACCGGGCTACGCTACACCCCGAGGTGTGTTGGAAAAAGCGGAGAGACCGGGACTCGAACCCGGGCAGCACTTACGCGCTGACAGATTAGCAATCTGCTCCGTTACCACTCCGGCACCTCTCCTTTATAATTATGAACATACATTCTGAAAATGCGGATGCAAATGTACCTTTTCAGATGTAAGATCGCAACTATTTTTTCACTTTTTTAATGCAAGTTTTCCAATCCCTCTGCTATTCAGGATATTCCACCCTCAAATGATAGATATTCGTAAGCTTTTGTTTAAGCACTTTCTTCACCATTTCAATTTCCTTAAGCGTGATATTGGCATTTAAATACTGGTTGGCCTGCATCTGTCCCTTCACAATCTTTTCAACAAACTCATCAATGATGGTGAAAGTGGGGTTTTTAAGACTTTTGGAAGCCGCTTCAACAGCATCAGACATCATTAAAATAGCCGTTTCCTTAGAGAATGGTATTGGCCCTGGATATCGAAAATTTTCAGAATCGGCATCTTGATCCAACTCCTGTTGTTTTTTGAAGAAATAATAAACTACAGTTGTTCCATGATGGGTCCTTATAAAATCTATTACCCGGTCCGGTAAATTGTTTTTTCTAGCTATCTCGATACCATGGATTACATGATCTATGATAATCTTTGCACTTTCTTTAGGAGGTAGATCATCGTGTGGGTTGACACTGGTAATCTGATTTTCTGTAAAATAGGTCGGGTTCTCCATTTTACCGATATCGTGGTAAAGTGCCCCTACCCTTACCAACATGGCATTGGCCCCTATTTCATTGGCCGCAGCTTCCGCAAGATTAGCCACTTGTAAAGAATGGTGAAAGGTTCCCGGAGCCTTGTCGGAAAGTTCCTTTAATAATTTAGAATTGGTATCTGAAAGCTCCAACAAAGATACATCGGAGACAAGCCCAAAAATTTTCTCGAACATATAGATCAATGGTTGGGCAAAAAGGGTTAAAAGTCCATTTAAAACAAATACTCCGAACAATATCCATTCAATGTTTTCCAAGTTTCCTTCATGAATGGCATGGAAAGCGAAATAACCAATAATATAAATCAACGTGATCTGACCGACAGAAATGAAAAGATTGGCTCTTTTATACAACTCAGATGCCGTTAAAATGGTTACAATGCCCGCAATAATCTGTAAAAAAATGTATTCAAAACTGTTGGGAACCACAAACCCAAGAATCAATACCGTCAATACGTGCACAAAGAGTCCCAATCTGGCATCAAAAAAGTTCTTTAACACCAATGGCAAAATGCATAGGGGAACCACATAAACATAGTTTTCATAATGTTTTACCATTAAGGTAGTGGCTAAAACCATCAACAAAATGTTGAAGAAAATAAAAGTGACCTTATTGTTATTTTGAAAAATTTCGGTCCTGTACCTTTTCAAAAACAGGAATAACATAATGAGCACAAGTGCCACAAGAATGGTATATCCCAATAAAATGAAATAGTAATTGCTTCCCATCCAGAGTTCGGATTCATACTCATCTTTTAGGGAGTTTAAAATTTTAAAGTCCTCGTTCTCCACAATTTCGCCTTTGGCGATAATCAGTTTTCCTTGATCTACCTCTCCACGAGTGTAGGAAATCTTGGAAAGCTCTTCGCTCAATGCACTTTCTGTGAGAGCCTCATCGTAAAAAAGATTGGCCTTTAAACTATTTCTGATTATCCCTTGTAAACGATCGTAACCCGCAATATCCATTTCCGAGAGCCTATCCGATACTCGCGTTTTGGCTTGTGACAGACCTAAATAATCACTTGGAGAAACTGGTTGGGCCTCATTATTTTTAACCACTACAACGGATTCGGACTCCGGTATGTTTTGAAAAATTCCATTTGTATATATCTCTTCAATAAGATCTACCGAAATTCCGCGAAGCGACCGTCGTTGTTGAGAAGAAAAATTAACAGATTGAAATAATGTGTTCAGTTCTTCATCCACTTCGGCCTTGACATCGGAGACCAATGAGGCATTGTAAGTGTAGTAATCAGTTTTATTGGTTCGGATCGCGGATTGCTCCTCCTCTATCTCCTCTTGAGTTTTTTTGATCGAGAAATCGATAGGAGCATATAAGTTTTCATATTGCCATGGTTTGCCTTTCTGAAACTCATATTTGAACTTTCCACCCTTTGGGAAAAAAAACACGATCAAGGCTACCGAAATCACATATAGGAAATACTTGTAGACAAGTGATTGGTGTTTATATACATTATCCAAAGTTTTTCCCATTTCCTAAAACTGTTAGCTTCAAAAATAGAAAATATATATAAGAAGTCCGTTCATCAATCACCTTATTGGTTTGCATTTAAATTTAGTATTTTCGCAGGAGTAAAAATGCACATATGAAAAAAGTAGTCATCGTTTCTGCCGCAAGGACACCAATTGGAAGTTTTATGGGAGCTTTATCCAGCGTTCCCGCTCCAAAATTAGGTGCTGTGGCCATAAAGGGAGCTTTGGACAAAATAGGTCTAAAACCAGAACTTGTTGAGGAAGTATTAATGGGCAATGTGGTTCAGGCAGGTACTGGACAAGCTCCTGCCAGGCAGGCTGCTATTTATGCCGGCATCCCCAATACCGTACCCTGTACAACCGTGAACAAAGTGTGCTCCTCGGGTATGAAAACGATTATGCAAGGAGCACAATCCATAGCATTGGGTGAAAATGCCATTGTTGTGGCCGGAGGAATGGAAAACATGAGTTTGATACCGCATTACGCCTATTTGAGGAAAGGAACCAAATTTGGACCCTCAACATTGGTAGACGGTATGCAAAAGGATGGTCTAGTGGATGCCTATGACCAAAATGCCATGGGTGTTTGTGCAGATGCTTGTGCCACTGAATACAAGTTTAGCAGAGAGGACCAAGATGCCTATGCCATTCAATCCTATAAACGTTCGGCAGAAGCTTGGAAAGATGGAAAATTTGATAATGAAGTCGTTCCCGTTGAAGTGCCTCAGCGAAGAGGTGAGCCCATAGTCGTGAGTGAAGACGAAGAATATAAAAATGTGAAACTGGAAAAAGTGCCAGCACTAAGACCAGCGTTTTCCAAAGATGGTACCGTGACTGCAGCAAATGCTTCCACAATAAACGATGGCGCAGCAGCAGTAATACTCATGAGTGAGGAAAAAGCCAAAGAACTGGGCTTAACCCCATTGGCCACCATTAAAGGTTATGCCGATGCTGCCCAAGAGCCCGAATGGTTCACAACAGCTCCCGCCAAAGCGCTTCCAAAAGCATTGGACAGAGCTGGAGTCTCCATCGAGGATATCGACTATTTCGAGTTCAACGAGGCATTTTCCGTAGTCGGTTTGGCCAATATGAAAATCCTGGGCCTTAAGGATTCAAATGTTAATGTTAATGGTGGTGCTGTTTCCTTAGGACATCCACTGGGCTGTTCAGGAGCTAGAATTACCATCACATTATTAAATATATTGGAGCAAAACAATGCCAAATTGGGAGCTGCAGCCATTTGTAATGGTGGTGGCGGGGCATCATCCATTGTTTTGGAAAGAAATTAGTGATTCAATCTGTACAGTAAATGCAATATGGAATTTGTCCTCTAAGTATTGTTCCGATTAGAACAAATCCGGACGATTGTGCCGAAATGTCATCCCAGTTGTTATATGGAGAACATTTCAAGGTATTGGAGAGCAGAAAAAAATGGAGCAGGATTCGAACAGCTTATGATAATTTTGAAGGCTGGATATCGAATAACCAGCTATCTTTTATTCCTGAGCAAGTTTACAATAACATACAGGCTTCGGAACCACAAAAAATATGTTCGGATGTAATATCCCATATCTGTACCGATGATGGCATGTTACAGCCCATTGTAATGGGTTCCATGATTAACTCCCCGGAATTATTGAAGCATACATTTGAAGGCCATGTACATGCTGAAAAAAAAACCAAGGAAAGCTTGGTCGATACGGCTATCCTGTACTTAAAGGCTCCATACTTGGCTGGAGGAAAAACCCCTTTTGGGATTGATTGTGCGGGATTTGCCCAAATGGTCTATAAAATCAATGGTTACTTATTGGCGCGGACGGCCGAGGAGCAGTCCAAACAAGGGGAAGCCTTGAGCTTTATTGAAGAAAGCGAACCTGGCGATTTGGCTTTTTTTGATGACAACGAAGGAATTATTGACCATGTCGGTATTATTTTAAAGGATAACTATATTATTCACGTTAACGGCCATGTCCGTATTGATAGAATCGACCATACCGGCATTTTTAATTCCGAAGAAAAACTCTACACCCATCAGTTACGGGTGATTAAAAAAGTGATATAAAAAAAGCCCCGAATCATCGGGGCTCTTTTTTAAAAGGAAAAGCTGGATTACTCTCCCAATAGTTTTTTAATTCTCATGAAGTTTTCGTTATCTCCCAAAGCTCCATAAATATTTTTCAACTGGGTCAAGATGCTTTCATTGTCAGGGTTCGACTGAAGTGCATCTTCCAAAACAGCAGCTCCCTCTCTAAAGAGGCTGTCCTTTTTCTCCTTAAGCTCATCGTACTTGGCAATATCAGCTTTTGAGGTACCAAGCTCGTTCATTTCATCAATAAGGCCATTACCCTCGTTCACGTAAGTTGTGGAAAGGTTCAATAGCGCATTGATATATCCCGGGTCAATGGCCAATGCTTTTTTATATGCATCTCTTGCATCTTCCAAGTTACCTTGCTCCATATTGATCACACCAATATTGTACAACAAGTCTGGGTTGTCCGGAGCCATTTCAGATGCTTGACCCATCAAATCTTTAAACTTCTCTTTGTCTCCAATAGCATAGTAAAGATTGGCTTCTCCCAAAACCAAGTTTACATCGTCAGGATTTTCCGAACGCGCATCGGCATATGCCTCAATCGCTTTCTCGTTTTCACCCATTTGCTGGTAAATCAAAGCGATGTTCTTAACAATCTCGGGTTTTTTGGAGGGGCTCACCTCTTCCTTAGGGTCTTTATGGGTACCAGCTTTCACATAAAGGTCACGAGTGGCCTTGTCCATGCTTTCAGTTTCACCGGACTCTACATTTACAGCGGTATATGTAACAGACTCGCCATTGTAATCAAGGTCTTTAAGTTCCTTATAGTACTGCAAGGCTTTTTCCAAGTCCTGCCCATTTACGGCACTACTTGCAGCATAATAAAGGTATATGGTATCCTTTGGGCTAAGATTGTAACTCATGTACAATTTCTCGGCAGCTTCACTGAACTTTTTATTGTTGTTGTCTTCAACGGCAGAATTTACCAAATCTGCAGTCATTTGCCCCATCTTCTCCTGGGCTACGGAAGTATATTTGGACTTTCCGCTGGCTTCTTCAACGGCAATCACTTTCTTGTAAGCTTCCAATGCAGACTTATAAGAAGATGCATCTCCCTTTTTGGCCAATTCGTAGTTTGCATTCCCTAGAAGTGCATAATACTCGGCCTGATCTTTTTCCTTGGCCGAATCGATTAAGGAAGCAGCGCTGGTTAAAGCTGCTTTTGCAGCGGCGGCATCACCGTCCTTTAAAGCCCTTTCTGCCGTCTTCATCTCATCCTTCTGGGCAAAACCCATCGTGGAAACTCCTATGGCTAATAGTATTAATAATTTTGTTCTCATGTTTAAAATTGAAATTATTTGGTGTTTATCTATTATTTAATTGAAATTTATTCTTTTTCCTCCGTACTATCATCAATAGCCGTGCCATCTTCGCCCTTGACTTCGATATCCCTTATATCAGTTTCGTCCATAGGGTCGTCTTCTTTCATTACCTTGGCAACCGCCGCAATGGAATCATTATCTTTTAAGTTGATGAGGCGCACTCCCTGAGTGGCCCTTCCCATCACCCTAAGGTCTTCAACTCCCATACGGATAGCGATTCCAGATTTATTGATGATCATTAAGTCATCGGTATCGGTTACGTTCTTTATAGCAACAAGACCTCCCGTTTTATCGGTAATGGAAATGGTCTTAACACCTTTTCCGCCCCTGTTGGTGACTCTGTAATCTTCAATATTGGAACGTTTACCGTATCCCCTTTCAGATACGACAAGAATGTCATCTTCAAAATTATGTACAGAAACCATACCCACGACCTCATCATTATCATCGGCCAATCTAATACCTCTTACACCAGAAGCATTTCTACCCATAGGTCTTGTTTTCGATTCTTCAAAACGAATGGCCTTGCCCGATTTTAGACCAAGGAATATTTGACTGGTACCGGTTGTTAATTTGGCTTCGAGTAACTCGTCATCTTCACGAATGGTTATGGCATTAATACCATTTTGACGCGGTCTTGAATACTGCTCCAAAGATGTTTTTTTAACCGTTCCTTTTTTGGTGGCCATAATCACAAAGTGACTGTTCACATAGTCCTCATCCTTAAGGTCTTGAGTACATATAAAGGCTTTTACCTTATCGTCCTGCTCAATGTTTATCAAGTTTTGGATGGCCCTACCCTTGGATGTTCTGCTTCCTTCTGGAATTTCGAATACCCTCATCCAGAAACATTTTCCTTTTTGGGTAAAGAACAACATATACTGATGGTTGGTCCCTACGAACAAGTGCTCCAAGAAATCCTCATTTCTAGTAGACGATGCTTTTTGGCCAACTCCTCCCCTATTTTGGGTTTTATATTCTGAAAGCGGTGTTCTTTTAATGTAACCGGCATGGGAAATGGTAATCACCACCTGCTCGTCGGGGATCATGTCCTCAATGCTCAAGTCACCTCCCGCGTAGTTGATTTCAGACCTTCTGTCATCCCCATACTTCTCTTTAATTTCAAGAAGCTCATCTTTGATGATTTGCATTCTTCTTTCCTTCTTGTCGAGAATGTCTTTTAGATCCTCTATGGTTTTCAAAAGTTCGGCATGCTCCTCACGCAATTTGTCCTGCTCCAGACCTGTAAGTTGTCGCAAGCGCATCTCAACAATAGCCTTGGCCTGAACTTCCGTCAATTTGAAACGTTCGATCAAATTGTTCCGTGCCTCTTCAACATTGGAAGATCCCCTAATTATTGCAATTACCTCATCAATGTTATCCGAAGCGATAATAAGTCCTTCCAAAATATGTGCACGGTCTTCAGCTTTCTTAAGCTCAAACTTGGTCCTGCGAACAACTACTTCGTGCCTATGCTCCACAAAATAATGGATAATCTCTTTAAGGTTCAATAGTTCCGGCCTACCATTGACCAAGGCAATATTATTAACGCTGAAAGAAGATTGTAGAGCCGTGTACTTGTATAACATGTTAAGTACGATATTCGGTATGGCATCACGCTTTAGAATATATACGATACGCATTCCGTTTCTATCGGACTCGTCCCTAATGGTTGATATGCCTTCTATTTTCTTTTCATTGACCAAATCGGCGGTCTTTTTGATCATATCCGCCTTGTTGACCTGATAAGGTATTTCGGTAACAACGATACTTTCTTTCCCTTGAACTTCTTCTATAGTAGCCTTGGCGCGCATTACTACACGACCACGACCTGTATGGAAAGCTTCTTTTACACCATCATAACCGTAAATAATCCCTCCTGTGGGGAAATCAGGTGCCTTAATGTGCGTAATCAGCTCATCCACCTCAATATCATGGTTATCTATGTATGCAACGGTACCGTCCACCACTTCCGACAAGTTATGTGGCGGCATGTTGGTAGCCATACCAACTGCGATACCAGAAGCCCCGTTCACCAACAAATTGGGAATACGTGTCGGCAACACCGTTGGCTCTTCAATGGTATCATCAAAGTTGAGCTGATGATCCACGGTATCCTTATCGATATCCGCCAACATCTCCTCAGCGATTTTGCGCATCTTGGCCTCGGTGTAACGCATGGCCGCCGGGCTGTCCCCATCTACGGAACCAAAGTTACCCTGACCATCCACTAGCATGTACCTAAGACTCCACTCTTGGGCCATACGGACCATGGTATCATAAACCGAAGAATCACCATGGGGGTGATACTTACCCAATACCTCCCCAACAATACGGGCAGATTTTTTATGTGAACTATTGGATCTTACACCTAAATCGTGCATTCCATAGAGCACTCTCCTATGAACAGGCTTTAAACCATCACGAACATCTGGCAGGGCACGTGACACAATGACCGACATTGAATAATCAATGTAGGCAGATTTCATCTCATCCTCAATATTAATGGGAATTAACTTTTCTCCTTCCGCCATGCTTA
>NZ_CAMYIC010000045.1 GCF_947258355.1 uncultured Allomuricauda sp.
TGGCGTCGCATTACGAAGCACCTATTCGAAAGCCCTTAGTGGTCGGAGACAAAGGATACCACGATGTAACAGTGGACATTGCCCGTCCGGTTGAGGGAAAGGCCAATAAACAATGGTGGATTGTTTTTACCATCGCATTAGTGGCATTCCTCTGGGGTCTAGGATGTATCATTTATACCGTTTCCACGGGTATCGGGGTTTGGGGTCTTAACCGAACTGTTAACTGGGCCTGGGATATCACCAACTTTGTATGGTGGGTAGGTATTGGTCACGCAGGTACACTTATTTCTGCTGTACTCTTGCTTTTCCGTCAAAAATGGAGAATGGCGATCAACCGTTCTGCTGAAGCAATGACCATTTTCTCGGTTGTCCAAGCAGGATTGTTCCCAATTATCCACATGGGTCGTCCATGGTTGGCTTATTGGGTACTTCCAATTCCCAACCAATTTGGATCTCTTTGGGTAAACTTTAATTCACCCTTGCTTTGGGATGTGTTTGCGATATCGACCTATCTTTCTGTATCCTTGGTGTTCTGGTGGACAGGTCTTTTGCCTGATTTTGCCATGATACGTGATAGAGCGGTAAAGCCATTTCAAAAGAAGATATACAGTCTGTTGAGCTTTGGTTGGACAGGTCGTGCAAAAGATTGGCAACGTTTTGAGGAAGTTTCCTTGGTATTGGCCGGTTTGGCTACACCTTTGGTACTTTCTGTACACACCATCGTATCCTTCGACTTTGCTACATCGGTGATTCCAGGATGGCACACCACCATTTTCCCTCCTTACTTTGTTGCTGGAGCGATTTTCTCAGGTTTTGCAATGGTGAACACTCTTTTGATCATTATGCGTAAAGTGTGTAGCTTGGAAGCTTACATCACTGTGCAGCACATTGAGTTGATGAACATTGTAATCATGATTACAGGTTCCATTGTTGGATGTGCCTATATCACGGAGTTGTTCATTGCATGGTATTCCGGTGTAGAGTATGAACAATACGCTTTCTTGAATAGGGCTACAGGACCTTACTGGTGGGCTTACTGGTCCATGATGACCTGTAACGTGTTCTCACCACAGTTTATGTGGTTCAAGAAATTGCGTACAAGTATCATGTTCTCCTTCTTTATTTCCATAGTGGTGAACATAGGGATGTGGTTCGAGCGTTTCGTGATCATTGTCACCTCGCTGCACAGGGATTACTTGCCATCTTCATGGACAATGTTCTCCCCGACTTTTGTGGATATCGGAATCTTTATAGGAACCATCGGATTTTTCTTTGTGTTGTTCCTATTGTATTCTAGAACGTTCCCTGTAATTGCTCAGGCAGAGGTTAAATCGATTTTAAAGTCATCTGGAGAAAAATACAAGAAGTTAAGGGAAGCGGGTGAGCCTTTGTACGTAACACCTAAGGTAAAAGGTGAAACTAAGGTTGAGTCCAAACCAAAAGCCGAGGCGGATGAAAAGCAAGTATCGTCCTTGTTGGAGGCTTTGGGAACATTTGACCCCAAAACGCAAACTGCAGATGATTTGAAAAAGGTTAAAGGTATTGGTCCTCAAATGGAACAAGCATTGAACCAGATAGGTATTTATACCTTCGCTCAGGTGAGTAAAATGACCGAAAAAGAATACGATTTGTTGGATTCCATCACTGGTTCTTTCCCTGGAAGAGCGCAGCGTGATGATTGGGCAGGTCAGGCTAAAAAATTAAACGAAGAAAAATAATTATGGCATCAAAAGTTATACAAGCACTTTACAACGATGACGATGTGTTGATGCATGCCGTAAAAAAGGTTAGGGCAGAGCACCACCATATAGAAGAGGTGTACACTCCGTTTCCTGTTCACGGCCTGGATAAGGCAATGGGCCTCGCAGATACCCGAATCGCTATTACGTCCTTTCTTTATGGATGTTTGGGGTTAACGGTTGCCATAGTTATGATGAATTATATCATGATCGAGGATTGGCCGCAAGATATTGGTGGTAAGCCAAGTTTCAGTTACTTGGAGAATATGCCAGCTTTTGTGCCAATTATGTTTGAGCTTACGGTTTTCTTTGCAGCTCACTTAATGGTGATAACGTTTTATTTGAGAAGTAAAATGTGGCCATTTAAAAAGGCGGAAAACCCAGATAAAAGAACTACCGATGACCATTTCTTAATGGAACTCGGTGTACACGATAACGAAAACGAACTTGCCGATTTGTTGTGGGAAACAGGAGCGGTAGAAGTAAAAGTTACAGAAAAGGAGTCTTAATAATATGAAGCAATTAGGTAAAATAAGTGTTGCTTTGGTCTTGGTGCTTTTAGCTGCCTCTTGCGCAGATAAAAACAGTCCAAACTACCAATACATGCCAAACATGTACGAATCCGTAGGATATGAAACCTATCAAGGTGTGGACAACGGGTTGTTTCCTGATGGAACGGAAGCTCTGTTGCCTGTAGAGGGAACCATTACCAGAGGATACATGCCCTATGAGTTCGAAAACACTCCGGAAGGTAAAGAATTGGCAAGATTGAATACAAGTCCGTTGGATTCGCTGAACCAAGAAGAGAATTTGGCGAAAGGTAAAGAACTGTATGATATTTACTGTGCCATCTGTCATGGGGCAAATGGAAATGGGCAAGGTAATCTTGTAAAGAGAGAAAAAATATTGGGTGTTCCCAGCTATGATGATGTAGCCAGAAACATTACTGTTGGAACTACGTACCACACCATTTATTACGGATTGAACTCTATGGGCTCCTATGCCTCTCAGTTTGCCAGTGAAAAAGAGATGTGGCAAGTGTCCGAGTATGTGATGAAGTTAAAGGAAGACCTAACAAAATAATAGGATAAGAATAGACTATGTATACCTTTTCAAACAAACTTAGAATAGGATCTTTCATAGCCATGGGGCTTGGAGTAATTTTCTTGGCAATTGGATTTTTGTCAGCTCCATCAACAGTGGAAGAAGCCAAGGCCATGGTGGCAGTACATGACGATGGTCATGGTGGAGGGCATGCAGAAGCGGCCGAAAATCATGGCGAAGAACAAGGTCACGGTGCAGAAGCAGCGCATGGAGAGGAGCACGACTCATCTCATGATACTCACTTGTTGCACCAATTGCAAAACAGACCTTGGTCCGCACTTTATGTAGCTGCGTTCTTTTTCTTTATGATCGCTTTGGGCGTGTTGGCCTTTTATGCTATACAACGCGCTGCCCAAGCCGGTTGGTCGCCATTGCTCTTCAGGGTAATGGAGGGAATAACCGCTTATTTGGTGCCAGGTGGAATCATTGTATTTGTAATTTTGCTTCTTTCCACGTTGCACATGAACCATATGTTCGTATGGATGGATGCAGAAACCGTAGCACATGATGAATTATTGCAAGGCAAGGCAGGGTATTTAAATCCGACCTTCTTCTTGATAAGAGCTGCTATTTTCTTAGGTGGATGGATTTTTTACCGTCAATATTCAAGAAAATTGTCTTTGGCCCAAGATGAGTCAGATGACAACACCAACTTCGTTAAAAACTTCAGATGGTCTGCGGCTTTCTTGGTATTCTATTTAATTTCAGAATCCATGATGTCCTGGGATTGGATCATGAGTTTAGACCCACATTGGTTTAGTACACTATTTGGATGGTATGTATTTGCCAGTATGTTTGTTTCCGGTATTACCGTGATTGCCATGGTGACCGTTTACCTAAAATCAAAAGGATATTTGGAGCAAGTGAACGATAGCCATGTGCACGATTTGGCCAAGTTCATGTTCGGTATCAGTATATTCTGGACATACCTTTGGTTCTCACAGTTTATGTTGATATGGTATGCGGATATTCCAGAAGAAGTTACCTATTACATTGCTCGTTTTCAAGATTACAAATTACCGTTCTTCGGTATGTTGGTCATGAATTTTGTTTTCCCATTGTTGGTACTTATGAACAGTGATTACAAAAGAGTGAATTGGTTTGTTATAATGACCGGTATTGTGGTTCTTTTTGGCCACTATTTGGATATATTTAATATGGTAATGCCTGCAACGGTAGGTGACCAATGGTTTATTGGATTGCCGGAAATAGGTGGTATATTGTTCTTCGGAGGTTTGTTTGTGTTCTGGGTGTTCACAGCGCTGACAAAAGCGCCATTACAGCCCAAGCGAAACCCATTTATTGAAGAGAGTAGACATTTTCATTATTAATACGATTTAAGTCTTAGATAGATAAACGATGACTACATTATTAACATTAGCTGTTTTAGTATTAGTTGCGATTGCGATTTGGCAGATGACCAAGATTTTTGAATTGTCGCAGACTAAAACAGAAAAAGCTGAGATAGCGAACGATTCCGACAACAAAAACAATGGTTACCTTTTGTTTGTGTTCTTGATTTTCATTTACGGAATCACCATTTTCAGTTTTGTGAAATATGGTAAGACTTTATTGCCAGAAGCCGCATCCGAACACGGTGGTGAATACGATCAATTGATGTTGGTTTCCATGGGCATTATTTTCTTTGTGCAAACAGTGACCCAAGCCCTCTTGCATTACTTTGGTTACAAATACAGGGGCCAAAAGGGAAGAAAAGCATTGTTCTTTGCCGATAATGACCGATTGGAATTTATCTGGACCATTATCCCAGTAATTGTATTGGCAGGATTGATCCTATGGGGATTGTACACTTGGACCAATATTATGGATATCAACGAGGATGATGACCCATTGGTCGTAGAGCTTTACGCACAACAATTCAATTGGACTGCAAGATATGGTGGTGACGATAACGTACTTGGTAATGCCAATGTTAGATTGATTGATATTGCCAACGCCAATGTACTTGGTCTGGATGAGTCCGACCCAAATTCAGAAGATGATATCATTGTAAAAGAATTGCACTTGCCAGTTGGTAGAAAAGTAAACTTTAAAATGAGGTCCCAAGATGTATTGCACTCTGCTTACATGCCTCACTTTAGAGCTCAAATGAACTGTGTACCCGGTATGATCACCCAATTCTCTTTTACTCCAACAGTGACAACAGAGGAAATGCGTTTGAATCCGGATGTTGTGGACAAGGTAAAAAGAACCAATGCCCTAAGGGCAGAGTGGGCCGCTGAAGGAAGACCTAATTCGGATCCATGGGAATTTGATTACATCTTGTTGTGCAACAAAATATGTGGAAAATCGCACTATAATATGCAGATGAAGATTATAGTGGAAACCGAAGAAGAGTTCAATAAATGGCTTGCTGAACAAAAGTCTTTCAAAGAAACCGTAATGGTGGATGAAGTCGAAGAGGAAGAACAAGCTTTCAATACGGAGGATGGTGTTGATATTGAATTGGAAGAAACAACTTCGGAAGAATAAAAAACAAAAAGATTAACGAAAAAAACTAATTGGAATATGTCTGAAGTAGCCCATGTAAGTCACGATGATCACCACGATGATCACGGACATCACCATAAGGAAACTTTCATAACAAAATATATTTTCAGTCAGGACCATAAGATGATATCCAAACAATATCTGATTACAGGTCTTATTATGGGATTCATCGGTATAGCCATGTCATTGTTGTTTAGAATGCAATTGGCTTGGCCAGGCGAATCTTTCGGAATCTTTGAAGCTGTTTTGGGCAAATGGGCCCCAGATGGTGTAATGGATGCCGATATTTACTTGGCTTTGGTCACCATACATGGTACCTTGATGGTATTCTTTGTATTGACCCAGGGTCTGAGTGGTACCTTCAGTAACCTTTTGATTCCATTGCAAATCGGTGCCAGGGATATGGCATCAGGATTCTTGAACATGGTTTCTTATTGGATGTTCTTTGTGTCCTCTGTAATCATGATCATTTCATTGTTTGTTGAAGCTGGACCAGCTGCTGCTGGTTGGACTATTTATCCACCATTGAGTGCACTTCCAATGGCTCAACCAGGTTCTGGTATGGGTATGACACTATGGTTGGTATCCATGGCAATTTTCATTGCATCCTCTTTGTTGGGTTCATTGAACTACATTGTTACGGTAATCAACCTTAGGACAAAAGGGATGTCCATGACACGTTTGCCTTTGACAATCTGGGCATTCTTTGTTACCGCAATTATCGGTGTTGTTTCTTTCCCAGTATTGTTATCTGCAGCTTTGTTGTTGATCATGGATAGAAGCTTCGGTACATCCTTCTTCCTATCGGACATCTTTATCCAAGGTGAAGTATTGCACTATCAAGGAGGTTCCCCTGTATTGTATGAGCACTTGTTCTGGTTCTTGGGTCACCCCGAGGTATATATTGTATTGTTGCCAGCATTGGGTATTACATCCGAAGTGATGTCAACAAACGCCAGAAAACCTATTTTTGGATACAGAGCGATGGTCGCCTCTATTTTGGCCATTGCATTCCTTTCTACAATTGTATGGGGTCACCATATGTTTGTGTCCGGTATGAACCCGTTCTTGGGATCTGTTTTTACATTTACAACCCTATTGATTGCAATCCCATCAGCGGTAAAAGCATTTAACTATATCACCACACTCTGGAAGGGTAACCTGCAGTTGAACCCGGCCATGTTGTTCTCAATTGGCTTGGTATCAACATTCATTACAGGTGGTCTTACAGGGATTATTTTGGGTGATAGTACTTTGGATATCAATGTTCACGATACATACTTTGTTGTCGCCCACTTCCACTTGGTAATGGGTATATCAGCTTTATATGGAATGTTCGCAGGAATCTACCACTGGTTCCCGAAGATGTTCCAAGGACGAATGATGAACAAGAACTTGGGCTATGTCCACTTCTGGATAACCGCAGTCTGTGCCTATGGGGTGTTCTTCCCAATGCACTTTGTGGGAATGGCAGGAGTGCCACGTCGTTACTATGAGAACACAGCGTTCCCTATGTTCGATGAGTTGACAAACGTACAGGTATTGATGACGGTATTTGCAATTATTGCAGGTTTGGCCCAGTTGATATTCGTTTACAACTTTATCTCTAGTATCTTCTACGGTAAAAAAGGACCTGTTAACCCATGGGGCTCCAATACTTTGGAATGGACAACTCCACAGGAGCATATCCACGGAAACTGGCCTGGGGAAATTCCACATGTTTACCGTTGGGCTTACGATTACAGTAAAACTTATGAAAATGGAGAGTACATTATTGCAGGACAGGATTTTGTTCCGCAAAACGTTCCGCTACAGGAGAACGAAGAAGAACTCAACCATTAAAACATATATTTATATTAGTGAAAGAGCCCGTCCAATTGGATGGGCTTTTTTTTGTTGGAATGGATTTTGAAGTGAATTGTATATCTTTAAAAAGCATTTCCCCATCATTAAAAGTACCATCATGAAAAAGTTGCTTATCCTATTATTCATACTACCCCCATTGGTGTCCATAGCCCAACGAAAGCCAAAAATCAAGGGAAGTCGTATAGTTACACAGGTGAGCGAAGAGCTGCCACCTTTCAATGCCATTGTATTGAACGACGATCTTGAAATTAACCTTGATAAATCGTTTGGTCCCGGATATCATATTACAGCTGATGATAATTTGATTGATGTCTTAAAATTTGACGTTGAAGATGGAACTTTGGTCATTAGTTCCTACTATAATATTACTGCCAAAAAGGAATTGGAAATTACAGTGAATTATACCGAGCTTAGGGCCATCACCTTAAAAAATGGAAGCGTCATTTCCAAAGATGTAATTGAATCCGATGAGTTGTTTGTGGATGGATTTAACAATACCAAAATGAATTTGAAGGCAAATGCCGCTGTGATGGATATTAATTTGGAAGATACCAGTAGTGGTGATTTTCATGTGGAAGTTGATTCTTTGAACATTAACCTTAACAAAAGGACCCAGGCCTATGTATATGCCCAAGCAAATACAGGGTCGTTGGATTTGGATGGAAACTCATCTTTGGCCATGGAGGGTACATCGGATAGGCTACAAATCAATATGTTGGATCATGCTAAATACAAAGGGGAAGCCATGCAAGTAAGTACTTGTCAATTAAATATGGCGGGGAACGCCAATGCAAGAGTGTATGTGTTTGGTAACGTGAACATCAATTCCTCTGGGGATGCCAGTATTTATCTATACGGCACCCCAAAGATTACGATAGAAGAGTTTTTGGACACCTCTCAGCTCATCAAAAAACAAGAATGACAATTTACTTTACTTGGTTATCGGAGCCGTTAAACAATGCTCGGGAATGCCAAAACCATCGACCAAAACCTCAATATGAGGTCGCAGTTCAGTGGATAACCGCTCTACCCGCTGACGGATGGCCTTCGATTTTGTACTTCCAATATAGCCTTGCTCCAAATACCATCTAGCATCCGAATTGATTTGATCAAGGGCATATAGGCAACCCACTTTCTCCATCAACGCTCTGTACTTGAGGTCCGTTATCCGCTCGCAATGGTCACAAAAGATATGGTAGGCCAATTCCACACTGTACGCCTTCCCAAGAGCCAATAAATGGGTCTGTACCTTTAAAAAGGCTTGGTACGAAGGAACTCCTTTCCTGATATAGTTTCGAATCCGCATGGCCAAGGTGTAGGTAAGTCTTCGGGTTCTATAATCAAAGGCATGCTTATGAAACTTTGGGTTGTACAGATGTTCCGCATCAACCTTGTTTGAATATAGGGGGTTGATAGAGGTAAGCTTGTCCCCAATCTGTGTCTGTAAAAGTTTAAGTACCGAAGCGAAGCCTGCACTGTTGAACTCTGCCCTAAAATCTGATAGGATGCCCTTGGCCGCAAGTTGTAACAATACCGTATTGTCTCCTTCAAAGGTGGTGAAGATATCCACATCGCCTTTAAGGTCAGCGATTCTGTTCTCCAATAAATACCCTTTGCCACCACATGCTTCACGGCATTCTTGAATGGTTTCGTTGGCAAACCACGTGATAATGGACTTGAGGCCCGCTACTTGGGTTTCTATCTTCCTCTTGTCAGGTTGTGAGTCGTCACTGTATCGCTTCATCATCTCCTCCAAGGTAAAGTGATAGACATACGCTCCCGCAATGGCGGGGGTAAGCCTTAACTGATGTGTGGGATAGTCCATGATCAGGTCCTCTTGGATCTTTACATTATCATTGAACTGTCTTCGGTTGAGTGCATATTTTACCGCAATGGCCAAGGCCATTTTGCTTCCACCAAGTGCACCACGTGCCACACAGATTCGTCCGCCGACCAAGGTGCCTAACATAGTGAAGAATCGTTTGTTTGGATTTTTGATGGAGGAAAAATAAGTACCATCATCCCGTATTTCCCCATATTTGTTCAGCAGGTTTTTTCTGGGAACCTTTACGTTAGTGAACCAGATTTTACCGTTATCGACTCCGTTCAGTCCCAATTTATAGCCATTGTCCTCAATGGTGATGCCCTCCAGGGTTTCATGCTCTTCGTTTCTGAGGGGAACCAAAATGGCATGTACGCCCTCATTTTTACCATTAACGATCAATTGGGCAAAAACAGTTGCTATTTTGGAATGCAGGGCGTTCCCGATATATTCCTTGTTATCATTTTTGCCGGGGGTGTGTATGATGATGGAATCCGATGACTTTTCATAGGTGGCGGTGGTTTTAATGCCTCGAACGTTGGAACCATGCCCCGTTTCCGTCATAGCGAAACAACCCAATAATTTTGTTGTCCCTGCTTCGGTCAAATAGCGGTCATGGTGCTTTTTTGTGCCCAATTTTTGAATACTTCCTCCAAATAGACCAAATTGTACCCCAAACTTTACTGCCAAACTCCCCTCCACGAACATCAGATGTTCAAAAATAGCAGCATAAGCGGGCATGTTTCCTGTTCCGCCATATACATTTGGATAGGCCATGGCACCGTATCCTGCCTCTCCCAAAAGCTGGACTTGTTTCAATATCCTATTTCTGAACTCGTCTTTGTCCCTCAATATTTCCCAGGCAAAATTGGGTTTGTTCAAAAACAATCTAAACTCATCAACAATTTTGGTATGCTCTCCTTTTAGGATGTCATCCAGAATTTTGGCATCGTATTCGTCCGACGTTTTTTCATGTACTACCTCCACATCGAACAAATGGTTGTAATGGTTGGGCTGTATGCCCAGATGGACTTCAATATGTTTTAATTGCTCGTTCAGGTCATCACTGTTCGTCAATCGTTGGCTGAGTGAAGTAAGTGGATAGGTCTCGCTCTCGATCAACTTTACTTGGGAACTGGCAATGGTCTGCTTCCAGTTTTTGATTTCATCATCATGGGGCGGATTATCCCGGTTCAACCAACTGCACAATTGTGCTTTTTGGTTTTGGTCAAGGGATGCATCAAGCGCTATGACCTTTTGTACCACTGAAATCTCAGAGGCCGATAATAGATCATCGGACCAGATGACGTAAAAAAAAGGGATGTATTGTAGAATTCCTTCGGAATATTCTGTTGCAACCATATTCAATGTAATTGATGAAAAGTTATCTTTTCTAAGATAAGGTTTTAGGTCGATATGGTTTTCGGTTATATTTGTTGAACCATGAACGAAAATTTAGATCCAACAGGTGAAAACCTTTCTCCAGAGGAGTTTGATATAGAAAGAGCTTTACGGCCCATAAGTTTTGATGACTTTACGGGTCAAGCTCAGGTGCTTGAAAATTTAAAGGTTTTTGTACAGGCGGCCAATCTTAGGGGAGAAGCATTGGATCATACCCTGTTTCATGGCCCCCCAGGTTTGGGTAAAACCACATTGGCCCACATTTTGGCAAACGAACTTGGTGTAAACATCAAAGTCACTTCAGGTCCAGTTCTTGACAAACCAGGTGATTTAGCGGGTCTCTTGACCAATCTGGAGGAACGCGATGTGCTTTTTATTGATGAAATCCACAGGTTAAGTCCCATTGTTGAGGAATACCTGTATTCTGCGATGGAGGATTATAAGATTGATATTATGATCGAGACCGGTCCCAATGCACGTACGGTACAAATCAACTTAAGCCCTTTTACTTTAATTGGGGCAACTACCAGATCTGGTTTACTTACTGCGCCAATGCGCGCCCGATTTGGTATACAAAGTCGATTGGAATATTACAATACTGAGTTGCTGTCCACCATAGTTGAACGAAGTGCTGAAATCTTAAAAGTGCCGATCACCAACGATGCAGCCATAGAAATCGCAGGCCGAAGTAGAGGTACTCCTAGAATATGCAATGCACTATTGCGTAGGGTACGAGATTTTGCGCAGATCAAAGGGGACGGAAATATCGACTTGGAGATTTCCCAATTTGGGCTCAAAGCGCTCAATGTGGATGCTCATGGCTTAGATGAGATGGATAATAAAATACTAAGTACGATCATAGATAAATTTAAGGGAGGTCCGGTTGGGATAACTACGTTGGCCACAGCAGTTTCTGAAAGTGCGGAAACTTTGGAAGAGGTATACGAACCTTTCTTGATACAACAGGGTTTTATAATGCGAACCCCAAGAGGTCGTGAAGTAACTGAGCTGGCTTATAAGCATTTGGGCAGGGTAAAAGGCGGTACGCAAGGAGGATTGTTCTAGTTGATTTGGTCTCTTTTATTTTTTATTCCCATGCATTCATATCAATATTGAAATACTTTTTGTATATTATATATTACTTTGTTTTACAGTGTGTTATTGTATTATTTTATCAAGGGAAATGCCCTACTTTTTCTTTTGAAATCGATTAAATCACACATACTACTTCCCAAATTTCACCTATAAAGAGTTTCAGGACAAGTTTTTATTTTATGGGAAGTAATCCTAAATTTTCACAAATATCCAGATCAGGTGAAGTACCAAACCTGTCAAGACAAATACGAAAATTGGTCTTGCGCATAAGTATTTATACTGCTCTTATAATAGTGGTGGCTTTTTCAATATTGATGTTCCGGTTCGGTAATTTTAAAATTGAGCTTTTTGATGTTCCTGTAGATGTTTATTCCATGGACTATAATGTGAATAACCTTCCTATATCAAAAAGGAATGAAGTGATAAAGTTCGGTTTCGACATCTTCAGAAATACACCGCTCCATATTGGGCCAAAACAAAAAGATTCCACAAGGATGTTTGCTGGAAATAACCTGGCCTGTGCAAGTTGTCATATCAATGGAGGTACAAAACCCTATGCTGCCCCTCTTATTGGTGTTGTAAAGCGATTCCCTCAATTTAGGGGACGAGAGAACAAAATAGGGACCATAGAGGAACGTATCAATGGATGTATGGAGCGTAGCATGAACGGGAGAATGATGCCAGAATCAAGTGATGAAATGAAAGCACTTGTTGCCTATATGGATTGGTTGGGTCGTGCCGCACCATCAAACGGGAAAATTGAAGGACAAGGATTCCTGAAATTGGAAATACCCTACAGGGCCGTCGATTTGGTCCATGGAGAAACTGTTTATCAAAAACACTGCGTTGTTTGCCATAGAACCGATGGGCAAGGCCAACGTTTAGCAGAAAATGAATTATATCTTTACCCACCCTTGTGGGGAAACGATTCTTATAATAATGGGGCCGGTATGACCCGAGTGATTACCGCTGCCCAATTTATTAAAGGTAATATGCCCTATGGCACTACCTTTGAAAACCCCATTCTTACCGACGAAGAAGCCTATGATGTTGCTGGGTACATCAATCAAAAAGTAAGGCCTACTAAATCCAATAGAGAGGCTGACTTTCCAGATTTGGTCAAAAAACCTGTTTCTACCCCTTATGGACCCTATGTGGACCCTTTCTCTCCCGAACAGCACCAGTTAGGCCCGTTCCAGCCTATCATGGATTACTACCAAAAGGAACATCAACTGCGTAAAACCAAATAAACAAACGTAACAATGGAAACAACAAAGACAACATCAAGACGAAATTTTATGGGAGCTATGATGCTGGGTGCCACTGCATCCACATTATCAGCTTTTACCAACCCCGTATTTGCGGGAATGACCGATTTTACCAATTCGGAAATGAACGATGCTGAAGCTTGGATGAAAACAATCAAGGGAAAACATAGAGTGGTATACGATGGATCTTATCCGCACCATGGCTTTCCCATAATCTGGAACTGGGCCTACTACTTGTCCAACAACGAGATGGGCTCACCAGATGATGAAGTTACAGCGATGACCGTTTTACGGCACGATGCCATCCCATTTGCCCTTCATTCAGATCTTTGGAAAAAATATCCATTAGGTGAAATGTTCCATGTAAAAACAGCCGATGGTACTGTTTACGAACGTAATCCGTATTACGAACCTCAAGAAGGAGATTTTCCTATGCCGGTAATTCAAGGAATCAAGGACATGATGGGGCGTGGAGCCATGTTCTGTGTTTGTAACCTTGCTTTGCAAGTGTATAGTGGTGCCGTTGCCCAACAAATGGGAAAAGATGCCGGCGAAGTGTATGAGGAATGGAAAGAAGCCGTATTGCCAGGAATTCAAATAGTACCTTCTGGAGTATGGGCATTGGGAAGAGCTCAAGAAGAAGGTTGCGGATATATTTTCGCAGGAAATACCATCTAAACATGAAAAACCTAATCTTTAGTTTACTATTATTGGTGTCAGGATTGACCTTGGCGCAGAACGAACCCATCAAAGTAGTTTTTGATGTAACCAGCAGTAATCCCGATGTGCATAGGACCGCGGCTAAACATTTAAGATTAATGGCGGAGGCCTATCCAGAATCGGAGTTTGAACTGGTGGTCTACAGCGGGGCAATAAAAATGGTGGACAGAAAATCATCCGCTGCTGGGGAAACTTTGGAAGAAGTCGTTAAAAGGGACAATGTTTCCGTAGTGGTTTGTGCACAGACCATGAAAAGGCACAAAATGGACATGGAAGACCTTATTCCAGGAATAGGATCTGTCCCCGACGGTATTTTTGAAATTGTGATGCTCCAAAAACAGGGATGGGGCTATATCAAGGAAGTGAATTGAGAAGCATTTTTCAAATACTGATTTATATAGATTAACTTTATGGCGTGAATGCCGAAAAACATACACAGTTGATAAAAACCGAGGCCAAGCGTCTCGGTTTTTTGTCGTGTGGTATCTCCAAAGCCGAATTTTTGGAGGAGGAAGCTCCCCGTTTGGAAAAATGGCTCAATCAAAACATGCATGGGGAAATGCAGTACATGGAAAACCATTTTGATAAGCGGCTGGACCCCACAAAATTGGTGGATGGCTCAAAGTCGGTAATATCACTTTTGTTGAATTACTTCCCTTCCGAAGAACAAAACCAAGATTCCTATAAGATTTCCAAATACGCCTATGGAGTGGATTATCACTTTGTGATAAAGGACAAACTCAAAAGTTTGCTTCATTTTATTCAAGAGGAAATTGGTGAGGTTCACGGACGGGCCTTTGTGGATTCGGCTCCTGTTTTGGATAAGGCTTGGGCTGCCAAAAGTGGGCTGGGGTGGATCGGGAAGCACAGTAATTTATTGACTCAGCAAGTAGGTTCTTTTTATTTTGTGGCTGAATTGATTGTTGACTTAGAGCTGAAATATGATACTCCCGTTACAGACCACTGCGGTACATGTACGGCTTGTATCGATGCTTGTCCCACCAATGCCATTGTGCAACCTTATGTGGTGGACGGCAGTAAATGTATTTCTTACCTTACCATAGAATTAAAGAATGAGATTCCAGCTGAATTTGAAGGAAAATTGGACGACTGGATGTTTGGTTGCGATGTTTGCCAAGATGTTTGCCCTTGGAATCGGTTTTCAAAATCTCACAACGAGCCCTTGTTCAATCCAAATCCGGAATTGATGTCGTTTACCAAAAAGGATTGGGAAGAAATTACGGAAGATGTTTTTAAAAAAGTATTTAAAAAATCTGCGGTAAAGCGAACAAAACTATCAGGGCTTAAGCGCAATATCGATTTTTTGAAAAAATAGTCCCTTTCTTGTTCGCTGAAAACTGGTTGGATTGGTCAAGCTCAAAAAAGAAAAAACACTATATTGAGCAATATTCTTGAGAGATTCCTATTTTTCCAAGGACTATATTGATGACTAGCTAAACAGACAAGATGATTAAAATCAAAAAACCCAAATTAAGCTTTTGGCAAATTTTTAATATGAATGTTGGATTCCTTGGGATTCAATACAGTTTCGGACTTCAGCAAAGTGCCATAAACCCCATCTTTCTTTTTTTGGGTGCCAAGGAGGAAATTCTACCAATTTTAAATATAGCTGGCCCCATAACCGGATTGATAGTACAGCCTATAATCGGTGCGATATCGGATAAAACGTGGTCTCCTCGTTGGGGAAGGCGAAAGCCCTTCTTTCTAATTGGGGCTCTGATGGGAAGTCTTTGTTTGTTTGCATTTCCTTTAAGTCCTGCTTTGTGGTTTGCTGTTGGTTTATTATGGATTTTGGACGTGGGCAACAATATGGCCATGGAGCCTTACCGAGCATTTGTTGGAGATAAATTGCCCGAATCACAATTTAGCATCGGGTATCAGATGCAAAGCCTTTTCGTGGGTGCCGGTATACTTTTGGCCAATGCGTCCATCTTTTTGTTTCAGGATTGGTTCGGAGGAGGACAAGAAGTTGAAGGGGCAGTTCCCAAATGGTTGTATTATTCCTTTTTTATCGGGTCGTTTCTTTCCATAGCCACTATTTTATGGTCGGTTTTAAAAACACCTGAAATTCCGCCTACCGATGAGGAACTGGCAGAGATTAACAAGCATAAAGCCCTTCCATTTTTCGAACGCTTTAAAGTGCCATTTGTAGAAATTGCCGATGCGGTAAAAGAAATGCCAAAGTTCATGTGGAAGTTATCAGGAGTTTACCTGTTTCAGTGGTATGCCCTTTTTGTATACTGGCAATACATAACCCCCTTGTTCCGGGTTTCTTTAGGTTACGATACATCGGAAGCAGCGGCCCAAGCTGCAAAAATGAGTACGACCTATAATGTTGTCACTGCGGTAGTGGCATTGGTATTGGTTCCATTGACCATGCGATTTGGAGGAAAAAAAATATATGCTTTGAGTTTGTTAGGTACAGGTTTGGCACTCTTTGCAATTCCGTACATCCAAGATCCTGTATATGTATTGTTTCCCATGGTGCTCTTCGGTATAGGATGGGCGGCTATGATGGGCATACCCTATAGTATGGTGTCCAAAATTGTTCCCCAGGAACGAAGAGGCGTGTACATGGGGATATTGAATATGATGATTGTGATTCCTATGGGGATTGAAACACTTACATTTGGTCCTATTTTCAAAAACCTTCTTGGTGCAAACTCAGTGAATGCGATGTTGTTTGCTGCCGTATTTTTTGTTATTGCCGCTGTTTTGGCCATGCGTCTCAATGTATCAAAAGCGAAGGAAGAATATCCATTGGACTCTTAATCAGTGTTTAAGAATTAAGTTGGGAATAACACTATTTGGTTTTTATTTTAGTGGAAATTGATTCTTTGGATTTCCAGATAAAAGTATGGAATGCCCTAACTTTACCAATTCATTTTCGACGATATGAGCAAGGAAAAGCAAAGACGGGAAGCGTTACTCTACCACGCAAAGCCGCAACCAGGAAAAATCAAGATTGTACCCACAAAACCCTATTCAACCCAAAGGGATTTGGCATTGGCATATTCTCCCGGGGTTGCGGAGCCCTGTTTGGAAATTGAGAAGAACAAGGAAGATGTGTACAAGTACACAGCAAAAGGTAATATTGTCGCGGTAATTTCCAATGGAACGGCAGTTTTGGGCTTGGGCAACATCGGGCCCGAGGCTTCAAAACCTGTAATGGAAGGTAAAAGTCTACTTTTCAAGATTTTTTCGGATATCGATGGAATCGATATTGAACTTGATACCACTGATGTGGATAAGTTTGTGGAGACCGTTAAGGCGATTGCCCCAACATTTGGAGGAATCAACCTAGAAGATATAAAAGCTCCGGAAGCTTTCGAGATAGAACGTAGATTAAAGGAAGAACTCGATATTCCGGTAATGCATGATGATCAGCACGGAACGGCAATCATTTCCGCCGCCGCTTTGCTGAATGCTTTGGAAATTGCAGATAAAAAAATAGAAGAAGTTAAAATAGTTGTGAGTGGGGCCGGAGCAGCAGCAGTTTCTTGTACACGCTTGTATAGATCTTTTGGGGCCAAGGCCGAAAATATTGTAATGTTGGACAGTAAAGGTGTTATCCGTAGCGATAGGGACAACCTTACTTCCCAGAAAAAAGAATTTGCCACCGATAGAAAAATCGATACGCTGGAAGAGGCCATGGAGGATTCGGATGTGTTTATAGGACTTTCCATTGCGGATATTGTTACTCCAGAAATGCTGAATTCCATGGCGGATAACCCTATTGTTTTTGCCATGGCAAATCCCGACCCAGAAATTGAGTACAATTTAGCTTGTAAGACAAGGAAAGATATTATAATGGCTACTGGCCGCTCCGATCATCCTAACCAAGTGAACAATGTTTTGGGCTTTCCGTTTATCTTCCGTGGAGCACTAGATGTAAGGGCGACCAAAATCAATGAGGAGATGAAGAAAGCTGCTGTAATGGCATTGGCAGATTTAACCCGAGAGCCTGTTCCAGAGCAAGTAAATATCGCATATGATGCCACCAGGCTTACTTTTGGGAAAAACTATATCATTCCAAAACCCTTTGACCCCCGACTTATTGCAAAAATCCCTCCGGCAGTGGCGAGGGCCGCAATGGAAAGTGGCGTGGCCCGATTACCTATCCAAGATTGGGAAAAATATGAAGAGGAACTATATCAAAGATCGGGCAACGACAACAAAGTTGTCAGGTTATTGCATAATAGGGCCAAAGTGAACCCGAAACGGATTGTTTTCGCTGAAGCCGAATTACTGGATGTAATGAAAGCTGCGCAAATAGTGCATGATGAAGGTATTGCCATGCCCATACTTCTTGGTAACAAGGAAACTATTCAAAATTTAAAGGAAGAACTCGAATTTGATGCAGAAGTTCCCATTATAGACCCTCGTTCCGACGAGTTCAGTAATATGAGGTCAAAATATGCCTTGAGGCTATGGGAATTGAGAAAGCGTAAAGGAGAAACCAAATATAGTGCCCGGGTAAATATGGGTAAACGAAACTATTTTGGAGCCATGATGCTCAAAGAAGGTGATGCCGATGGAATGATATCCGGCTACTCAAGGGCTTACCCAAAAGTCCTTAGGCCAGTATTTGAAGTGTTGGGCAGGGCAAAAAATGTGCAAAATGCCAGTACCGTGAATATTATGATCACGGATAGAGGTCCGCTCTTTTTGGCGGATACCTCAATTAATATTGACCCCAATGCAGAGGAATTGGCCGAGATAGCTCAAATGACAGCTAATGTTGCCAAAACATTTGGGTTTAAACCTGTAATGGCGCTACTTTCTTATGCTAACTTTGGTTCGTCCAGTCATCCAAATGCACAAAAAGTAAGGGAAGCTGTAAAGATTTTGCACGAAAGAAACCCTGATTTGGTAGTGGACGGAGAAATTCAAACCGATTTTGCACTGGATCCCGAGTTGAGCAATAACAATTTTCCATTCTCCAAAATATCTGGTAAAAAGGTAAACACCTTGGTTTTTCCTAATTTGGAATCCGCCAACATTACCTACAAGTTGCTCAAAGGATTGAACAATGCCGATTCCATAGGGCCTATAATGGTTGGTTTAACACGGGCAGCACATATTTTGCAGTTGGGTGCAAGTGTGGACGAAATGGTAAATATGGCTGCAGTTGCTGTAATAGATGCACAAGAACGGGAAAAGAGAAAAATAGCGAAAACAAAAGCTGAATAACCTAAATCAAATTGGTAAAAAATGATTACTCATTTAAGAGGAAAACTAGTTGAGAAAAATCCAACCTATGCGATTGTGGAGTGCAATGGTGTGGGATACTTTTTAAACATTTCCCTACATACTTTTTCCTTGCTCAAGGATGAGGAGAATATTTTTATTTACACCGACTTATTGGTAAAGGAAGATTCCCACACCCTATTCGGATTTGCCGAGCGAGCGGAGCGGGAAGTATTTCGTTTATTGATATCCGTTTCTGGGGTAGGTGCGAGCACTGCACGTACCATGTTATCCTCTTTGTCCCCATCCGATGTGAGGGATGCCATAGCCAATGGCGATGTGCCCACAATCCAGTCTGTAAAAGGGATTGGGGCCAAAACAGCCCAGCGTGTAATCTTGGACCTTAAGGACAAGATTTTAAAAGTCTACGATATGGGCGAAGTTTCACAACAATCAAACAATACAAATAAAGAAGAAGCGTTATCTGCATTAGAGGTTCTTGGTTTTACCAGAAAGCAATCTGAAAAGGTGGTGGACAAGGTACTTTCCCAAGACACTTCGTTAAGCGTAGAGAACATTATTAAACAGGCGCTGAAAAATTTGTAACAAGTTTGAAAAGAGGGGCAAAACCAATACTTAAACGAACTCGTTTTAAGTACATTTTCTTTGTTGTTTGTTTGCTGTCCATATCCAACTTAATGGCGCAGGAGACCAACGAACAGGCTCAGGATTCTGTTAAAACAGGAGTTGAGCTTGGACGCCTTATCATGGAAAACCCCGACAGTATTGTTGCAAAATATACCTACGATCCCAAGACCAATACATACGTTTACACGGAAAGCATAGGGGACTTCAATGTCAACTATCCCATGATTCTTACTCCCGAGCAATACTATGACCTTGTGGAGAAAGAGCAGATGAAATCTTATTTTAAGCAAAAGGCGGATGCCTATGCTGGAAAAAAAGAAGGGAGCGAGGAAGCGCGACGAAATCTATTGCCGAACTTTTATGTGAACAGTAACTTTTTTGAGACCATTTTTGGCGGAAATACCATTGAGGTGATTCCCCAAGGGTCGGTTGCCATGGATTTAGGTGTATTGTGGCAGAAAAATGATAACCCTGCGTTATCACCAAGGAACAGAACCAATCTTTCTTTTGATTTTGATCAGCGTATCAGTTTAAGCTTGCTGGGAAAAGTGGGAGAACGTCTTCAGGTAACGGCAAATTATGATACCGAGGCCACTTTTGATTTTCAGAACCTGGTCAAATTGGATTATACTCCAACAGAGGATGATATCATCCAAAAAATAGAAATAGGTAATGTGAGCATGCCGCTCAACAGTTCCTTGATTACGGGCGCACAAAGCTTGTTCGGGGTAAAAACACAACTTCAGTTTGGAAAAACCACCGTGACCGCAGTTTTTTCCGAACAACGTTCACAAAACAATACCGTAGTGGCTCAAGGTGGAGGTACGGTAAACGAATTTGCACTAACGGCATTGGATTACGATGAGGACAGGCACTTTTTCCTCGCACATTATTTTCGGGATAATTACGACCGCGCGTTGGAGTTTTACCCCTTAGTTCGCTCTCAGGTTCAAATTACTCGTTTGGAGGTCTGGGTGACCAACAGAAACCAACAAACTCAAAACGTTAGAAATGTTGTGGCGATTCAGGATTTGGGTGAGGCCATTTCCGATAATACCCGTATCGGTGTCAACAATGGTGACCCAGCCGGATTTTATAATGCAGCAGCTGTGGCAACGGGACTTCCTCAAAATGGGGCGAATGCTTACGACCCCAATCAAATAGGGAGTGGCGCTTTAACGCCAGCTGTTAGGGACATTGCTACTGTGGAATCTGGTTTCAACATTCCAGGATATACCGTAAATCAAGGATTTGACTATGCCATTTTGGAAAATGCCAGAAAATTGGAGCCAGGTCGCGATTATGAGTTTGATTCCCAATTGGGATATATTTCCTTGAGCCAGAGTTTGAGCAACGATGAGGTTTTGGGTGTTGCTTTTCAATATACCTATAATGGACAGGTGTTCCAGGTTGGAGAATTTGCCAATGGTGGAGTTGATGCTACCACAATACCCCCAAACTCCAATCTAATAGAGAACAATGCATTGGTGTTAAAGTTGCTCAAGAGTAACATTACGAATGTCCAAGATCCTATCTGGGATTTGATGATGAAGAACATCTATTCCACAGGAGCTTATCAATTGAGTCAGGAAGATTTTAAACTAAATATTCTTTACTCCGACCCAACGCCAAGAAACTATATTACTCCGGTTGATCCAAATGCTGGATGGCCAGCTGGTTTGGAAGACCAAATATTGCTCAGCGTCTTTAATTTGGACCGTTTGAACACGTATAACGATTTGCAGCCCGGTGGGGACGGTTTTTTTGATTATGTTGAAGGGATTACGGTTGATTCCCAAACGGGACGCATTATTTTTACCAAGGTGGAGCCTTTCGGGGAATATCTTTTCGAACGATTGGGTGGCGGGGTATACGATGTGGACAATGATCAAGGATACAACCCAAACCAAAGAAAGTATGTATTCCGTAACATGTATGCCAAAACCAAAGCAGCTTCGTTGCAGGATGCGGAGAAAAACCGATTTCAGATTAAAGGGAAGTATACCTCACAATCCAATAATGGTATTCCAATTGGCGCCTTTAATGTGCCGCAGGGTTCAGTTACCGTCACTGCTGGTGGGCGACAGTTACAAGAGGGTATCGATTATACAGTGAACTATCAAGCTGGTACAGTACAGCTTCTTGATCCAAGTTTGGAAGCATCCAATACCCCTATCAATATTTCTGTAGAAAACAATGCGGTCTTTGGTCAACAGACCAGACGCTTTGCAGGAGTGAACGTAGAGCATAAATTCAATGACAAGTTTGTGCTGGGAGGAACCTTGCTCAATTTGAACGAGCGACCGCTGACTCAAAAATCAAATTACGGGATTGAGCCCGTCAACAACACCATTTTTGGACTGAACGGTAATTTCAGTACCGAAATACCATTCTTAACAAGGTTGGTCAACAAGTTGCCAAATATCGATACGGACGTACCTTCCAACCTATCATTACGCGGTGAAGTAGCCTTCTTGAGACCTAATTCACCCAAAAATGCAGACTTTAGGGGGGAAACAACTACCTACCTTGATGATTTTGAGGGTGCACAGGCACTGATTGATATCCGTTCCTCCTTGGGGTGGACTTTGGCAAGTCCCCCTGTTGAATTTTTGAATGATAGAACAGGAATCGATGTGGGTTATGAACGCGCAAAAATGGCGTGGTATACTATCGACCCAATTTTTTATACGAATCAGAGACCCTCGGGAATGTCGGACAATGATATTTCCTTGAACTCTACCCGTAGGGTTTTTATTGACGAAGTGTTTACCGAAACCGATATTGCACAGGGTCAAACACAAGTGCAAAGTACTTTGGACATTGTCTACTATCCAAATGAAAAAGGGCCTTATAATGCCAACCCCAGTTTTGAGACTGAGACGCCGGATGCCAAGTGGGGAGGGATTATGCGCCCACTGAGCAGTACCAATTTTGAGCAATCCAACGTGGAATTTGTTCAGTTTTGGGTGTTGGACCCATACATTGATGGAGAAACTACAGATGTCAATGCCGGAGAACTTGTGCTCAACTTGGGTAATATTTCCGAGGACATCCTAAAAGATGGTCGTAAGCAATACGAAAACGGATTGCCGGCAAGTACCAACAACGAAATTCCAAGAGAGACTATTTGGGGCCAAGTGCCATCTACGCAATCTCTGGTATACGCTTTTGATGCCGATGAGGCCAATAGGTCTGCACAGGATCTTGGTCTGGATGGATATGGTGATGCTCAAGAACAATCTATTTACAATGGTCCGGCAGAAGATCCTGCTTTGGACAACTATCAATATTACTTGAATCGAGAGGGTGGTATCTTGGAAAGATATTTTGATTTCAACAATACAGAAGGGAACTCTCCCGTGGCTGTGACAGATACAAATAGAGGTTCCACAACCTTGCCCGATGTTGAGGATATTGATAGGGATTTGACAATGAACACCGTGAACAGCTATTACGAGTATCGAATTCAGATAAAGCCCAATACCACAATTGATGATCAATACGTAACGGATATTCGTGAAGGCCAGACACCAACATTGCCAAACGGTACGCAATTGAACCGTAGATGGATTCAGTATAAAATTCCATTGAGCGATTTCACCGATGCAGTAGGTGGAATCTCCGATTTTAGATCTATCAGTTTTATGCGAATGTATCTAACTGGATTTTCGGATGATGTGGTACTGCGTTTCGCGACCCTTGATTTGGTTCGTGGTGATTGGAGAACCTATACCAATTCTCTGCAACCCAATGTGGACAACGACCCTTCGGACGATGCCACCGTTACCGATGTGAACACTGTGAACATCGAAGAAAATTATGGTAGACAACCCATACCTTATGTATTGCCTCCTGGAGTGGTGCGTGAGCAGCTGAACAACAACAATACGATTATCCGTCAAAATGAGCAGTCCCTTTCCTTTGTGGTGGAGAACTTGGAGTCTCAAGATGCTAGAGGGGTATTCAAAAATGTGAACATAGATGTGCGTCAGTACGAACGTTTGAAAATGTTCATGCACGCCGAAAAAATATTCAATACCGACTACTCCGACAGCGATACGCCCTTGGTCGGTTTCCTAAGAATTGGAACAGATTTTTCCGAAAATTTCTATCAAATAGAATTACCCCTTCAGTTTACTTCCTTCGGAGCCTCCTCAGCAGAAGAGATTTGGCCCGATGTCAACGAAATAGATGTTGCGCTGAGCGATTTGAACAAAGTAAAATCTCAAGGTATATCCAATCAGACCTTGGATGAAATCAATTACTACGAAATTGTGGACGGCGAGGCTGTGCTTGTGGACGAATTTGCTCCGAGAACTTTGGGAAGGGTTCGAATTGGAATAAGAGGTAATCCATCTTTAGGTAGTATTCGCGGTATGATGGTGGGTATCAAAAACATTGATGATATTCCAGCACGAGGTGAAGTTTGGTTCAATGAGCTTCGCTTGGCTGGTCTTGAAAATAATGGAGGTTGGGCCGCAACCGCTGCTTTGGACGCCAATATGGCCGATTTTGCCAATGTAACGGCAACTGGGAGCAGGAGCACATCGGGCTTTGGCTCAATAGATCAGACGCCAACGGAGCGTGCCTTGGAAGATGCTATTTCGTACGATGTGGTTACCAATGTGAACGTAGGTCAATTATTTCCAAAGAATTGGAACCTGCAGCTCCCGTTCAACTATGGAATTTCCGAAACTTTGATTACTCCAGAGTTCGACCCAGTTTATGACGACCTAAGGCTGGATGATAGGATTGCCGCTGCGGCAACGCAAGATGAGGCCGAGAGGATTAAGGAACAGGCAGAGGATTATACTAAACGGACCAGCATTAACTTGATAGGAGTAAGAAAAAATAGGGGAGATGAAGCCGAAGAAAATTTCTTCGATGTAGAGAACTTTACCTTTAATTATTCCTATAACGAAACCGATCATAGGGACTTCGAGGTTGCAGAACTTCGTGACCAAAACGTGTCCACCGGATTTGTATACAATCACAATTTTAAACCTGCTCCCGTAGCACCTTTTGCCAAAAAGGACTCTATGCTTACAGGTAAATACTGGCAATGGTTAAAAGATTTGAATTTCAACGCTTTACCAACAAGTTTATCCGTAAATGCCAACTATAACCGTTCCTTTAATCAGCAAAGGTATCGAGATGTACTGGAGCCAGGAGTGGATGCCTTGGAATTACCATTGCTGCAACAGCGAAACTATCTCTTTAATTGGCAGTATGCCCTCAATTACAGTTTGACGAAATCCCTACGATTGAACTTGACCGCTTCCAACAACAATATTGTCCGTAATTATTTCAATGTGGACGATGATAGGAATTCTGGAATCAACCAAGCCTTGGATTTATGGGATGGTTTTTTTGATATTGGAGAACCGAACAGGCATGCGCAACAAATGCAGTTGAATTACGAATTGCCTTTCAGTAAAATACCTTTCCTGAATTTCATCAATGCACAGTACACTTATACCAGTAATTTTGATTGGCAACGTGGGGGTGATGCACTTCTTGAAGTAGCAGGGGAAAATATCAATACGGTCCAGAATGCCAGCACCCATAATTTGACGGCGAACATGAGCATGCAACGTTTTTATGACTTTTTGGGACTGAAGAAGCGCGATGGAAAAGTAACCGCGAATCAAGCTGCAATTAGAAGGGATAAAGCGGGCAACCCTGCCAACGGGGAAGAAACCGATGGTCCAAGAAAAACGAGCAAAGGTTTCAATACCCTAGTGGATATCTTGACCATGGTAAAAAGGGTAAACGTGAATTACAGTGAGAACCGAGGTACTGTATTGCCCGGTTATACACAATCCATCGGATTTATCGGGACTACCCGCCCTACTTTGGGCTTTGTGTTCGGTAGTCAGTCAGATGTAAGGTTCGAGGCTGCACGTAGAGGATGGCTTACGGATTATCCAGAGTACAGCAATCAATTTATGCAGAACACCAACAAGCAACTGAACATTACCGCTACGGCGCAACCTACCCAGGATTTGACCATAGATTTGAGCGCGGATAGAAATTATATGAGCTCATTGCAAGAAAGCTATAGTCCAGAAGAATGGATGAACGGCCAAGATGGATTGATCAATGAGATGGGAAATTTTAGTATTTCCACGATGATGATCGGAACTGTATTTAGTAAAAGCGACGAATTTGATTCAGAAACCTTTGAGCAGTTCAAACAAAATAGAATCACTATCGCCAATAGATTGGTTTCCGATAGGGGAGAAAGTCCTGGTACTTTGGACGAAGACGGTTTCCCGGAACGTTACGGTAAAACTCAGCAAGAAGTATTGCTCCCGGCATTCTTTGCGGCATATACCGGACAGGACGTGGACAGGGTAAACATGGATGCCTTCCGTGAAATTCCGATTCCGAACTGGAACATTAAGTATACTGGTTTGATGAAGAACCGATGGTTCAAAAAGAAATTCAAGCGTTTCTCCTTGACCCATGGTTATCGTGCTGCCTATAGTGTGAACTCCTTCCAGACTAACTTGGAACGCCAGAATACCACTTTTGACCCGGAAAACGGGGATTTGTTACCCAAAACATTGATTAACAATGTGGTATTGACAGACGAGTTCAGCCCTCTGATGCGTGTGGATTTCGAAATGCAGAACTCCTTTAGCTTTTTGGCTGAGGTACGGACCAGCAGAACCTTGTCCTTGAGTTTTGACAATAATTTATTGACGGAAATCAATGGTAATGAATATACCGTGGGGTTGGGATACCGCTTTAAAGATGTAAAGTTCGTTACGAATATCGGAGGCGAGAAAACACGGTTAAAGGGAGATTTGAACCTTAAGGCCGATCTATCACTACGCGATAATATTACCATAATAAGAAACTTGGATATCGATAACAATCAAATTACTTCGGGCCAAAGGTTGATGTCCATAAAGTTCACCGCCGACTATGCCTTAAGCAAAAGCTTGAACGCCCTGTTCTTCTATGATCATTCCTTCTCTGAGTTTGCAGTTTCCACTGCATTTCCACAGACTACCATCAACACCGGCTTTACGTTGCGATACAACTTTGGGAACTAATAATTAAGGTATTTTGCTTTTCTATTATTTTGTGGCAAAGTTTCTTTGAAAAGATTTCCGCAATCCGTTACATTTGTCCATCGACTAATTCAAACAGAAAGTAATGAACATACCATCAGAATTAAAGTACACCAAAGACCATGAGTGGGTCAAAGTAGATGGAGATATCGCAACCGTTGGAATTACGGATTTCGCCCAAAGGGAACTTGGGGATATCGTTTACGTTGAAGTGGATACTTTGGACGAAACATTGGATAAAGAAGAAGTTTTCGGAACTGTTGAAGCTGTGAAAACGGTTTCTGATTTATTCTTGCCACTAAGCGGGGAAATTGTTGAGTTCAATGAAGCCTTGGAAGATGAGCCCGAAAAGGTAAACTCCGATCCCTATGGTGATGGATGGATGGTGAAGATTAAGTTAAGTGAGCCTTCCGAGGTGGAAGGCCTAATGAGTGCCGACGACTACAAGGCATTGATAGGTGCTTAAGAAAAATATATATACCTTATTATTTGTAAGCTGGGTACTGATTATAACAATGCTCAGCTTATTTTCTTTCTCTAGCATGGATTTGGATACGGGAAGACTGAACATTCCATATGCAGATAAGATTACACACTTTGTTTTTTACATGGTGTTCGCTTTTGTGGGCTGTTTAAGTTTACGGGAAAGAACTACTGGAAGCCTTGGATTGAGAAAAACCTTGATTTTTGTTCTGGTTTTCGCTATATTATATGGTATACTTATCGAGGTATTACAATACACGATCACAACGGATAGAATGGCCGAGTTCGGCGATATTTTGGCAAATACGTTGGGAGCATTTGCAGGAATTGGACTGATTCGGTGGGTTTTTTCTAAGAAAAACCCGTTAAAATGGAAATTTTAATTGTTTATTTAACCAATTAATAATTAAATTAGCAAACACTAAATTTAGAAAA
>NZ_CAMYIC010000046.1 GCF_947258355.1 uncultured Allomuricauda sp.
AAATTTACTCATTTATTCGGATTGTTTATTTGCTAAATGTATTAATTATTAAATTAATTTTCTACATTTAATCCCTATGTTTATTGAGAATTCAGCACTATAACGTTGTAGTTTTTGGATTCCGCACTAAATTAACTAACGCAATAATATGAACAGAAGTAGATTAACACAAAAAAGTATTGCCACACTGATTGTAGTGGCTTTTTTCGGATTTTATTCCTGTAAACAGAATCCAAAGAAAGAAGCTAGTGAAGAAACAACAACGGAAGAGGTGGCTGTAGAGGAGTCAAAACCAGACATAAAACTCTCTTTGGCGCAATGGTCTATCCATAAAATGATTTTTGAAGAAGGTGTTGACCCTTACACTTTTGCAGAAAAAGCAAATGAATGGGGTTTCGAAGGTCTTGAGTATGTGAGCGCATTGTATTATAAGGAACTGCAAGCAGCTAACTTTTCCGAAGAAGCCATGAACAATTGGGTGGAAAAGAGCAAGGCCGAAAGTGAAAAATACGGCTTACAAAATCTTTTGATCATGGTAGATGGACAAGGGGATATTGCTGTTCCCGATGAAGCTGCACGAACAGAAGCCGTTGAAAACCATTATAAATGGGTAGATGCAGCTGCAGCTTTGGGTTGCCATTCCATACGTGTTAACCTTAACGGAAGCATGGAGCCAGAGGTTTGGATGCCGGCATCAGTGGCTGGGTTAAAGCAATTGGCTACATACGCAAAGGACAAAAACATCAATATAATTGTAGAAAACCATGGAGGCCCTTCTTCCAATGCGCAGATGTTGGCAGAGGTAATGGAGAAAGTGGGTATGGACAATTGCGGAACTTTACCCGATTTTGGTAATTTCTGTATCAAAAGAGAAGAGGGTGATTATTATTCATCCAAATGCTTGGAAGAATATGACCGCTATAAAGGTACAGAGGAACTAATGCCCTATGCCAAAGGCGTAAGTGCCAAATCCTACAGCTTTGATGAGGAAGGAAACGAAACCAGAGTGGATTACCCAAGAATCATGGGCATAGTTTTGGACTCCGGATATGAAGGTTTTGTAGGTGTTGAATATGAAGGGTCTGAACTAAGTGAAGAAGAAGGGATTTTGGCAACCAAAAAACTTCTGGAAAGAATATTGGAATAATCCAAGTTAATGGGTCGATGAAGGGATTTTTGCAACAGCTCTTCGATTACAATTTTTATTGTAATAAAAAAATTATGCAACAATGCAGTGATCTGGACCATGTTCCGGAAAACTGCATTGGACTTTTTAGTCACATGCTCAATGCCCATCATATATGGAACCATAGAATCTTGGGTATTCCCATCGATTTTGGTGTTTGGGACAAACACAATATTGATCAATGGGAGGATATCCATTACGAAAATCAACGCACCTCTTTTGAAATTGTTTCCAATACGGATACATTTGAAAAACGAGTGGAGTATACAAACAGTGAGGGAAAGAATTATTCAAATGAACTAAAGGATATACTCTTTCACATTATTAACCATTCTACTCATCACAGAGGACAAATTATGATGGAATTGAGAAATTCTGGAATAACACCCGAACCATTGGATTATATACATTACAAAAGATAACTACTAACTAAATACTTAACATGAATATTAAAACCAAATTTCAACTGTCCTTTATGATGTTCCTGGAATTTTTTATCTGGGGCGGTTGGTTTGTTACCCTAGGGACCTTTCTGGGGAACAATCTGGAAGCCACAGCAGGACAATCATCAATGGCATTTTCTACACAATCCTGGGGAGCGATCATTGCACCCTTTATAATTGGATTGATTGCCGATAGATATTTTAATGCCGAAAGAATTTTAGGAGTACTGCACTTGATAGGTGCATTTTTAATGTACCAAATGTATCAATCAACGGATTTTGTTGCTTTCTATCCATACGTTCTTGGATACATGATTTTGTACATGCCCACTTTGGCTCTTGTAAATTCCATTTCCTTTAACCAAATGAAAGACCCGGCAAAGGAGTTTTCCAACATTCGGGTGTTTGGAACCATAGGGTGGATCATCGCTGGGTTGGTGATAAGCTATTTGTTTGTTTGGGACTCTCCAGAGGCTTTGGAGGCAGGAATGCTTAAAAACACATTTTTGATGGCGGGGATTGCCTCGGCAATTTTGGGTCTATTTAGCTTCACTTTACCAAAAACACCACCAAAAGTGGACAAAAGCGAGAAAGTTACCATTTCGGATATGTTGGGCTTGGATGCCCTTAAATTGTTGAAGGATAAAAATTTCTTGGTATTCTTTATTTCTTCCGTTTTGATTTGTATCCCGTTGGCTTTTTATTATCAAAATGCCAATCCCTTCCTTGCTGAAATAGGACTTCCCAACCCAACAGGTAAAATGGCCATAGGCCAGGTTTCGGAAGCCTTGTTCATTCTTGCGTTGCCATTCTTTTTTACCAAATTCGGATTCAAAAAAACCATTTTGGTGGGAATGTTGGCCTGGACGGTACGTTACATATTGTTCGCTTATGGAAACGCGGACGAGCTTTCTTTCATGTTGATCATTGGTATCGCATTGCACGGAATCTGCTATGACTTCTTCTTTGTTTCCGGACAAATTTATACGGATACAAAAGCAGGGGAAAAGTACAAAAGTGCGGCACAGGGCCTCATTACTTTAGCAACCTATGGTGTAGGTATGCTTATCGGTTTCTGGATTGCAGGACAAATAACGGATTCACTGACAATGGACGATGGAGCACATGTATGGGAAACCATTTGGATGTATCCTGCAGGATTTGCAGCAGTGGTATTTGTATTGTTCGCATTAATATTTAAAAACGAAAAAGTAGAATATAAATCATAAAGAAAAATGCCTAAAAAGATTAGACTTGGAATTCTTGGAGGAGGAGGCGATTCTCTTATTGGGGTGTTGCACAGAGTGGCCTCTTTCATTAATGACAATTATGAAATCGTGGGAGCTGTCTTCAACCCTAATTTTGAGGACAACATGGAATTTGCCAAGGAGATAGACATTCCTACCAATAGAATTTACAAAGACTTTGATACGCTCGTTGAGGAGGAAATGAAGTTGCCCGAAGATGAACGTATCCAAGTTTGCTCAATCCTTACGCCAAACTTCCTTCACTTTCCGATGGCGAAAAAATTGTTGGAGAACGGTTTTAATGTCATCTGTGAAAAACCGATGACCACCACCTATGAAGAGGCCAAAGTGTTACAGGAAACTTTGGAAAAAGCGGGAACCGTATTCGCCGTAACCCATACCTATACAGGGTATCCTATGGTTCGCCAAATGCGTGAGATGATAAAGGAAGGTGTTATTGGCAAGGTTCATAAGGTAGATGCACAGTATTATCAAGGTTGGATGAATCCCATTATCCACGACAAGGAAAAGCGTGGCACCGTTTGGAGATTGGATCCCAAAAAAGCAGGGATAAGTTCTTGCATGGGGGATATTGGTGTACATGCATTCAACATGGTTGAGTTTACAACCGGTTTACAGGTGCAGTCCCTATTGTGTGACTTTAATTATATCTATGATGACAACCAGATGGATATGGACGGTACGGCTCTAATCCGCATGGACAAAAACGTAAAGGGAGTCATAAGGGCCAGTCAGGTGGCTACAGGAGAGGAGAATAATTTATCCATTGCCATTTACGGTCAAAAAGGAGGGTTGAAATGGGAGCAGGAGAACCCAAATTATCTGTATAAGTTGAACGATCCTGAACCATTACAAGTATATAAACCGGGACACGAATATAATTCCAAACTCTCTTTGGATGGAACCAAACTGCCACCAGGACATCCTGAAGGTATTTTTGATGCCATGGCCAATATCTATTTGGGTGTTGCCAAGGCCATCCGCGGAGAAGAATATAATAGTGGAGAGTTCCCTACCATGACAGATGGAGTTAGAGGCCTCAATTTTATTGAGAATACCGTGGCTTCCCATAAACAAGGTAATATATGGGTGGATATGGATTAACCCAACACCCAAGAATTAGAAATAATGGCTGCCTATTGGCGGCCATTATTTTTTATAGAGCATCTCAAACTCCTCAAAAACCACAATCATACTTTCCTTAGGGGTTTTGTTAAATTCCGCCAGCTCTCGGGTATAGTAGTCCCAATGTGTTTTTTTCCAATAATCAAGGCTTTTGTCGCCCTCGCCTTCTAAACGTGCATGTTCCTCTCGAATGCTAAAATAGGGTAGCAATCTCACGGCAGTGGTACGAATAACGCACTTAGCGTTGCCCTCCCAGTCAGTTACCACGTAAAAATCACCGATTTTAGGCAATGTTTCGTTACGTAGTTGAAGACCTTGTAAAGAATGTGAAGTGGCCCTTTTGGTTTCTTTACAAACCAATTCGGCGCAAGTGTTCGCATCGGTCTCGTTATCACAAAAATGTATCACTTTTGGAGCGTCTTGGGAAGCAAACTCCAAATGGGCATCTAAAAAATCGCCCCACAAATTACGGGCAGAAGCATTTTCCATATGTAGGTGTTAAGAAAATTTATGTTGTTTAAATTGTTCAGCGGCATGGTTGGCTGCCCTTGCGGTAAAAGCCATATAGGTCAGTGATGGATTTACACAACTTGCAGAGGTCATAAAAGCACCATCGGTAACGTATACATTGGGAACCTCATGTATCTGATTATGTTTGTTCAATACAGAAGTTTTTGGGTCATGTCCCATTCTTGCCCCTCCCATTTCATGGATTCCCAGACCAGGACCAGTTTCAGTGTCAAAAGTGTTTACGTTTTTAAAGCCTGCAGCTTTGAGCATGGTTGCAGCTTCTTCTTTTATGGCTTCGCGCATTTTGTATTCGTTTTCTTTGAATTCCACATCGAAATCTAACTGGGGAAGTCCCCATTGATCTTTTTTATCCTTGCTCAAGGTAACCCGATTATCGTGGTATGGCAACATTTCGCCAAATCCGCCCATGCCTATTTCCCATCCACCAGGTTTTAAAATGGCATCTTTATAGGCAGATCCATATTCTGCAATCGATTCGGACCAGCTTCCCCTACTTGCACCTCCTTGATAGCCAAAACCACGTAAAAAATCCTTTCGTCTGGTTTTCGTGTCAAGGTTGACAAATCTTGGGATGTAAAAACCGTTCGGTCTTCTGCCTTTATAATATTTGTCCAAATGCCCATCAACTTTAGCGGAAGCCCCTAATTGATAGTGATGGTCCATAATGTTGCGTCCCAATTGATCATAGTTGTTTCCCATTCCATTGGGGAACTCCTTGGATTTGGACTGCAATAAAATCCCAACAGATGCCATGGCAGATGCACAAAGAAATACAATCTTACTGTTGAACTCCATTTTTTCATGGGTTTCAGCATCGATGACTTTAACCCCCGTAGCCCTTTTTTGATTTTGCTCATAGATTACTTCATGAACTATGGAATTTGGCCGTAAAGTCATATTGCCGGTACGTTCAGCAGCGGGCAAAGTAGAGGAATTGCTACTGAAGTAGCCTCCGAAAGGACATCCTCTCCAACAGCGATTGCGATATTGACATGGTCCACGACCTTCAATATCTGTAGTGTTTTCGGTGATATGGGCAACTCGGCCAATGGTCAGTAAACGTCCATCTTCAAATTTGGATTCCAAAGATTCCTGAAGCTCTTTTTCAGCACAATTTAACTCCATTGGAGGTTGAAATTTTCCATCCGGTAGTTGTTTGAGCCCTAAAGCTTCCCCACTTACACCTATATAGGATTCCACTTTATCGTACCATGGGGCAATATCTTTATAGCGTACCGGCCAATCTACGGCAATGTCATCATTTTTATTGGCTTCAAAATCAATGTCGCTCCACCGGTAGCTTTGTCGTCCCCATGTCAAGGAACGGCCTCCGACCTGGTATCCTCTGATCCAATCAAAACGCTTGGTTTCTTGATAGGGATGTTCAAGATCGTTTACAAAAAAGTGTTTTACGTCATCTTTTGGTGCCCACCCCACCCTAAGTTGTTTATGGTATTTTTCTTTGTCATCACGGGTAAGCTCCCCATTAAAAGGGTAATCCCAAGGGTCATCGTTCATGGTTTTGTAATCTTCGACATGTTTTACCATAGGGCCACGTTCCAAGACCAAGACGTTGAGTCCATTTTCGCACAATTCCTTGGCGGCCCAACCACCACTTATACCTGTGCCTACAACAATAGCGTCATAAACTTTAGTTTCAATCACTTTAATGTTGTTTTAATTGTTAACGAATCCCTATATTTATCTCTTACCACATGAGACATAAAAATAGCATAGTTTTTTTCTTAAATATAGAAGATAAATCCCAATTTATCTGGGATTTCCTAATTCCTAAAAATTAAATTCAATGAAAACAATAAAAGGACCAGCCGTATTCCTAGCGCAATTTGTGGACAGTCAACCTCCGTTCAATACCTTGGATGGAATGTGTAAATGGGCCTCTGACCTTGGCTATAAAGGCATACAAATTCCAACTTGGGAATCATTTCTAATAGATTTGGACAAAGCTGCGGACAGTCAGGATTATTGTGATGAACTCAAAGGAAAGATAAATTCCTATGGATTGGAGATCACCGAACTTTCCACCCATTTACAAGGTCAATTGGTAGCTGTACATCCGGCATACGATATTATGTTCGACAATTTTGCTCCAGAAGCATTGCACGGTAAACCTAAAGAAAGGACCAAATGGGCCATCGAAACCGTAAAAAAAGCCGCGACAGCAAGTCGAAGATTGGGATTGAATGCACACGCTACCTTTTCCGGCTCCTTGTTGTGGCATACGGCACATCCATGGCCACAACGGCCTGCCGGATTGGTAGAGATGGGATTTGAGGAATTGGCCAAACGTTGGATGCCCATCCTAAACCATTTTGATGAAGAGGGCGTAGATGTTTGTTATGAAATACATCCGGGTGAGGATCTACATGATGGCGATACTTTCGAGCGCTTTTTGGAAGCGACAAACAATCACAAAAGAGTGAATATCCTTTACGATCCGAGCCACTTTGTTTTGCAACAATTGGATTATATCGAGTACATTGACTTTTATCACGAGTTCATCAAATCGTTCCACGTAAAAGATTCCGAGTTTAATCCAACAGGTAAAAAAGGAGCCTTTGGCGGATATAACGATTGGGGAGATAGAGCAGGTAGATATCGTTCCTTAGGGGATGGCCAAATAGATTTCAAGACCATTTTTTCCAAACTTACACAATACGGCTGTGATGTTTGGGCCGTAATGGAATGGGAATGTTGTATCAAAAGTCCAGAACAAGGCGCGCGTGAAGGAGCTAAGTTTATCCAGGACCATATTATAGAAGCAACCACAAAAACCTTCGATGATTTTGCTGGTGCCGATATCGATAAAGAAAAACTTAAAAATATATTGGGACTATGAGAAAATCAATATTGTTTATAACACTTGCTCTTGCTTTTGCCTGTAAGGATAAACCAAAGGAGAACAAGGAGGAAGTGGAAGAGACCGTTGAGGTGATAGTGGAAAAAGAGTCCGATTGGGTTGTTTTGTTCGATGGAACCTCTTTTGATGGTTGGCATATGTACAATGGAGGTGAGGTTGCTGAACCTTGGAAATTGGAAGATGGAGCAATGGTGCTCTATCCACCTGAAGAAAGGCCCGAAGGCGCCAATTACAATCTAGTGACAGATCAAGAATTCACCGATTTTGTGCTTACCATGGATTGGAAGATTGCCGAGGGAGGCAACAGTGGCTTTTTCTGGGGAGTAAAAGAAGATGAAAAATATGGGGAACCTTACCTTACAGGACCGGAAATTCAGGTGTTGGATGATGAAAGACATCCTGATGCCAAGAATGGCACGGACCGTTTGGCTGGATCATTGTATGATATAGTTTCGCCATCCGAAAATTCGGTGAACCCTGCTGGAGAATGGAATTCAGTTGAATTGATGATCAATCACAAAACCAATGAAGGCCATGTAATCCAAAATGGAGTTAAAATTGTGGAATTTCCCGTACAAGGTCCAGAATGGGAAGGGTTGGTCGCCAATTCAAAATTTGCAGATTGGGAAGATTTTGCCGCTTTTAAAACGGGTAAAATAGGATTGCAAGATCATGGCAACGTGGTAGCCTTCAGAAATATTAAAATTAAAGAATTGTAGTATGTCAAAATTAACGAGCAAACTATTGACTTTATCGCTACTTTTTGTTGGATTTATGTCCGCTCAAGAAGTAGAGCCCACCACCCCTGAGGAAACGGAGTTTTATGAGCCTGTTCCACCCAAAGTTACCCCGGGAGAAAATGGTGCGCCTCCCAGTGATGCCATTGTGCTTTTTGATGGAACCTCTTTGGATAAATGGATTAGTTCTCGAGATAGTACAGCTGCCAAATGGATTTTAAATGAAGATGGCAGCATGACGGTAAAGGATCGGACAGGGGATATTCAGACCAAACAAAATTTTGGAAGTGTACAGCTTCACATTGAGTGGAAATCGCCCGCTGAAGTCCAGCGTGATGGTCAAAATCGAGGAAATAGCGGAGTGTTTTTAAATAATCTATACGAAGTTCAGGTATTGGATAATAATGACAACGACACATATGTCAATGGTCAAGTAGGCTCCATCTACAAGCAACATGTACCCCTGGCCATGGCCTCAGTGCCCACTGGAGAGTGGAACACCTACGATATTATTTATCACGCTCCTGAGTTTGAAAAAGGACAAAAAGTAAAATCAGGGACCCTGACCGTTATCCATAATGGTGTTTTGATACAAGACCATGTGGAGATCAAAGGGACTACACCGTATATTGGTTGGCCCAAGAACCCACCGCACGGGAAAGGACCGCTAAGGCTTCAAGACCATGGCGATAACAGTCGCGTGAGTTATAGAAATATTTGGGTAAGGGAGTTGGAGTAACTCTTTTTGTCCCAATTTTGAAATAGAATACCACCAAAGGCCAGAAACCTATTTTGGTTACCTTTGGCAAAATTTATCATACATATATGATTCAATCCATGACAGGCTTTGGGAAGCACGTGGTACAGCTTCCTTCCAAGAAAATCACCATTGAGTTGAAATCCCTCAACAGCAAAAACCTGGACATCAATGCCAGACTTCCCCAATTCTACAGAGAAAAAGAACTGGAATTGCGTAAAATGATTGCCAGTGCACTTAACAGGGGCAAAGTGGATTTTAATTTGTATGTTGAAATTACTGGAGAGGAAACTACAGCAGAGGTCAACAAAGGAGTGGTGAAGAATTACATGGAGCAGTTGGCCGATATAGCTAAAGGGGATGACATAAAATTGTTGGAAATGGCCCTGCGGATGCCCGATACCCTTAAAACGGACAAGGATGATATTGATGAAGAAGAATATAAGGCCATAAAAGAAGCATTGGATGAAGCCCTAGCCAAAATAGTCGAGTTCCGAAATGAAGAAGGAAAAGTTTTAGAAGAGGACTTTGTCGAGAGGCTCAAGAACCTGAATAAACTTTTGGATGAAGTGAAAGCAATGGACCCCGAACGATTGGGAACGGTTCGGGAGCGACTGGATAAAGCAGTGGCCGACCTTAAGGTGGAGTTGGACGCCAACAGGTTTGAACAAGAACTTATCTACTATCTGGAAAAGTATGATATCACTGAAGAAAAGGTACGTTTGGCCAACCACTTAAAATATTTTGAAACCACTTTGAATTCAGATGATTCCAATGGAAAAAAGCTTGGGTTCATTTCACAAGAAATAGGGAGGGAGATCAATACCATCGGTTCCAAGGCCAATTACGCCCCAATGCAACAGCTGGTGGTGCAGATGAAAGATGAACTTGAAAAAATAAAGGAACAAATGCTCAATGTGCTATGACAGAAGGCGGTAAACTTATTATTTTCTCGGCCCCTTCGGGCAGTGGTAAAACCACCATTGTGAAGCATCTGCTGAATCAACCAGAATTGAATTTGGCATTTTCCATTTCTGCGACATCACGTCCACGGAGAGGTAAGGAAAAGAACGGGGTCAACTATTATTTTATGTCCGTTTCCCAATTTAAAAGACATATTAAAGACGGTGATTTTTTAGAGTGGGAGGAAGTCTACCGTGATAATTTTTATGGAACCCTTAAAAGTGAAGTGGAACGACTTTGGGCAGAAGGGAAAAACGTGATTTTCGATATAGATGTTTCCGGTGGATTACGAATCAAAAAGAAGTTTCCCGACAAAACCTTGGCCGTTTTTGTGAAGCCCCCAAGTGTAGATGAGCTTAAAATCAGATTGAAGAAACGGAGTACAGAAAGCGACGATAAAATCAATATGAGGATTGCCAAGGCATCCGTGGAGCTTGCCACCGCTCCACAGTTTGATAAAATCATCAAAAACTATGACCTTGAGGTCGCCCTGAATGAAGCTCATAAACTGGTCGCGGATTTTGTAGGGGCCGAGATTCCCCCAAAAGAAGATTAAGGCATGAAAAAGGTAGGGCTCTTTTTTGGGACCTTTAACCCCATACACATTGGTCATTTGGTAATAGCGAACCATTTGGTGGAATATTCCGATTTGGATGAGGTTTGGTTCGTGATAACGCCACAAAGTCCCTTCAAGGTAAAGCAATCCCTTTTGGACAATAACCACCGTTATCAAATGGTGTTCGAGGCCGTACAGGACTATCCTAAGCTAAAACCCAGCAAAATTGAGTTTGATCTGCCCCAACCCAATTACACTTCCAATACACTTGCCCATTTGGATGATAAATATGGAGACGATTATCAATTTTCACTTATAATGGGAGAAGACAATTTAAAAGGCTTCCATAAATGGAAAAACTATGAGGCCATTTTAGAACTTCATTCCATTTATGTATACCCAAGGATTTCTCACGGTGAGATAGAACATCAATTTAAAGGGCACTCCAAAATCACAAAAGTGGATGCACCCATTATGGAAATCTCATCGACCTTTATCCGCAAGTCGCACAAAGAGGGTAAAAATGTACGTCCGTTGCTTCCATATTCCGTTTGGAAGTACATGGACGAAATGAACTTTTACAGATAACCCTATTCTTTTGCGGTGACCATACCCACCATACTGTCGGCAGTTCCATAATACAAATACCAGGTTCCATTGAACATAACAAGTCCTTCCAAGAAGGTTGTACCATCTTTATACTGTCCAGATTTTTCAAAAGGAAGTTCTGGCTTAATGAAGGGGTCATTGGTTCGGTCCAATAGCTTCCATGGTTCATTGGCATCAAAAAGAGCCTGCCCGCCGGTATAAATTCTATTTCCCAAATCTTTTACTCCTATATTTTGAGAATTGCCTGCATTGTACAGCACTACAATGCCCTTGTCGGTTAGCAATGGCGGTGGACCAGCCTCCACTAACCAGGAATCAAAATAACCAGGTCTAGGGCTTAAAACTGGAGCTAGCTTGCCCTCATAGGTTTCCACGGGTTCCCAATCGATCAAATTCGAGGAAGAAGCCAACCAAATATGTGGAACCCCGTAGTACATCCAATATTTTCCATCGATTTTGGCAGCAACTAATTTACCCCTCTTTAGCTCGGTGACTATGGCACCCGATTTGGTCTCCTTTTCGTGATAGGCACCTTTTTTAAAGTTCTGGAAAACGGGACCATGCTTTTCCCAATTCACTAAATCTTTGGAAGTGGCAACGGCCAACTTGGGTACTTTTCTGTTCCATTGGGTATAGGTCAACACATAAAGTCCATCTTGGGTTTCAACTATCCTTGGGTCTTCCACTCCGCCCGGCCATTCGTTGGTTTTCTGATTGTCGTTCTTTGGGTAAAAAACAGGGGAAGACCATTTATTATAAGAGCGTCCATCAGAAGAGGTGGCCATGCCGATCCGTGAGCGGTGCCCACCGATTTCTTTTTCACCCAGTTTTTCTTCTGCTCGGTACATTACATAAATGGAATCTCCTTTTACAATAGCGGCGGGATTAAAAGTTGCCATGGATTCCCAGTGAGCCGTTGTATGGGTTATGGGGTCGGTAAAGGTAGATGTATCATCTTTTTGTAGGATGGGTTGAGCATTTTCTGGCCGTTCGAATGGTCCTAGCATCCATTCCTTTTCTTTGGTTTGCGAAAATATGTTGGTGTGAGAAAGTGAAAGTATGAATAGAGATAGAATTGCTGTTCTCATCAAGTTTAAATTTTTTCCAATGTATCTGTTCCCAAATATTTGTCGTCTTTGTTCATGTACCATGCTCTGGTCTTCGGCATTTTTATTCCGTTTATTTCCTCCATTCCTTCCAAAAGAATGTATTCGCCATCGTTTTTGCTTTCATCGTGATAAAATTGGTAGACCTCCATCGCATAAGTGGATGGGTCGAAATAGAAATACCAGGTATCCGTACCTACTTCAGCATCGTAGTCCACCTTTAAAACAGCATAAGTTTTTCCCTTAAAGGTTTTCTGCTGCACTTTTGGGTCCAAATGAGTGCCAGGGTCGTTTAACTTCATGGGTAATCCGTACAGATAGGTATAGTAGTCTTTCATAAAGTTACCCCGCTCACAGGTCAACCTGAACTTTTCGGCTTCTTCTTCGGAAAACTCTTTGTTTCCGTTAAAAGTGATGGTACAAGCATCCTTTTTGAAAAAATAAGCATAGGAATTGCCATCTTGCTCTACATCCAAGGTGAATTCTTGTTCGGGAAAATCCACAGAAATGGTACTCGTACGTTTCGGACGACTTGGGGTTTCCATAACCACTTTAAAAGTAGTTTTTAAACTTTCCCAATTGCTATTTGGGTCGTGGTAAGCAATGGCTTTTTCCAATACCTCTTCTGCAGAAATCGATTGGGCCTTTGTATTCAAAAAAAATAATAACCCAAGGGTTAAAAGAGCAAAACGGGATTGTTTCATATCAATTAAATTAACTGACATGAAAGATACCGCTTTTTATTTCTTTTCGATGGTAGCCGGCGTCACAGAACTGTCATGCTCGGCATAATACTGTTCCAAAAGATTCATCATGGCAGTGATTAAATCCTTGCTCTCCAATAATAGGGAGAAATATAGGGTCGTGTTCTTTGGACTGGATTCCTCGGTTCTGGTTCTGGAAACCTGTTGATTGATTTTCTGTGAAACCATCTCATACAGCTTCTCTTTGGAGTTTAAAACAATACCAACTTGTTCAAACGACCGGTTTTCGAACGCTTTTTGGGTGCTATTGAAGATTTCTTCCAAAGAGGCGTCGATTTCTTTGAGTTCCTTGATCTGGTTGTACTTTAACTTCTTGTGGTTGTTGTTCACATGGTTGTAGCTCACCTTGCCAATATATTCCAAGGATTGGGACATGTCGGTCAGATGCCCCATAATGTTTATGTAGAAATTACTGGCACCCACATGGGCCTCATCCAAATTTTTTATAAAATAGAACGTATCGTTTCTTAAACCTTCTATTTCATTGGCCAGCTTCTTACTCTGCTTTTTGTTTTTCTTTAAAAAGTCAAGGTCGTGTTTGGACAATCCTTGAATGGAATTTGAGTAAATACGATTGCTACGTTTTACCACGTTGGCAATGTTGGTGGCACTTTCCTCTATAACTCCTTGGATGGAACTGCTCTCGGCTCTTCTCAAACTGTCCTCTGCCTTAATTTCCTTGGTCTTCTTATTGTGTGATATATAGTTTCTTAGCAATATGGCTGCTGCTGCAATCAACATCAATACAAGGGAAACAAATTTTCCGACAAATAGTAAGTATGCAATAATTGCGGCAGCAACAAATGCACTGAGGGCGGTGAAGAACCATCCTCCAATTACATTTAGCACTCCTGCTACCCTATACACGGCACTTTCCGCTCCCCAGGCCCTATCTGCCAAAGATGTTCCCATAGCTACCATAAACGTAACATAGGTGGTGGACAATGGCAATTTCATGGAGGTTGCAATCGAAATCAAAACACTGGCCACCATTAGGTTAACAGATGCCCTTACCAAATCAAATGCGGGTTGCTCCTGTGTTTTACTTTTAGGGACATAGGTTTGTGGTAAAACAAACTGTTTGTCTATTTTGGATTGTATGGATGGTGGAACGACTTTGGAAATATTTTCGAAGGCTACAATACTGAACTTCACTATTTGTCGAGAAAGATAATTGGGTTGAAAACGTTCGTCGCCTTCGTCCTGCCTAGCTAAATCCACACTTGTTTTTACTACTCCTTTGGCTTTGGAAGAAAACCAAAGTGTAATGACCATAATCGCACCTGACAGCAACAATAGCATAGTTGGGGTTTGAACAGCAGCAGCCAAACCTTGCATATTGAATTCGGCCGGATTTATACCGGAGGCTTGCCAATCTTGATAGGATTGCAATGCGGCAATGGGAACCCCGATAAAATTGACTAAGTCGTTACCCGCAAAGGCCATGGCCAAAGCAAAGGTTCCAAACCCAATGACTATCCTATAAATATTCCATTTTAATAGGCTCGCCACAATAAATGAGGCCAAAGTCCAGAACACAAAATTTCCTGCTAAGAAAGCCATTGGCTGAGTTGCTACAAACTCGGAAAGGGCACCATCAAAAAGAGCGGCACTTTTAAGACCCTTTACTAGGATAAAGTATACAATTGCAGTAATGGCCAAACCACCAAAAACTGATTCTACCCATTTTGACCGTGTCTTAAAATTGAAAGAAATCAGAGTTCTGGAAATAAATTGTACCAGGGCACCGATAGAAAAGGCAATGAAAACAGAAAGTAGTATTCCAAATATGATTTCAGCAGCCTTGTCCGTGTTGATATAAGTGGCCAAATCTGAAAATCCTCCTTGCGTATCGGCTATTTTAATCAGGGAAATTGCCACGGATGCACCCAAAAGCTCAAATACGATGGATACTGTAGTTGATGTGGGCATTCCCAAGGTGTTGAAGAAATCCAACAATAGAATATCCGTGATCATCACGGCCATAAAAATGAACATGATTTCCTCAAACACGAATTCACCAGGATTAAAAATACCTTTTCGGGCTACTTCCATCATCCCGCTCGATGACATTGCACCAAAAGCGATACCTATACTGGCGACGATCATTATGGTCCTAAAAGAAATCGCTTTGGACCCTATGGCCGAGTTCAAAAAGTTAACGGCATCATTACTTACGCCCACCACTAAATCGGTAATGGCCAAAATGCCGAGTGCCACAACCATGAAAATGTAAATGTTCTCCCCCATTCTTTCAGAAATATGACAAAAATGCCATTATAAATCCGCAATAAGGTTAACAAAATGTTACCAAATACGGCCCCAAAAATATCAATATTTTCCAAGTGTTGGACATAGGTTCATCTTTTGATATATCTTCGCTATAAATCAATGGCCAATGAACTGGGAGCAGTTACTCTCTTTAAAACGATACGGAGATACGGGAAAACGGTTACGAAAGGAACAAAATGAGACCCGACTTGGATTTGAGGTGGACTACGACCGAATTGTTTTTTCCTCCGCTTTTCGAAGTTTACAGGACAAGACCCAAGTGTTTCCCATGCCCATAACCGTAGGCTCACAGAAGAACTTTGTGCACACTCGTTTGACCCATAGCATGGAAGTTTCGGTTGTGGGAAGGAGCCTTGGACGTATAGCCGGGCAACAGATTTTGGCCAAATATCCGTTTTTGTCCGAAGTGCACGGACACCATTTTAACGATTTTGGGGCTATTGTTGCCGCTGCAGCATTGGCCCACGATATTGGGAACCCTCCATTCGGGCACAGTGGGGAAAAAGCCATTGGCAATTATTTTAAACAGGGCAACGGGAAATTCTACGAAGATGCGTTGACTCCAGAGGAATACCAAGACCTTATCGACTTTGAAGGCAATGCCAACGGTTTCAAACTTTTGACCGAATCCAGGGAAGGGGTTCCGGGCGGGTTGCGCTTGAGCTACGCCACTTTGGGTGCTTTTATAAAATACCCGAAAGGGTCTTTGCCCAAAAAGCCGTCCAAAAATATTGTCGATAAAAAATTTGGCTTTTTTCAATCGGAGAAGGAGTTTTTCAATGAGCTAGTGGAAGAAATTGGACTGTTGCCCAATCCGAATCATCCTGAAACCGGTTATTTGAGGCATCCGTTGACTTATTTGGTCGAAGCTGCAGATGATATTTGCTATACCATCATCGATTTTGAGGATGGCATCAATTTGGGGTTGATTCCCGAGGAATATGCTTTGGAGTATCTTATCAATCTGGTGAAGGATAACATCAATACCAAAAAGTACAATGCCATGACCACCTCGAGTGACCGATTGAGCTACTTGCGGGCACTTGCCATTAGTACTTTGATAGGGGATGCGGTCGACGTTTTTGTGAAGAATGAAGAAAAAATACTAAAAGGGGAGTTCGATGTTTCCTTGTTGGACAAGGGTAAGTATACGGCACAGGTGGAGGACATCATCAAATTGAGTGTTGAAAAAATCTATCAATCTGCCGAGGTGATTGATAAAGAATTGGCAGGATATCGAATTATTTCCGATCTATTGGACATGTATACCACGGCCTTGATCAATGTGAAGGAGGGAAATGATACCAATTACGACCGATTGCTCATCAAAAGCTTGCCTGAAAATTATCGGAACACTGATACATCCATCTATAAAATATTGTTGGATACGAGTTGTTTTGTGGCAAGTCTATCCGATAGTGCAGCGGTACATATCCACGATAAACTTACAGGGCGCAATATCTAAAAAGAATAGAGCAATCCGACTCCCAGTAGTTGTTTGAACTGGATTTTGGCCACACCAGGGTTAATTACGGTGCCATCCTCTGCAATTTCTTCATCAAACTTGATGTCATCATCATAGATGATGTGGGTTCCGATGTTAGCATTCAGGTATTCGTTTACCTTGAGATTAAAGTTCAATTCCCAATCCACATCTATGTTTCCGAAGCTCTGAAGATAATCGGTATACAGATTGAGCCGATGACTCATCTGGACATTATTGGCAATTTGGGTATCCCAGGTATTGGTGATCAAGAAACCAAGTTCCAAAAAGAGCTTTTCCCCTTTCTCGACCCCGAAAGCGCCTTGGTTGGAGAGTGCTTCATCCAGTACAAAGGTAGATTTCATAGTGGCCGGTGAAATATAAAGGTTGAATTGGTCCTTGGGAGGAATGTAGGATGTACCGACACCGACAAACAAATACCCTGGGGCCATGAACCTGGAAATCGGTGTTTCCCGATCGGGATATTTATAACCATTGGAAAATTGGGTTCTTATATTGGCCTTTACGGAATAGTACCAGTTGGTAATGGTGTCCTTTCTGAAACTGAGCGTGGTGGACAATCGGATTTGATCGTCCGTTTTGCGGAGTTTTCTACCTTCTTGTGCATTGAGACCGTACCGAAGTTGTGCCTCATTGTTCCAACTTAAGTACCGGAATTTGTAGTTTCGGGCAAAATCTGCACTTGCGAGTGCCGACACGGAGTTATCGCCTCCTGCATTCCAGTTTACAAAGGAAACTTCGCTTATGTTAAGTCCGAACTTGTTGACTTTTTTCCAAAATGATGTAGGGTGGAACCGATTGTACCAAATGCTCAATGGCTTTACCCGATTTAAAACGGTACGGGGGTCGGTGAGCTTGGCACTCCTGGTCAAGTATTTTAGTTTAACATCCTTGATGCGAACAATTTTAAACCCAGAATCAGTACTGTCGGGTTCAAAAACCTTTAGTCGTGTTATCTGTGCATTGGCAGAAAGAAAAACGGTAAGGATTAGAATTAAAAAACAATTTATTCGCATTGGTCTAAGGTTGATTGTATATAGGAGTGTATGGTATCAAAATCTATACCAGCCAACTTGTGGGTCTCAGGGATGGTTCCCTGCTCCACAAATTGATCGGAAACGCCGAATATTTTAATGGGTTTTGATAGTCTTTCGTTATTGACAAACTCAAGCACTGCTGAACCAAAACCACCCATTTGAGAGCCATCCTCAACTGTAACGATATATTCGTAGGTATTGAAAATGGTACGAAGTAAATCCTTGTCCAAAGGTTTTACAAATCGCATATCGTAATGCCCTACGGCTTCAGGGGTATCCAAATTTTCAATCAGTTCCGAAATACCGTTACCCATATGGCCGATAGTGAGCACTGCGATTTTTGTCCCTTCTTTTAAACATCTTGCCGCACCGATTTCAATTGACTCAAAGTCATTTTCCCAGTCAATAGTAACACCACGACCTCTTGGATATCTTATCGCAATAGGTACATCCAATCCCATTTGGGCAGTGTACATAATATTTCTAAGCTCCATCTCGTTCATTGGGGCAAAAACAATGAGGTTGGGAATACAACGTAAAAAGGCCATATCAAAAACGCCATGATGTGTTGGGCCATCCTGTCCGACCAAACCAGCCCTGTCCAAACAAAAAACAACGGGAAGCTTTTGAAGGGCGACATCATGTATCACTTGATCATAGGCCCGTTGCAAGAAAGTGGAGTAGATATTGCAAAAAGGCACCAAACCTTGTGTGGCCATTCCCGAAGCCAATGTTACGGCATGTTGCTCCGCAATACCAACATCGAATGCTCGGTCGGGCATTTGGTCCATCATAAATTTTAGGGAACTTCCACTGGGCATGGCGGGCGTGATCCCAACAATCTTTTCATTTTTTTGAGCTAATTCCACGATGGTATGCCCGAACACATCTTGATATTTGGGTGGTTGCAATTGTTCGGATTTCTTTAAGCGCTCCCCTGTAATTTTATCAAACTTTCCAGGGGCATGGTACACCACTTGGTCTTCCTCTGCCTGTTTTAGTCCTTTCCCTTTTGTGGTGATGATATGAAGTAGTTTTGGGCCTTCAACTTCTTTCAAACGTTCCAGTTCGGTAACCAAGGCTTTCACATCGTGTCCATCAATGGGGCCGGTATAGTTGAGGTTGAGGCATTCAAAAATGTTTTCATCCTTGGCAGTACCCGCCTTTACATTGGTAAGATATTTTTTGAGGGCACCCACGCTTGGGTCGATTCCAATAGCATTATCATTCAGTACGATTAAGGCGTTAACATTCGTTACACCTAAATGGTTAAGTCCCTCAAAGGCCATTCCACTGGCAATGGAGGCATCACCCACAACGGCAATATGCTGTTTTTTAAAATCCCCTTTCAATTTGGAGGCCATGGCCATTCCCAGTATCGCAGAAATAGAAGTAGAGCTGTGCCCGGTTCCAAAATCGTCGTATTCACTTTCGCTTCGTTTGGGAAATCCGCTTATTCCGCCAAGCTGCCGGTTGGAATCAAAAATCTCTTTTCTTCCTGTTAGGATTTTGTGCCCGTAGGCCTGGTGTCCCACATCCCAAATAAGTTTATCATGCGGTGTGTTGAACACATAATGAAGGGCAATGGTAAGTTCCACAACCCCCAAACTGGCACCTAAATGCCCTTCTTTGGTAGACACAATATCAATGATGAATTCCCTCAATTCTTGGGCGAGTTGAGGCAACTCATCCAAGTTCAGTTTTTTGAGGTCGTCAGGGTAATCGATATGTGATAACAGTCTTTTCAATGAATAAAAAACAAAAGTATCGATTCTCCCCAAAATTATTTTATGTGTAGCTTAGCAATCTGTTTAAAAATGATATAAAAATCGTGGAGAACCCTTTTGATGACAACTTTTTTATGAAAAAAGCCATGCAAGAGGCTGAGATTGCCTTTGAAAATGGTGAGGTGCCTGTGGGAGCGGTCATTGCGGTGAACAATAGGATCATAGGGAGGGCACACAACCTTACCGAAAGATTAAAGGACGTTACCGCTCATGCAGAAATGCAGGCCATTACTGCTGCATCCAACTTTTTGGGCGGTAAATATCTTCAGGGTTGTACGCTCTATGTTACCTTGGAACCTTGCCAGATGTGTGCAGGGGCTTTGTATTGGAGCCAAATCTCGAGAGTTGTTTATGGGGCTTCCGATCTGGAGCGGGGATTTAGTGTTATGGGTGGACATTTGCATCCCAAAACGGAAGTAGTAAGTGGGGTGATGGAAAAGGAAGCAGCGGAATTGTTAAAGCGCTTTTTTATTCAGAAGAGAAACCTGAACTAACAAAAAACCCCGGCGAAGCCGAGGTTTTAAATTCAAATCAAAATAAAATATTATTATCCGATTACTTGCACTTGTGCAGCAACCACTCCTTTTCTTCCTTCTTCTTCGATGTATTCTACTTTGTCGCCTTCGTTCAATTCCACACCGTTCAATGCTGTAACATGAACAAAAATGTCTTTTCCTGTGTCGTCGTTTGTAATAAACCCATAACCTTTGGATTCATTGAAAAATTTTACTGTACCAGTCATTAAAAAAATAAATAAAATGTTAAAATACGAATGTAACTTTTTTTGTGACTGATTGGGTGAAAACAAGTTTAAATCTTATGAAAATTATTGATTTTCAGTCTTTTCACCCTCTTTTTCTTGCATTTTCTTAATATTTTCATGGGTGAGCATGTAATCTTTCATGTTTTTGACCTTGCTCTCTTTCCAGAGAAAAAGTGGCATGGCCACCAAAAAGAGCCCTATAGTTCCTCTACCGATATATTTTGAGGCATGAGGATGCTCTTCTTCCAAAGAAAGTCCATAAAATATTGAGCCCAATGACACCAGCATAATGAGGAAGATGATATGTTTTAATTTAATTTTCATTGCGAATAATTAATCAGTTTTCTGCGATATGCCGTCAACAATTTTGATTTTGAAATAAACCCTTCATACTTCCCATTTTTTATAACGGGTAAATTCCATGCTCCGCTGTCCTGAAACTTTTTCATCACCTGTTTCATGTTGTCTGCCCCATAAAAAATCACTTCTGGAGGGGCATGCATCAAGTTTTCCACAAATACAGTATCATACAATTCTGTGTCAAACATCATCGGTCTAATGTCATCCAAGACAATGATTCCTATCAATTTTTTGTCATCGTTCAATACCGGGAAAAGGTTTCTCTTTGATTTGGATACGGATTGATGCAGCATTTCACCCAACGACATTTTAGGATGTACAGGCCTAAAATTTTTTTCTATCACGTCGTCCATTTCCATCAGTCCTAGAACCATTTGGTCCTTGTTGTGTGATAGAAGCGCCCCGATTTTAGCCAATTCCTTGGTGTAAATGGTGTAGTCCAGAGCATTTTTCGTGATCAAATAGGAAATTGCAGCTGTGATCATCAAAGGAACAAAGAGTTGATATCCCCCTGTGATTTCTGCAATCAAAAATATTGCGGTAAGGGGGGCATGAATTACCCCTGCTATCAAACCTGCCATTCCGATTAGGGTGAAATTACTTTCGGAAACAGAGAATCCCAAACCCAGGTTGTTGATTACTTTGGCCACTACATTCCCAAGCGCACTTCCCATGACCATGGTAGGGATAAATACCCCACCTGCACCTCCTGCACCTATGGTCGTGGTCATGGCAATGGCCTTAAAGATGGTAATTCCGAACAAAAGGGCAATAACCACCCAAATATTGTTAGTGTAATCATCAAAAGGAGTTGTGCCAAGTGCTTTTAAATGGTCGCCATCCAACAAATTGTTTATAAAGCCGAAACCTTCACCATAGAGTGGGGGAATGGCGTAGAGCATTACCCCTATGGCAATACCGCCCACCAATAATTTGTATTTGGGACTTTTCAATTTTTTGAAAAGGGAGAGAATGGCAAAATACATCTTGGTAAAATAGATGGAGGCAAAACCTGTGCCCACCCCCAATAAAATATAAAAAGCGGTATCCTCTAGTTTAAATCCTTCGGATAGGGAAAAACTGAACAAGACTTCATTTCCAAGAAAGAAATAAGATGTCAACACTCCGGAAATTGATGCTAAAAGTAGCGGTAGCATGGACATCATGGTTAGGTCCAGTGTAAAGATTTCCACGGCAAATATGATAGCTGCAATGGGGGACTGAAAAATGGAGGCAATGGCTCCAGCAGAAGCACAGGCCACTAAAAGTGTTCTGGTCTTTGCATCGATATGGAACAAACGACTTAGGTTGGAACTGACTGCGGAACCTGATTTAACGGCCGGCCCCAGCAAACCTACGGAACCACCAAAACCTACTGTGAGGGGAGCAGTGATCAAAGGAGTGTAGATGTCCTTAAGCCTTAGTAACCCTCTTTTTTTGGAAAGGGAGAAAATTATTGAGGAAACTGCGTGCTGCAAAGGTTCTTTGTGGACGAATTTTACATACAAATAGATTAGGGTAAGCCCTATGGTTGGCAGAATGAAATACAATTGGTTCTCTGAAATGATGATTCCTTCTTTTAAAAGGGACTCTATAAAATATGTGGAGTTTTTTACCGTAACGGCGACCAATCCAGCCAAGAACCCCACAATTAGACTCATTATTTGAATAAAGGTCCTGTTGGAGATATTTCTATATCGCCATTTGAGAAAACGGGTAAACAGTTTTTTGTTGCTGTAGGGCATCGAGGTCTATAATACTTTTAAAAGTATTAAAAAATCCCGCTTACTTAGCGGGATTTATATAATTCATAGGTCCAATTTTAAATGGAGTTCTTTCAACTGCTCGTCATCGATATCGGCCGGTGCATCGATCATAACATCGCGACCACTGTTGTTTTTAGGGAACGCAATGTAGTCCCGAATGGTCTCTTGTCCTCCCAAAATTGCTACTAATCTGTCCAAACCAAAAGCAATACCGCCGTGGGGAGGTGCTCCATATTGGAAGGCATCCATCAAAAAGCCAAATTGTGCTTTGGCCTCCTCTGGGGTAAAGCCCAAATGTTTGAACATGGTTGCTTGGGTCTCTTTATCATAAATCCTGATGGAACCGCCACCAATCTCGTTTCCATTCAACACCAAATCGTAGGCATTGGCCTTTACCTCACCTGGCTTTGTTTCCAGCAATTCCAATTGACCTGGCTTGGGAGAGGTAAATGGATGGTGCATAGCATGATATTTTCCTGTTTCCTCATCCAATTCCAACAAGGGAAAGTCCACTACCCATAATGGTGCGAATTCATCTGATTTTCTGAGACCCAAACGAGTTGCCAATTTCATGCGCAAAGCGCTTAATTGTGCACGAGTTTCGTTGGTGTTTCCAGAAAGTACGCAGATTAGGTCGCCTGATTGCGCTCCGGTTACTTTGGCCCATTTGGCCAAATCTTCCTGATCATAGAATTTGTCCACGGAAGATTTGTAGGTACCGTCTTCGTTACATTTCACGTAAACCATTCCCTTAGCACCAACTTGTGGACGTTTTACCCAATCGATTAACTTGTCAATTTCTTTTCGTGTATATGAAGCAGCGCCGGGAACGGCAATTCCAACAACCAGCTCTGCGGAGTTGAACACATTGAAATCTTTATGCTGTGCCACTTCGTTCAGCTCCCCAAACTGCATTCCAAAACGGATATCAGGTTTGTCATTTCCGTACAAACGCATAGCGTCATCATAGGTCATTCTCGGAAATTCGTCGACTTCCACTCCTTTGATTTCTTTCAAAAGATGTTTGGTCAAGCCTTCAAAGGTGTTCAAGATATCCTCTTGTTCCACAAAGGCCATTTCGCAGTCAATTTGAGTAAACTCGGGTTGACGGTCCGCGCGGAGATCTTCGTCCCTAAAGCATTTTACGATTTGGAAATATTTGTCCATTCCACCAACCATCAACAATTGCTTGAATGTCTGGGGAGACTGGGGCAGGGCATAGAACTGCCCTTCGTTCATTCGGCTAGGCACCAAAAAGTCCCTGGCACCTTCGGGGGTGGATTTAATCAAATAAGGTGTCTCGATATCAATAAAACCTTGGTCGGACAGGTATTTTCTGACCTCCATGGTCACTTTATGCCTGAAGATAAGTTTGTCCTTTACAGGATTCCTTCGAATGTCCAAGTAGCGATACTTCATCCTAATATCTTCGCCGCCATCCGTCTCATCTTCAATGGTAAAGGGAGGCAGGAGGGAATTGTTCAAGATAGTGAGTTCGGTTACAAGAACTTCTATTTCCCCTGTAGGGATGTTCGGGTTTTTTGAAGCACGTTCTATTACTTCTCCCCTGGCTTGGATAACAGTTTCACGACCCAATTCGCGGGCTTGTTCCAGAAGGTCTTTGGAAGTTCGTTCTTGGTCAAATACCAATTGTGTAATACCGTAACGGTCACGAAGGTCGACCCAGGCCACAAAACCTTTATCACGGACTTTATGTACCCATCCACTTAAAATAACTTCTGAACCTATATCCGATGCCCTTAATGCACCACAAGTATTGCTTCTGTACATGATGTTAATTATAAGAGCGCAAATTTAATAGGAATGTGGGGAATTTTTAGGGGATATGTACTTTTTCTGCTTGCCAAGGTTTTTGATGGTAAGAAACTAACGAATCGAAGATATTCAGATAACGTTAAATTAACATTCTAGATACGTTTTAGCGTTTTTATAGTGGTTAAAAGTGTAAAAATTGATGTTAAAACTCCAAAATTTAAAGATTTATGTAATATTTAACTATCTATATAACAGGTGTTTAAATATTTAAAGTTAATTTAATGTAAACTAAATGTTACGTAAACGTGTGATTAATGTAAAATTTAAGTAACTTTGTTACGTTATCATTAGATAATAACAATATTAAAATCCCATATAATATGAAAAAAGCAGTATTATTTTTGGCGGTGATGTTTGCGGTTAGCGTATCTGCTCAAGATACCAAACCGACCTTTGAGAAAATGGGAGATATGGTGAAAGCCACTTATTTTCATGACAATGGCGAAATTGCCCAAACAGGTTATATGTTGAACGGAAAGTTGCATGGTGATTGGGTAATGTTCAATGTTGAAGGTAAAAAAATTGCCACTGGCCAATACGAAAACGGACAAAAAACCGGTAAATGGTTTTTTTGGATGAATGATGAACTGAGCGAAGTGGACTTTACGGATAACCGTATTGTTGAAGTAAAAAATTGGAGCCAAGGCGATGCCGTTACGGTGAACCAATAGTTAAAATCAGTGTTTAAGAAAAAGCCCCGACCATTTGGCCGGGGCTTTTTTTGTTGAGCGTTTTGTAAGGACTATACCGAAACAGTTTCTATCCTTTCTTGCTTCCGCTGTTGACTCTCCAACTTTCTTTTTCTGATTCTTAATTTTAGTTTATATACCAAACTGAATAGTATGGGAACTACCACCAATGTTAGGAAGGTAGCTACCAACAATCCGTAAATAACCGTCCATGCCAAAGGTCCCCAGAAAATTACGTTGTCCCCTCCAAAATAGATATTGGGGTCAAAATCGCTCATCAAGGTAAAAAAGTTGATGTTGAAACCTGTAGCCAAAGGAATCAAGCCTAGGATGGTGGTGATTGCCGTTAGCAATACAGGACGCAATCTCGCCTTTCCACCTTTTACAACAGCCTCCATAAAGTCATCCGGCTCTAATAATTCGTCTTCCTCCACATCCAGTTTCACCTTCTTTCGGTCAATCAACAATTGTGTGTAGTCCAGAAGCACCACACCATTGTTAACCACAATTCCCGCCAGGGAAATAATCCCCATCATGGTCATCATGATCACAAAGGCACTACCTGTGGCAACAATTCCACCGAAAACCCCAATCAAACTCAAGAAAATGGCAAGCATAATTATCCCTGGTTTGCTGATGGAGTTGAATTGGAATATCAGTATAAAAAAGATAAGGCCGAGACCTGTGAAAAAGGCTCCCATCAAAAAGGCCATTTGTTTGTTCTGTTCCTCAATCTGTCCAGTGTAATCAATTTTGATGTTATCGGGAAGATTTTCAAAATCGTTCATCTCTTCCTGAATCTTACCAACAATGGCACCGGCATCCGTATAGCCCGATGCCAAAGCAGAGTAAACCGTTACCACACGTTTTACATCGCGGTGCTTTATGGCACTGAATCCTGTGCTACTGGTTTGTTTGGTGACTGCAGAGATTGGAACTTCCTTGATTTGACCGCTGGAAGGATCCCGGAACGTAATACGTTGGTTGAACAGAGCACTGGTATTGTATCGGTCATCTTCGTTAAACCGCACATAAATGTCATAATCTTCACCACTTTCTTTGTAAATACCTGCCTTGGACCCAAAAATGGAACTTCGCAATTGTTGGCCCACTTGACCTGTAGCTATACCAAGCTCACCTGCTTTTTTACGGTCCACTTGAACCAATAGAGAAGGTTTGGATTTGTTTACATCTATTTTTAGTTCATCAATTCCAGGTATATTTCGAGAATTGATAAAGTTTCTCATTCTTTCCGCAGTCGCAATCAGTTCCGTGTAGTCTTCCCCTTCCAATTCAATATTGATGGGATAACCTACAGGAGGTCCAACGGCATCCTTCTCCACGGAAATGGCAACGCCTGGATATACATCCTTTAGGGCTGTTTGAACTTTTTTCAGGAGCTCTTCACTATCCGCTCCTTCTCGATACTTAAACTCACGAAGCGTAGCGGTAATTTTACCCCTGTTCGGCATTTCTGCACTCGAACCACCATCGGTTTGTGGGTTACCTGCACCTTCTCCTACTTGGGATACGGCACTCTCCGTCATAAAATTGTAATCTCCGTGCATATAAGCTTCGGAGTTGATAATGTCGTAGACCCTACCTTCAATATCCTTGGTTATTTTGTTGGTCTTTTCAATATCGGTACCCTCCGGATATTCAATATACACTATAATTTGGTTGGGCTTATTGTCCGGGAAGAACTCCACTTTGGTTCTCTGGCTTCCTACAGAGGCTCCAAATCCTACAAAGGCAATCAATAAAAGTACAAAAGTGGTGATGGCAATAAAAACAGGCTTACGTCCAGCCAAGGCATATCGCAAAGTTTTCTCGTAAATGCTTTCCCATCTAGGAAGAATTCTATTTTGAAAAATGCTTGCCCAATTTCTGAGAAACAGGCGATAGATCCATAACAGGATGGTGGTCACCACCATCAGGGTTCCCAGTGCTCTATAATCTCCACCAAAAATTATGATGAGGATACCTATTGCTGAGATAATGGAAGTGATACGGATAATCTGTTTCAAAGGCATTTCTTTGTCCTCAGTGGTCATATATCGCGATACCAAAACCGAGTTAAAGAAGATGGCCACAAAAAGGGATGAACCTAATACTACGGATAACGTTATGGGGAAATACTTCATAAACTGCCCCATAATTCCAGGCCAAAGACCTAGCGGCACAAATGCTGCAACAGTGGTCAATGTGGATATGATGATCGGGAAAGCGATTTCGCCAATGCCTTTTTTGGCCGCTTCGATTCGTGGCATTTTTTCCTCATCCATGAGTCTGTAAATGTTCTCTACGACCACGATACCGTTATCCACCAACATACCCAATCCCATGATCAGTCCAAAAAGAATCATGGTGTTCATGGTGTATCCCATGGCATTCAATATCATGAGGGACATAAACATGGACATGGGGATGGCAAATCCAACGAAAAGTGCATTTTTGAACCCTAAAAAGAACATCAATACCGTTACCACCAATATAATCCCGAAGATGATGTTGTTTACCAAATCATCCACTTGGCCAATAGTTTTAGAGGATTGGTCATTGGCAATGGTTACCTTGAGGTCTTGCGGAAATTCATTTTCGATGGCATCGTCAACGATTACTTTGATTTGATCTACGGCGGCCACCATGTTTTTGCCGGAACGTTTTTTCACATCCAACATTACCACAGGTTCGCCGAATTCTCTAGCGTACGTTGTTTTGTCCTCTTCTTTGAAAGATACTTTGGCTATATCCTTGAGATAAATGGAATTTCCATTTTCCGATTTCACCACAAAATTTTCAAGTTCTTGGGGCTCATCTATTTCCCCAACAATCCTGATGGTCCTGCGTTGCCCACTTGCAACAAGGTTTCCGGCCGAGGTCGTCAGGTTTTCGTTGCTAATGCTGTTGATGACATCATTAAAACTGACTTTGGCAGCCATCATTTTATAAATATCCACAGCAACCTCAACTTCTTTTTCTTGAGCTCCACGGATATCCACTTGTTTGATTTCTGAAAGGCCTTCTATTTCATCTTCGAGATGTTCACCATATTCCTTTAGTTTTTCAATAGGATAATCTCCAGAAATATTGATGTTGAGTATGGGCATTTCCTCGGAAAGACTCAGGTCGAACACATTGGGCTCTACTTTGGCCCCGTTAAAGGTAGGCCAGTCTTCGCCCGCGGTTTTGGAATCTACCTCGTCCTTTACTTTTTGTAAAGCGGCTTCCACAGAAATATTTTCATCGAACTCCACAATGATCATGGAATAATCTTCTTGGGAGTTGGAAGTGATCTCTACCAGGTTACTTACGGTTTTGAGCTCATCCTCCAATGGATCGGTGATGAGTTTTTCGATATCCTCAGCTGTATTCCCTGGATAGATGGAACTTATATATATCTTGGTTTCTTTTACCTCTGGAAAGCTCTCCCTGGGCATGCTAAAATAGGCCATACCGCCAAGGATCAGGATAACCAAAATCAGCACATACATGGTGGTCTGGTTATCGATGGCCCAGGAGGACAACCGAAACTCCTTATCTACACTTTTCTTTTGTTTGCTCATAATTTGTTCTTCCTTTGGCTGTCCTAGCTATTTTTTATATTGACTTTTTGTCCTTCTTTTACGCTTCTGGCACCTTCGTCGATAATGGCATCCCCTTCTTTGATACCGGAAAGCACTTCTACATAATCGCCTTGGGTTTTTCCAGTTTTTATGACCACTTTTTTGGCTACCGGATCATTTTGGATGGAATCCGCTTCAACTAGAAACACATACTGTTCACCCTCTGCGTTTTCTGATAGAATGCTTTGAGGGATAAGAATGGCATTGTCACTGGTATAATCGTTGATCATAACCCTAGCTGTAAGATTGGGCTTTATTTTACCATCGTGGCTGGGAACTGGAATCTCTGCAGTGAAAGAACGGTTGCTTGGATTTATGAAATTACCGGTTTGTCTAATTTTGGTAGAAACACTATCTCCTAGCACAGGAAAATAAACTTTTACATCTTTCCCGGGAGTTACGTTGGGCAAATGACTCTCTGGCACTTCCACTTCAATATACATATTGGAAAGGTTTACGATTCGGAATACCTCAGCTCCTGGACCAGGGCTTACAACGGTACCTTCGTCTTTGATCACATCATCGATAATACCTGTAAATGGAGCTCGAATGCTGCTTTTCCCAACTTGACTTTCCATTTGTTTTACGGCACTTTGCTGTGCTTCGTAATTGGTTTTGGCCTGTAGATATTGTATTTCTGATCCGATATTTTGTTCCCAAAGTCTTTTTTGACGTTCAAAAGTGGTCTTGCTCAACTCTGCTTGTGTTCTGAGCTGTGCCAATTGACTGGATAGTCCACCATCATCAATAGTGGCCAATAATTGTCCTTTGGATACCTTTTGTCCCTCTTTTACATAGACTTTTTTCAGGGTTCCTGACATTTCAGGATAAATCAGGACATTTTGCTTGGTCATCACATCTCCTTGAAGTTCCAAGAAGTGGTCGAACTTTTGCGGATGAACCTCTATGGTGGTCACTAAGGGAAGTTTGGCGGTATCGTCCAAAAGGGCAATGGCGGAATCCAAGGATTTTAATTGTGTTTCCAGGGCTTTCTTTTCGCTGGAAATCTCGGCGTGCTTGGCACGAATGGCCTCAACATCTTTGCTGGCCATGACTTTTTCCAACGATTTGCTGCTATTGTCCCCACATGAAGCTAGAACCGCTGCCATTAGTGTTATATATATTGCTTTTCTCATGATGGAATGGTTTTCTCTTGTTTATTGATTTAAAATGTTCTCCAGTTCGGTCTTTTTATTGATGACATCGACCATGGATTGTAAATACTCTTGTTGACTGGTATATAATTGGGTCTGGGCCTGTCTCAGTTCAAAACTGGTTGCCAAACCTTCGGAATATTTGATTTGATTTTTCTTTTCTATGCGTTCCGCAAGCTCCAGATTGTCTTTGGAGGTACCATACTGTTCTATGGCCAGGATATAATCGCTTTTGGCACTTTCCAATTGAAGACGGATCTGTGCCTGTGCTTCTGTAAATTGGGTTTTGGCTTTTTCCAATGCAATCTTGGCACGTTGGGTGCTTGCACTTCTCTTTAATGAGCTGAAAATGGGAATATTAAGATCTACCCCTAAAATAGAGGAGCCAAACCATTGTTGGCCGCTATTTAAAAAGTTGAAATTATCGCTAAAGGAGTTTCCTCCATAATTTACAAAGGCGTTCAATGTGGGCAAAGCATAGCTTTTAGCTAATTTTAATTCCAATGCCCTTTGTTGGTTGAGGTTGTCTGCCATTTTATAGTCCACATTGTTTTCTATGTTGAATTCGGAATCAATCAATCCTAAATCGATTTTGCTTTGGGTAAGGTCGTCCAAGTTTTCCGTAAGCACAGTTGGGCTTTCAATGGGTAGACCTAAGACCAGATTCAACATTTGGAGGGTAATCTCCTCCATACGCCGGGCATTTTTAAGCTGGTTGTCCACAGTGGATAGGGTTATCTGCAATTGATCCACACTTTCTTCATCCCCAAGGCCGTTTTCGTAAATACGTTTGGTTTCATAAAGATTTTCTTCGAGAGTGGCCTTGTTTCTCTCGGAAATCAGCACGCTCTCCTGCGCCAAAAGCACATTGCCATAAGCTTCTACAACGGATTTTCGAACCTCCAGTTCGGTTTTTTCTTTGTTGTTTTGGCTATATTCCAAAAAGGTTTTGGTCGCTTGCACGCCAACAATGTAGGAGCCATCAAAAATTTGTTGTCTCAATGTTGCAGTCGCCGACATGGATTGTGCTTGCCCAAAAACAACTTCCTGGTATGTTCCGGGCTCTCCGCCAAAGAATTCCGCGGGTATCTGGGATACAGGTTGCTTTAATTGGTTTTGATAACTCACTGCACCACTGATTTGAGGTAGTCCAGTTGCAATGGTCTCCCATTTTTGCTTCTGGGCATCTATAATGTCTCGTTCTGCATTCAAAGCGCTATAGTTGTGCTCCAATGCATAGGATATGGCCTGGTCCAAGCTAAAGCTAGGTATGGTATCTTGAGCAGATACCAACCAAGGGAGTATAAGTAATAGACCGATTAACGTTTTTCGCATTTATTCTTGATTTGAATTGATGATTGAGTTGAGTATTTTTCTTCCTTTTGGTGTTACAATGCCTCTTAGGTGATATTCCAAATAGTTGTCCAACAATTGGGGTTGGCTAAAAATATCGGTAGGGAAAAGTTTGTTGTTCTTTATTGCCATAACCCCGGTAAAATAAATTCGGGATACAAATTCAACATTGAGATTGTCCCTGTATATTTCCATTTCCATGCCCCGCTTTACATTTTCAGAGACACATTTATTGGTGCACTCAAACTGTATTTCCATAAGAGACTTGAATATTTTGGGGTAATATTTTTGTAGTTGGTACAATGGTGAAGATTTTTCATCTTTCATATGAACCATAACGAACTTTTTGATCTCATAGAGTTCTTCAATAGGGTTCTTTTCTAACGAAATGATATCGTTGATACCGCAAGTAATAAATTCGGACATGGTCATGGTTGTTTGCGCGACCAAATCACTTTTATTTTTGAAATAGGTGTAAATCGTTTTTTTGGATATCCCCATTTCATTGGCCAGATCGTCCATGGTAACGCTCTTAAACCCTAGGTTCAAGAACATTTCAGATGCCTTTTGTATAATATTTTCCTTCATAATCAAGGGCCAAATGTATGCATGGAAACTTTAAAAACAAAAAAAGTTTCCATGGTTTTACAATTTTTTAACGAAGGATTGATTATTTGTTTTAAATGGATTCCTTTCCTTTTACAAACACGGGTCTAAGTTGGGAGTCTTTATTGGCTGTGTCGGTATCAATCTTTCCCAATCGCCAAAAAAAGGGACTGAATTGAAGTAAGTACTTCTTTTTACGGCTATTCTTCTTCTGATCTATCATGATTCTCGTTTTTGATTTTTTCAACATATGTTTTAAAGGCTTCTTCCCCTTCCTCTTTCCAAAATTGGTCGTAGTGTTTCCATTCATCAAAATCCCTTCTCCACGGTGTACACTTGTTGGACGATTTAATCTTTGTTTTGTGACTGGAGCTACTCTTGCTTTTTCCGCCGCCACCGCCGCCAAAACCAAATAACAGTTTAGCTATAATAAAAATTCCAAGAGCTTGCCAATAGGTAACCGTTCCCACACCGAACAAATCGGGCATCAGCCAGTTCCAAAGTCGCATCAACAGGTAATTGGCCAATAGAAAAACTATAATGGCCAATATGACCATGGCAATAACTTTGACCACTTTTTTTACGGTGCTCTCCACCTTCTTTTCTACAGCTTTCTCAAATTCTTTTTTATGTTCCATAACTCAGTTCTTTTATATTCTCCAATGTTTTTGATAATTCCGACATGGCCCGGTGTCTTCGGGACATCAATGTGCCTGCCGGTATTCCGGTTCTATTTGCGATTTGTTTGTAATTGTATCCTTCAAAATCTATGGCGATAATGATATCCCTGTAAGCAGGTTTTAAATCCTCTACGGCTCTTTTAAGGGCCTGCTCCATCTCAATGGAATAGCTATTGTCCGCCTCACCATAAAAGAATTCGGCAAACTCCCTCCACTGCTGATCGATATCCTCGCTAGGCAATTTTCTCTCTTTTTTACCTCGCATAATATCAATGATCCTGTTCCGAATGGCATTGTATACATACCCGCCCACATTGGTTATGGGCAAGGCATCTTCCGAACGGGAAAACATCCTCAGGGCAACGTCTTGCACAATATCCTCGGCATCCCTTTCCGATGTATCCCTGATTTTGGACTGCACATAGGAGCGCAGCGACCCATACTCCTCGGTAAAGAAGTCGGTCAGGTTGTTACGGTTATCGGTTTTGGCTGCCATTCAGTTGGATCAGGTTGCTTTTCACTTATAGAGACGAGGAAAAATTATTCTATTGCAGTTTTGCTGAAATTTTTTTCAAAACCATCCCGTTTTCAGCTTTTGGATACTAAGTATCCAAGTTTTAAGTTGGAGTCTTCATATCAAATTCAATATTTGAATGTATTTTTGGCTCCATGTCAGATTTCGATATCATTAGTCAGTATAGAGAGCAGTTTGTTACGAATCTAAGGACAAGGACTCAGTTGGGGGAGCCTAGGAATTTGTACGAACCTGTACAATATATTTTGGAATTGGGAGGCAAAAGAATGCGGCCCATACTCACTTTAATGACAGCAGAAGCTTTTGGTGGAAAAGTGGAAGATGCCATGGATGCCGCACTGGCCGTGGAAATGTTTCATAACTTTTCGTTGGTCCATGACGATATTATGGACGATGCCCCATTGCGACGTGGAAAAACCACCGTTCATGAAAAATGGGATGTGAACACAGGAATCCTTTCTGGAGACGCCATGTTGATTTTGTCCTATCAGTTTTTTGAAAGCTATCCGGCTGAAACTTATGCTGAACTTACCAAATTGTTCAGTAAAACAGCGCTTGAGGTATGCGAAGGTCAACAATACGATGTGGATTTTGAGACCCGTGACGATGTAACGATTCCCGAATATCTGAAAATGATCGAGTACAAGACCTCCGTTCTGGTAGCGGCCGCCATGAAAATGGGAGCTATTGTGGCCGGTGCTTTTCCAAAAGATGCAGATGCCATTTATGAATTCGGTCGTAATCTGGGCATTGCCTTCCAATTGCAAGACGATTATTTGGATGCTTTTGGTGACCCCAAAACCTTTGGTAAGCAGGTCGGGGGCGATATCATGGAAAACAAGAAGACCTATTTATATTTAAAATCCTTGGAAAAAGCCTCCAAGGATGATCAAGATGGCTTGTTGCACCTGTATTCCATTAAACCAGAAGATTCCACAGCAAAAGTAGCAGCGGTAAAAGCCATTTTTAAGGAAAGTGGGGCTGTGGAAGAAACCAAAAGTGCCATAAAAAACTTTACGCAAAAGGCCTTTGATGCTTTAGCGGAAACCCAACTGACAGAGAAAAACAAAGCTTTGCTAAAGCAATTTGGCGAAAGTTTGATGGAGCGGACCACTTAAAAAATCCGCTTAAACAATGCTCTGATAAACGGCATGGGTTTGGGAGCCGTTACTATTTTGAGCTCTTCCCACAAGTTGGTTTCGTTCTCGAGGAATTTTAAAATCAGCGAAGCTTTTCTTCTTTTGAACATGGATTCGAAGATTTCGTGTCCCAATTGATTATTCTCGTACAGAATATCCAGCAAAAGCATATCGTAAAATAGGAACCTGCTCTTTTGGTGGAATTCGGTCAATGGTTTGCCGGTTTTTAAATATTCTACCAATTTGGGTACTTGCCGACTTGTGTTGTAAAAGGTATAGCCCGTGCTTGGTTTGGCCCATCCACCTGCAATTCCAATATTAAAAATCCTATTGGTATTATGTTGATGAAACGGATAGCAAGTCATAGGAATGCTGCCAAATTCAGTTTCTTCAATGGTGTAAGGCGTGTTGTTAAAATTGGTTTTAATATATGTTTTGATGGCTTCCTCATATTCACTTTTTTCCAAGAGATGCTCTGAAAACAAAGTGTATTCCACCAATGCTTCATTAGCTGAAAAGGGAAGCAAATACATAAAGCGTGTATTACCTTTTTGCCGTACGGAGAAGTCCATAAAAGTAGCCTCCTTTGGTTTAAATACCGACTGTTCGGTTTTTATTTGCCATCCAACAAAGTGTTGCTGCAAAACAGGGTATTTGCTCTGTTTTAAAGGGATGGAAGGGTTGTAGAGGCTGGAAAATACCGTTTGTCCCGAATATTTATGGGAAGGTGTTGTTACTAAAACTTCATTTTCCTGTTCTTCGATATCTTGCACTTCCTCCTGCACCCAAGTGATGTTGGGATAGGCTTTTACCTTTGGTAAAAAATGATGGTAAAAGTCAACCCCTCGGAGCATTTTGTAGGTGTATGGTGCAATGGAAGTTGATTTTTGAAGTTGCTCTCCACCCACATAAATCGTATCCCATGTTTTGTAGATGAGCTCATCAAATTGACCTTTACCACGTTCCCAAAAACACCAGGTACGATCGTTTTTGGATTTATCATCTTTGTCCAACACTAAAATGGATTTGGAGGCAAAGAATCCATCCTTGCCCAAGGCATCGGCCAACAAAAGGCCGGCAGCTCCAGCTCCTATAATAATGTAATCGTACTTGGGCATGGTGTCAAAGATAGGAAAGGGAGCTTGAAGTTTATGGTAGAAATGAAATAGTGGAAATCTAACTGGACATAATGAATCTTAAGATAAAATTCAACAAGCTTACTTGCTTTTAATTCTTTCTATCACTGTTAAAACCCAATGAAAAATCAAAAGCAACAAAGGTAAAATAACCACACCATAGCTATAGCCCCAAAACATTTTCATGGCTAGTTGCCCCCCTTGAAAACCCGATTTTTCAGAAAATGAAAAAGATAAATTCCCCGCAAGCAAATAACATATTGGAACCCAAAGCACGGCCAGGGTCAATGAAAGTTTAAGTGTCCGAGATAGGAATTTGTATGTTTTGTTGGGATTCCTAAATCGCTCCACACCAAAATAAATGGCCAAAGGTAGGGACATGATTCCCAGCCAAGTCAATGGTGTACCCATTGGAATTGTACTTCCATTATATAAGGGTTCCGTTAAAACAAAGGAACCTGTTAGCAATAGTATGGTAACCGTGATAAAAATGATTAGCGAAGCAAAAAAATAAAATCTTGTCTTGGTCATGGGGTTGGATTATTCACAAACAAGATAACCATTCTTCTTTTCTTAAAAAACCGTATACCGTAATCCAAAGAATCCACGTATGCCCTGGTTGGGTCCGTACACATACGAAGGGTCGAACGTAAGCGCATAAGGATTGTTCGGTGTGGCCGTTGCGTTGCCATTGTTGTCAATCGTTACTTCCTGGTCAAAAGGGTCGTTGGCTCGTGCGATAATAAATGGGTTGCCACGGTTCGGTGTCCAATCCAAAAGGTTTTTTATGCCTCCGTATACCTCAAAATTGTTCAGTCCTTTGTAGGTAAACTGGATATTCTGGATGCTCCAAGTGGGTGAATATTCACTACGAGGGTCTAAATCGCCCAATAGTGGAAGCCTCATCGGACCATACAAATTTCCTGTATAATCAGCCGTTAGGTGGAGCGAACGAAAAGTGTATGATAAGTTCCACGTAGCGGTAATGCTTTCGGTAAGGATTTGTTGTTGGGTAACTCCATTTTCGGCACTGCTCACATCTTGCCAAGTGGCCCCGACCATAATCTTAAAACTGCTCGGGAATGCAATGTCCAAATTGGCGCTTACACCTTGAGAAACCGATTTCCCATCCAAATTATCATAAATGATCTGATTGGGATTGGTCTCATAGTCGGGCAGTATCACATTGGAAAATCGAGTGTAAAAGGCAGAAGCATCCAACCCTATAAAGGTGCCATTGTCGCTATAGATTTTCTTTAAATAATTGATGTTGACATTGACAGACCGTTCTGGCTTCAATTCTTCTGTAATCACAACATCTCGGGAACCTGTTAGCGCTGCATGATCTTCGGTAAATAAGTTGACTACCCGAAATCCAGTACCTGCGTTCACCCGGAATATGTCGTTGTCGGAGATCTTCCATTTATAAGCGGCGCGCGGAGTAAGAATGTTACCGTGCCGTTGGTCATAATCGTATCGTAGCCCGGCCAAAAAGGAATGTTTGGTAGCAAAGTTGTATTCATCCTGCACAAATACGCTTGGAATCCAAATATTGTCGGCCTCGGTGGTTGCAGGTGTGTTGTCGTCGTAATAATTATAACGAACCGCACTTCCTAACAACAAATCGTGATTTCCTGCAGTTTTGTCCCAGGTCAATTGTGCAAAACCAATGCGTTGGTCTGCCAAATACTCTGTATCGCCATACACTGAGTTCTGATTGTGGTCGTTATAAGAGAAAGAAAGGAGAAATTTTTCCTCAAAGGGCAACTGATATTTTCCAAGTAACTCCCATCGTCGGGTATAGATGCTTTCCCCATAGATTTCATCACCGCCACGGAATTCCGGAGTCCATTGCATTTCACCGCCCCATCGATCTTCGTAAAAAAAGCGCCCTGCCAAGGAAAACAATCGGTTATCTTCACGTTCAAAATCCCATTTTTGAAATAGGGAAATGCGGTCCTGAAGGGTCAGATCGGTAAAATTATCGCCATTATTGTCCACGGGAACATCATAATTGAAGTAGTTAAGGCCCAAAAGCAGGTTTGTTTTATCGCTTACAGCTACTTTACTACCTACATCCAAATTGTACTCGCCCCAACCTGTGGCAAAACCATCCGCAAAAAATTCGGGCGCACTCAACGCATTTTTTGTAATGATATTGATGAGTCCGCCGACCGCTTCGCTACCATAAAGCGAAGAAGCCGGGCCTTTTACGATTTCAATCTGCTCGATCAAGGAATTTGGAATGCCAGTAAGGCCGTACACCGTACCCAAACCACTTACAATGGGCATCCCGTCGATAAGTACCAAGGTGTAGGGACCCTCCAGTCCGTTAATGTGTATATCTCCCGTATTGCACACATTACAATTGATCTGCGGGCGAACGCCGTTTACATTCTGCAACGCATCAAAAACACTGGCTGTAGGATTCTTTTTTAAAAAAGTAGGGGAGTAGACCTCTACCGGAACAGGGCTTTCTAAACGACTTACAGGTTTCAAGGTGCCGGTAACCACAGTTTCATCCAAACTTTGTGCAGAAGCTTCCAATTGTATGTTGATGGTTTTATTCGCTCCCGCTCCAAGACTGATTTTGGTCTGATACGGTTGATACCCCAATGAAGTCACCAATACCACATAATCTCCTGGCTGAATACCGGTCAACTTAAATACACCATCAATATCGGTAGCAGTTCCCATATCCGTTCCTTTCAATAACACATTTGCTAGGGGTAAGGACTGACCGTTATCGGTCACCTTGCCGTTCAAAGATGCATTCTGGGCAAAACAAAAACTGCTTACCAAGGCTAGCCATAAGATTACGAGATATTTGCAAATTGATTTCAATTAATAAAAAATTAAATTTAGACAAAACTAAAAATAGATTTTGTCAAATAAAAATGTATTTTTGAAAAAATGTTTTTTGATGACCCGATCAGAGGAGAATTATTTAAAGACGATTTTTCATTTAGGTGGTGGCGATGCCAAGTCCATTACTACCAACGCCATTGCGGAGCAGATGGAAACAAAACCATCCTCAGTTACCGATATGGCCAAGAAATTATCGGAAAAAGGATTGGTGGACTATGTGCGTTATCAAGGGGTATCGTTGACTGATTCTGGGGTGAAAACAGCTTTGTCCATTATTAGAAAACACCGTTTATGGGAAGTTTTTTTGGTAAAAAAACTTGATTTTACTTGGGATGAGGTGCATGAGGTGGCCGAACAATTGGAACACATCAAAAGTGAAAAGCTGATTGATAAGATTGATGAGCTTCTTGACTTTCCCAAATACGACCCGCATGGGGACCCTATCCCAACCAAAGATGGAAAGTTTCAGGAGCGTGATGAAAAATTGCTCAGTGAAATTCCCATCAACTCCCAAGGAGTATGTGTAGGGGTCAAAGATTCCTCAGTACCTTTTTTAAAATTTTTGGATAAGAATAAAATCGCTCTGGGGAACACCATTAAAGTATTGGACAAAGAAGATTTTGACAATTCCCTCCGTATTCAAATGGATGGAAAGGAAATGCGAATATCACATCAAATTGCAGCTAACTTATATGTAAAAAAGAACGACTGATGGAACAAATAATTCAATATTTTCAAGAAATAGACCCCGTATTGGCGGCCTTGTATGCAACGCTCTTTACGTGGGGATTGACCGCCGCAGGGGCAGGCCTGGTGTTTTTGTTCAAAAGTCCGAACAGGGCCCTGTTGGATGGAATGTTGGGATTCACTGGAGGTGTAATGGTCGCTGCCAGTTTTTGGAGCTTGTTAGCGCCGGGAATTGAAATGAGTCCCGGTGATGGTTTCGTTAAAGTGATTCCCGCAGCTGTAGGCTTTTTAATGGGTGCTGCCTTTATTTTTGGGTTGGATAAAATTTTGCCCCACTTGCACATCAATTTTAAAATGGATGAGGCAGAAGGGGTTAAGACGCCCTGGCACCGCACCACGCTATTGGTTTTGGCCATTACCTTGCACAATATTCCCGAAGGATTGGCTGTAGGTGTTTTGTTTGGAGGTGTAGCTTCGGGCTTTGAGGGCGCAACAATTGGTGGTGCCGTAGCTTTGGCCTTGGGTATCGGATTGCAAAACTTTCCAGAGGGTTTTGCCGTTGCTGTACCTATGCGAAGGCATGGTCTAAGCCGAGGAAAAAGTTGGATGTACGGTCAGGCATCTGCTATTGTAGAACCCATAGCTGGTGTATTGGGGGCTTGGGCCGTATTGACCTTTGAGCCCATATTGCCCTACGCACTTGCATTTGCCGCAGGAGCGATGATCTTTGTGGTGGTGGAAGAAGTGATCCCAGAAACGCAGCAAGACAAATACACCGATATAGCGACAATGGGCTTTATCGGTGGATTTATAATTATGATGACCTTGGATGTGGGTCTAGGATAAATTGATCAATTATCCCCCGATCAAATCAAAGACACCCTTGATCAAAAATTGGTCTGTCTCGTTCAGTCCTGTTGATATGATTTCGGTATAGCCATTAAAAGAGCCGCCTTGCGTTACAGCAACCCTTTCAAAGGTATAACCCTCATCCTTTTTCTCGAGTAATTTAAGCACATAGTGGTTGCCTTCAGACTCAATTACAGCTTCTTCAGGCAAGGACCATGTTTTGGTGGTATCCGTCATGATCATCGCATCCACGAACATTCCTGGCAAAAAGTTCCCTTCCTCTTCGTTGGCTAAATGTCCATGAACCTTAATTGTTCGTTTGGCATCGTCAATCGATGCACCCACTAAATGAACTTCGGCGTCAAATATTTCTTCAGAGGCTTCTGGAATTTTAAACTGAATTTTCTGTCCTTTTTTCACTTTTAAAATGTCTTTTTCAAAGACAGTCAATTCCAAATGAACATGGTCATTGTCAACAATCTCCAAAATTTCGGTGGCAGGCGAAACAAAACTTCCCTTGGCCACGTTCATTTTTGTGATGCTTCCGGCAATTGGGGCATAAATCGCAGCTTGCGATGAGATATTTCCCTGTTCTACTTTACTGGGTGAAATATTCAGCATTTGCAATTGCTCCCTTAAACCCTGATAACGTGCCTTGGCCGTTTCGTAATTGCTTTTGGCTTGAAGAAAGTTCTTTTGAGAGGCTATTTTCTCGTCAAAAAGGGTCTGGTTCCTTTCAAATTCTGCTTTTAAATAATCCAACTGATTGAATACCTCAAGATAATCTTGTTGCATTTGCACAAACTCTTGGTTTTCCAAGACCACTAATAGTTGTCCCTTTTTTACTTGATCACCAATAAGTAGTGATGTCTGTTTTACAAAACCACCCATGAACGCGGTAACGCTGGCTCTGTTTTCTGGCGGCACATCGATCATTCCAGAGGTCTCCACTATTTTTGGGAATGTCCTTTGCTCCATGGTACCGACCATTAGGTCGTTGGTGTCGAATTGATCCTGTGTGACCACGATACCTGTTTCTTCTCCTTGTTCTTCCGAAGCGGTTGCTTCGCTGTTTTTATCGCCACAGCCCATCAACAGAAGGAAAACAGTGGCTATTTGAATTATATGTTTCATTTTTATAATGTTATTGTCAAGTAATTAATGGCGATTACGGTTTGATTGTATTGGTTGAGCACATCCAAATAATTGAGTTGGATGTCGTAGGCGTTTTCCAAACTTTGTATGTACTGGAAAAAGTCGATTTCTCCGTTTTGAAAGTTTCCTGTGGCCGCTCTTAAAATTTGATCGGATAGCAGGCCACCTTCTTCTTCGTAATAAGAGAGTTCCTTAGCCTGTTGCTCCAATTGCCCCATTAGCGTTTTATAACGCTGGTTCATGGCAACGGTGATTTCAGTATTCTCCATTTCTGTGATTTTGGTCTGTATTTTGGACGACTTCACTTTGCTACTATGTCCAAAGAAGAAAATAGGAATACGGACACCCAATTGAATGCCGTACAACGATGTTCCGAGTCCACTATTGGTCCCTTGAAAATATTCCAAGTTGAGGTCGGGCAACAATCGATTTTCCTCCAAGCTTTTTTGGGCGTTGCTCAACTCTTGGCGGTTGTCCAAAAAAGAGGTTTCCGTTTGCAACATTCCTTGGGAGTTCAGTACCGTCAACTTTTCTGGTTTTTCATCCACGATTTGCAGGGTATCCTCACTTTGCACCAAACTCACAATCTGACCGTAAGTGGACAACATTTGTTGCTTTACCTTCGAATAGGTGTTGGTAATCTGGCGTTGCTTTGCTGTCGCCGTTACCTTTTCCAGATAATTGGTCTCTCCCAGTTCAAAACGTCTGTTGGCAGCATGGGCGAATTTACTGTAAATACTATCGAGTGTACTGTAAAGCTTTGCTTTTTGATTTAATGTCTGGTATTGATAGTACGCATTGCTCAACGCTTGGTACAATTGCTTCTTCTGTATCTCAAACGATGATTTCTGAAGCTCATAGTTTGATTTTTGAAGCCTGTTCTTGGCGCCGTACACGGTTGGGAACTCAAATTGCTGTTGCGCCCCAAAAACCTTGAGGGGTTCTCCGTTCAATGCCAGGTTGTTCTCGTCGTATTGATAGTAAATATCCGTTTTGTCAAATTCAAATGCAGTTCCTTTAAGGGTTTCTGCCTGGTCTACCATCAACGAACCAGCTTGGATACCCTTGTTGTTTTCCAAAGAAAGGGCCATCAGATCTTCCAGATTCAATTTTGTTTGTGAAAACCCGGAAAGAGAAACTAATAGCAGCATAATTGTCAGTGCGTTCCGTTTTCTCATTCTTCGTTCTTTTATTCTTTTTCTCATGCCACGGAATTTAATGTTGTGGGTATAGGCATATAAAACGGGCAATACAACCAAGGTCAGCATGGTCGCCGTTACCAATCCACCGATAACTACGGTAGCAAGGGGTCGTTGTACTTCAGCACCTGCATTGGTAGAAACAGCCATCGGTAAAAACCCTAAAGCCGCCGCCGAAGCCGTCAACAATACGGCACGTAGCCGGTCCTTGGTTCCCTGTTTGATCAGGTCTTCCATGGAATCAAAGTCTTTTCCCTTGAGCTCTTTAAAGTGCTCAATCAATACAATTCCGTTTAAAACGGCAATACCAAAAAGCGCGATAAAACCAACTCCAGCAGAAATACTAAAGGGCATATCTCTCAACCACAATAAAAGAACACCTCCTACTGCGGAAAGTGGAATAGCAGAGAAAATAAGCAAAGCTTCCTTTACCGAGCCAAAAGCAAAGTAGAGCATAATAAAGATGAGTAACAATGCAATGGGTACAGCAATCATCAGTCTAGCTTTAGCGTTTTGAAGGTTCTCAAATTGTCCCCCATAGGTAATAATATAACCAGGAGGCAATGAGATGTTTTGATCAATCAAGAGCTGCACGTCGTCTACAACGGATTGAAGGTCTCGGTTCCTTACGTTGATACCCACTACAATACGCCTTTTAGTATCATCCCGAGATATTTTTGCAGCACCTTTTTGGTAGGTAATATCGGCGAGTTCACTCATTGGGATTTTTCCCCCATTGGGGATATCCACATAAAGGTTTCTGAGGTTTGATATATCCTGACGATTCTCGGAATCCAATCGAACCGCCAAATCAAACTGTCTTTCACCTTCGAACACACTTCCTACGACTTTACCTGCAAAACCCATGGAAATCATTTCATTGAGGTCGGCAATATTGAGTCCATGGCGGGCAATTTTGGCACGGTCAAAGGATACGTTCATTTGAGGAAGGCCTTCCACCTTTTCCACAACAATATCGGACGCCCCTTCCACATCTTGTATGAGGTCTTTGATCTCATTGGCCTTTTTGTTCAACGTTTCCAGGTTCTCCCCAAATATTTTAATGGCAATGTCTGCTCGTACTCCTGTAATCAATTCATTGAAACGCATTTCAATGGGTTGGGTAAATTCAACCTCCATCCCTGGAATTACGGTCAAGGCTTCTTTGAACTTGTCGGCCAACTCGTCCTTGGTTTTAGCGGAGACCCATTCATCCTTCGGCTTTAAAGTGATAATTACGTCACTTTCCTCCATGGACATGGGGTCCGTGGGCACTTCAGCAGCTCCAATACGGCTCACGACTTGTTTTACCTCTGGGAACTGGTCTATTAGTATCTGTTCAATTTTTGTGGTCGTTTCAACGGTTTTAGCCAACGATGTTCCAGTTTTAAGCACGGGCTGAATCACAAAATCCCCCTCGTCCAAGGTCGGTACAAATTCGCCTCCCATGGAAGAGAACAATAAGATTGCCCCTAGCAGCAGTGCTGCTGCTAAGGAAAGCACCAATTTTTTGCTTTTCATGGCCCATGTGATTACGGGTTCATATTGCTTATTGATCCAGTTGACCAGGCGAACGGATATATTTTTGGAAGATTCCTTTGCTGGTTTTAAGAATAGGGCGGAAGCTACTGGCACATAGGTAAAGCAAAACAAAACAGCTCCCAATAAGGCAAAACTAAATGTCAATGCCATGGGCTTGAACATTTTACCCTCTACACCGCTCAGCGATAGTATAGGAATAAATACAATTAAAATAATGAGCTGTCCGAATACAGCGGAGTTCATCATTTTGGTGGCTCCTTCCACTGTAATTTTATCCTTAATGGTTTGGGTGGCCTCCTTACCTAAATTGACAAATTCGGCCTGTTTTCGAGAGATTTGGAAAGCAATGTATTCCACAATGATTACTGCCCCGTCTATAATGATACCAAAGTCAATGGCTCCAAGACTCAACAAGTTTGCATCCACGCCAAAAATGTTCATTAAGGTAAGTGCAAAGAGCAAACAAAGTGGAATTACAGAGGCTACAACAAGCCCTGAACGCCAGTTGCCCAAAAGTAGAACCACAACAAAAATCACAATCAAGCACCCCAAGACCAAATTCTCGGTAACGGTAAAGGTAGTTCGTCCAATAAGTTCACTACGATCAAGAAAAGGGTTAATATAAACCCCTTCGGGCAGGGATTTAGAAATGGCAGCGACTCGCTCCTTCACCGCTTCAATGACCCTTTTGGAATCGGCATCCTTGAGCATCATGATCTGGCCAAGTACTTTTTCACCTTCTCCATTTCCTGTAATGGCACCAAATCGAGGTGCACTTCCGAAACCAACTTTGGCCACGTCCTTAATATAAATCGGGATACCATTTCTTGTAGTGACCACAATGTTCTCAATATCCTTAAGATTACTTACCAAGCCTTCGCCGCGAATAAAATATGCTTGGTTCACTTTTTCGATATAACCGCCACCGGTAACACTGTTGTTTTTTTCCAGTGCGGTGAACACTTCCCTTGCCGTTATATTTAAAGCATTCAGCTTTTGGGTCTGGATGGCCACCTCGTATTGCTTGAGGTGTCCTCCCCAGGTATTTACTTCGACTACACCTGGAATACCCGAAAGCTGACGTTTTACGATCCAATCTTGGATGGTACGTAGCTCTGTGGAGGAGTACTGGTCTTTATATTTAGGCTTTACATCCAGAATGTATTGATAGATTTCCCCCAATCCTGTTGTAATGGGGCCCATTTCGGGGCTTCCAAATCCTTCGGGGATTCGGCTGGATGCGGATTTTATTTTTTCAGCAATAAGTTGCCTGGGCAAAAAGGTACCCAAATCGTCTTCAAAGACGATGGTAACCACCGATAACCCGAACTTGGATACTGAACGGATTTCCTTTACCCCTGGGAGGTTGGCCATTTCCAGTTCTACTGGGTAAGTGACAAACTTTTCCATGTCCTGGGTGGATAAACTCCTTGAGGTAGTAATTACCTGAACTTGGTTGTTGGTAACATCGGGAACGGCCCCGATTGGTATTTGAGACAGCGAGTATAAGCCCACAATGGCTATAGCTGCTGTAAAGAGTAGAACAATAAACTTGTTCCTTATACTAAAGTTGATAATTTTTGAAAACATGATTCATAGAAATGATAGCATTATTAAAATGGAATAAGGCTTGCTAGAAGTCTTCAGTGGGGCTGAAGTACTATGAATTATGCGTGTTTGGGCGGCTGAAAGGGGTCGTCTCCCCAAATGTGGGAGTAAGATATTTGATAGTGAAAATTTCCTTTCGTGGCTAGGGGTGTTTCGGAACGGGAGCCAACAAAGTTGTCAGAGCCAAGTACAAAAACCAAAGGCTGTGCACATTGGGTTTGATGCTGAAAAGGTAATTTTTCGTGCTCTTTTTGTTCTTCTTGGTGTTTTTCGCTGTGTGAAGCTTTCAGTTCCCCATAGTGTTTGGAAACAAAAACCATAAAACTATCACCATATTCCTCGTTGTGGAATTGGTAATGCTCAACGAGTTGTCCAAGTTCCACTAAATCCTTAAAATGGATGTTGGCACTTTGGAGTAATATGAGCAGGGATATCCCTATGGTTACAATTTTGTTCATCCTGACATCGTAAAATTAAGAATAATACGCTGTAGGATGAATGAATGTGCCTAATTTAGAATTAATCTGATTTTATGGAGTTTACTGCTCAATATTAAAAATAACAGCCTGGTAGGGTTTCATTTTTACAGAATCCTCAAAGAATTCGGCATCAGGGTAATTATTGATCAATATGGAGTGGTTGCCCCATTCATCTTTGAGTTTTATTTCTGAGGTTTCTTCAGAAAAGTTTAACAGAACCAGCACTATTTTATCGTCCAAAGTCCTCGTAAATGCATAAATATTAGGATGTTCTGGAACTACAAGCTCATAAGAACCATACACCAAAACAGGATTTTGCTTTCGTAGCTCTGTCATTTTCCTAAAGTGATTAAGTACAGAGTTTGGGTCAGCGTTTTCATCTTCCACGTTGATGTCAACATAATTATCGTTTGCGGGAAGCCATGGTGTTCCGTTGGTAAAGCCTGCGTGCTGGGAATTGTCCCACTGCATTGGGGTTCTGCCATTATCTCTTGATCCAAAATTGAGTTTCTTCATAAAAAGTTCCATGTCCTCTCCATTCGACAGTGCTTTTTGGTATCCGTTGATTGCGGCGATATCTTGGTACTGCGAGATGGAATCAAAATCAATATTGGTCATACCAAGCTCATCTCCGTAGTAGCAATAAGGAGTACCGCGCATGCTTAGGATAAATGTATTCAATAGCTTGGTAGATGGGCTCCGGAACTCCTCGCTGTCATTCCCCCATCGGCTCACCATTCTGGCTTGGTCGTGGTTGGACAAGAATATGGAAAGCCAACCATCGTCGGCAAATTCTTGGTCCCACTTGGTGAACACGTCTTTCATGGTCTTGAGGTCGTATCCTTCATATTTGGGAACATCGACACCTTCAAAGGCATAGGCCATATTCAATTCGTTACGGTCTTGATCTACTAATTTATGGGCATCATCAAAATTTCTTCCGGCCCCTTCTGCAACGCTCATTACATCATATTTGCTGAACACTTCTTCGTTCATTTCCTTCAAATAGTTGTGTAACCCATCTTGCATGGCGTAATATTGAATGAAATCCTTTTCGAATCCATCTGGAAACTTGGGGTAGGTGGTATCCTTCGCGGCAAACTGAAAAGCATCCAAACGGAATCCGTCCACACCCTTGTCGGCCCAAAATTTCATAATGTCGTAAACTTCTTGTCGCACTTTGGGATTGGACCAGTTGAGGTCCGGCTGTTGTTTGGCGAAGTAATGTAGATAGTAAGCGTCGGTTATTGAATCATATTGCCAAGCATCACCTTTCGCATCGAACAAACTGTAGCGATATGGAGGTTCCCCTTTTTCGGCAGGCAACCAATGGTAATAATCACGATAGGGGTTGTCTCGTGAACTTCTGGACTGTTTAAACCACTCGTGCTCGTCACTACTGTGGTTCACCACAATGTCCATCACCAATTTTATGTCTCTTTGGTGCATTCCAGTCAGTAAACTATCAAAATCCGCCATAGTACCGAACTCTTTCATGATGTCGCGATAGTCGCTCACATCGTAACCATTGTCGGCATTAGGGGAGGTGTAGATGGGATTCAGCCAAACAGCTGTAACGCCCAAGCTTTTGATGTAATCCAATTTTTGAATGATGCCTTTTAGGTCACCGACCCCATCACCGTCCGAATCTTTAAAACTTCGGGGATAGATTTGGTAAACAATGGCTTCTTTCCACCACTTGGCATTTTCAACGGGTGGATTACGCTTTTCCTCTGGCTTTTCTTTGCAGGAAAGAGTCAATAAAAAGAAAGAGCAAATCATTACTTTTATCAAGGAACGGTTCATAACGATTAATTTATGTACGGATATCCTTAAAGGTAACGATTTGCTCTCTTTTGCTCTGAGCTGATTACTTTTTAATCCAGACTAATGGTTGAAACTCCATTATCCTGTAAAATAGCATTTATTTTAGGAAGCTCCTTTTCCAATGCACTGTTCAGTTTTGCCATATGACCGTCCAATTCGGCCGTAAGCTCATCATAAACCACATAGGCGGCATCCGTAGGTCTGGCATCCCCGTTTTCAATGCTTCTTTGCAATGCATTGAATCTATTGTTCAATTTTATGGGGAAGTTCAAAGGATCTTGTCCCGATTGGTTTTTGGTCTGATAGAGGTCTTCTTCGATTTCTGTCAGAGTTTCCATAAAACCTTCGGAAAGCTTTGTGAACTTTCTACTGGAAATACCTTTGCCCAAACTATCAATTTGTTTACGGATGCTTCGTATTTGGATGATAGCTTCATTGGCAATGGTGGCTTTTTCCGTGATTTTTGAAGCCAATTCAAACTGTTTTTGAAGATCTTCAGCTGTAATTCCTTTCAAGTTGGGGTCCATTTCAATTTTAAATGGATAACTCTTGATGACTTCAGGGCCTACTTTCATTTGCACGGTATAAGTGCCAAGTGGTGCTTTTGGTCCCGTTGTGGCCGAGGCTCCCCAGATAATAATACCGTCGAATGTGGTAGGACCGGGGTACCTCAAATTCCAAGTAAAGGTGTTGATGCCTTTTGCCGTGGTGGGTTTTGTACTGCTGAATCTGCTCCACCAAGATGAGCCTCCATCATCCTCGTATTTTGGCTTGTTGCCTCCAAAAGATTCGATGAGGTTGTTGTTGGCGTCAAAAATGGAAAAGGTCACCGTATCCACTTCCTCTTCCAAATAGTACTGGAAATTGGCGTTGTAAATACCTCTAATCGCATTGGATGGTTTAAAAAGCACATTTTTATAGCTTTTTAGGTCTTCCGAATACTCCCTAAAGGGCTGAATGTCATCTAAAATCCAAAACCCTCTCCCATGGGAACCTAGAACAACATCGTTATCCTTGATCACCAAATCCCGGATAGGGGTATCGGGCAAGTTCAATTGAAGGGATTGCCATTCGGCACCATCATTAATGGAAAAATAAACTCCGTGTTCGGTAGCCAAAAACAATAGGCCTTCCCTTTTATGGTCTTCGCGGATTGCTCTTGCAAAGTGTCCATCTTTTATTCCGGTAATGATCTTGGTCCAAGTTTTTCCATAATCGTGGGTTTTAAAAACGTAGGGAGCCCTATCATCTACTTGGTATCTGTTGGCCGCCACATACAAAGTTCCAGGGTTGTGGATGGATTCCTCAATAATGCTTACCCTTGAATATTTTGGAAGGTTTTCTGGAGTAATATCCTCCCAGTTTTCCCCGCCATCTCGCGTAATGTGAATTTTTCCATCATCGGAACCTGCCCAAATGGTGTTGATGTCATGATTGGACGGAGCCAAAGCGAATACCGTAGCATAAATCTCGGGCCCGTTCATGTCCATAGTTAAAATACCTCCTGTTTTACCCAAGGTCTCCGGGTCTGCGTAGGTAAGGTCTGGACTTATCTTTTCCCAAGTCTGTCCATCATTGGTAGTTTTCCAAACGTGCTGGGAGCAGGTGTACATTACATTCGGGTCTTTGGGAGCAAACATGATAGGGAATGTCCATTGCCAACGCTCCGGTAATGCACTTGCGGGTTCTCCAGAGAAAAAACGTGGATACACCTGGATATCCCGGATTTGACCGTTGCTTCGATCATAACGAGTTAAAAGTGCCCCTTGACTTCCGGCGTAAAATATATCCGGATTGGTCGGGCTTTGCGTAATCCAACCGCTTTCACCGCCACCAACGGCATAATACCAATCGGGACTTGGACCTCTGGCCTGCATAAAATCCCAACCATCACTGGGCATGGCTAAGGTTGAGTTATCTTGTTGGGCCCCGACCACATGGTAGGGTACATCACTTGTGGCCATCACGTGATAGAACTGGGATGTTGGGTAATCTTGAGCTGTCCAAGTTTTTCCGCCGTTGATACTTACAACGCCACCTCCATCATTTGCGTTGATCATTCGGTCAGGATCATTGGGGTCTATCCAAAGGTCATGGTTATCGCCATGTGGAGTGGTTATTCTTTCATCAAATGTTTTTCCTCCATCGGTAGATTTAAAGAATCCCACATTTAAACCATATACTACATTTTTGTCCTTGGGGTCGGCATAAATTCTGGAGTAGTAAAAGGCACGTTGTCTCAGTTTACGTTCGTTGTTCGTCAACTCCCAAGTTTTACCGGCATCATCAGAACGGAAAACCCCACCTTCGTTGGCTTCCACGATGGCCCAGACCCTGTTTGAATCTACAGGGGAAACGGTAACACCGATTTTGCCGATTGGACCTTCGGGCATTCCCGGATTTTTGGTCAGGTCTGTCCAAGTTTCCCCGCCATCGGTAGATTTCCAAAGTTTACAATCGGGACCACCGCCCCACATTTTCCAAGCTTTACGATATACTTGCCAAGTGCTGGCATAAAGGACATTGGGATTATTTCGGTCTATGATCAAATCAGCAGCACCAGCCTTGTCGCTTACATAAAGCACTTTTTTCCATGTCTCGCCTCCATCAACGGATTTAAAAACACCACGTTCCTCGTTTTCTCCGTAGGGGTGACCCAATGCGGCAACGTAAACAATGTCTTCATTGGTTGGGTCGACACGAACTCTGGAAATCGCTTGAGTTTCTTCCAGTCCCAAGTGGGTCCAGGTTTCTCCGCCATCCGTTGTTTTGTAAACACCATCACCTTGTGTGATGCTTCCTCGTAGTTGGGTTTCCCCCATCCCAATGTAAACTACATCCGGGTTGGTTTCGGATACGGCAACTGCTCCTACAGAAGAACTTGTGATCTGGCCATCGGTAACACATTTCCATGTATTTCCTCCATCAATGGTTTTCCACAAACCACCGCCAGTGGCTCCAAAATAATATTCGTTGGGTCTTGATGGGCTTCCAGATGCACCCAAAGAACGTCCGCCTCGGTCCGGGCCAATGTTCCTCCATTCAAAACCACTGTAAAAGCTGGTGTCAACAGTTATTGGAGATGTATTTTGTGCGTAATTAAATAAGGTTAAAAAAAACATGGAAAGTAGTGTCCATGTCTTCATAGAAGTTGTTGGCATTCTCATGATGTCAAGGTTGGTTATGAGTAGTTAGAATAAAAACACAATTTACTCAATATAGATGAGAAAATTTAGTCAAATCAACCAAATCCTTGAACATTTTGAGATGTTCTAAAGAATATGTTGCGTTTTATTGTGTATTCAATAATAGAGTTCCTCAAGAATAAGTCCGTAGTCGTGCTGTAGGTCTTCGTGTAGCAGTGGGATTTTCTTTTTGATGTACTCCAGTTGTCGGTTGTACAGGTTTTTTAGTGTGGTGTTTCTGTTGATGGAGGGTCGGAACGATTTCAGTTTTTCACAGAAGTATAGCAATAGCTCCACTTCGGTGGTCTTGTTGCCGGAGTAGCGAATATATTTTTTGATGGTACGCAGTATTTTTCGAACGCTTTTTTTGATGTAGAAATAACTGTTGATGTTGATGTCGGCGAACATATCATCCACTTCTTCCTTGACTGTTTCAATATAGCCTTCTTCACTGTCGGATTCAAACAACAAATAGGTGAGCAATTCCTTGTTCTCTTTTTTGAATCGGGCCAACCGAAGGCAAAGTTGCATTACCTCATCTTGCGATTTGAATTGGAGTTCTTTTTTGAGTTGTGCAACGGTGGCTGCTTTCATATTGTTTTATCTTAAATAGGATGCGCCGTTTACATCGATTATTGTCCCAGAGGAGTATGCTGCCTCGGAAGATGCCAAAAACAATATCGCATGCGCCACTTCTTCGGGTTGTGCCATACGTTTAAAAGGGGATTCACGCAGCAGGTTTTCGCGTTCGGCAGGAGTAAGGGTTTCTTTGGCCATTTCGGTTTCGGTGAACCCAGGAGCTACCACTCCTACATAAATGTTATGTGGCGCTAATTTTTTGGCCAAGGATTGACTCATGGAGTTCAAAGCTGCTTTACTAGCACCATAGGCCGGTTTAGTGGGTTCCCCACGAAATGCACCTCGAGAAGATACACTTACGATATGCCCACCTCCGGTTTTCATCATGGACTTGGCACCCCAATAGCATAAATTGGCCACCGCAAACAAATTGGTCTCAAAGGTTTTTTCCCAGGCATGGGTCCAATGGTCAAAATCGACCTTGTCAATTTCATGGAAAATGGAAATTCCCGCATTGTTCACCAACACATCAAGACGACCAAATTCCTTCACAAAATCGCTGATCAAGACTTCGGTTTCTACTTTTTGTGAGATATCTTTCTTAAAAAGGCGATGTCCCTCACCGGGTAATTCTGCTAAGGTTTGTTTGGCCACTTCATCGTTGCTTCTATAATTAATGCCAACTTTTGCACCTTTTTTTGCAAATGCCATAGCGGTTGCCTTTCCGATGCCACGGGAGGCACCTGTAATCAATATGTTTTTTCCAGTGAAATCCATAAACTGTTCTTGATTCTTCAAATATACTAGGAATGTAAATTCTTGAACCTTAAAAAGAATTGAACTACCTTTAAATTCTACCAAATATTACCTGAATAATTGAAAATAAATAAAAGGAAGAGACATTGGTTGTGGAATGTATTGATTTTCCTGACCTTGATATTATGCATCCTTGCCTTTGTGGAACATTATAAAAACTGGCATAAAATAGAGGAGGGCAAACTAAAAATATTTTCAGGAATATACTATCAAAAAATACCTTTAACCGAATTGGACAGTGTGCTTTTTGTGGAAAAACTGCCCGAAATGGAACGTTCCAGCGGTTTTTCTTGGATGGAAAAGGAAAAGGGAGTTTTTAAGGACTCCATTACCAACACCAAAGTTTATGTTTTTGTAGACGACCTCTATCAACAAAAAATAAAAGTGGTCCATCACGATTCCCTTAAAATGTATGTGAACCTTCGGGATAGTATTAAAACCGAGGAATTATTTGCAATTTTGCAGACTGAATTGTTGAACAACAAAGAAACAGCCAAAGGAGTCCAATAAGTATGAAGGCCATTATCTTATTATTGTTATTGCCAGTTATCGGGTTTTCTCAAAACACACTTTCTATTCAGGTAAACAACGTGGAGTCCGCCAAAGGCATGGTGAGCGTAGCTGTTTACGATTCCGACGAAGCTTTTTTGTCCTTTGATCATGTGTTGAAGACGAAAAGTGTGGTTGCCCACCACGGAAGTGTGCTATTGCATATTCCAGACCTTCCAGCAGGTGAATACGCACTTGCCATTTTCCATGATGAGAACGATAACGGAAAACTGGACACCAATTGGTTGGGAATTCCGAAGGAAAAAGTTGCCTTTTCCAAGGCCAAGATGAAGACTTTTGGTCCGCCCAAGTTCAAGGAGTGTGCCTTTACAATGAGTTCAGACCACGAAATACACATAGATTTATAATATTATGGGAACAATTTTCATGGCCCAATTAATGGGGGCGTTATACGGACTTTTAGCTGTGATTTTTGGAGCATTTGGTGCACATGCCCTAAAAAAGAAATTGACCCCTGAACTGCTGCATAGTTTTGAGACAGGGGTCAAATATCAAATGTATCACGCTATTGTGCTTTTGGTCTTGGGCTTTAATTTAAGCTTTGATAAGTCGCTGGATTCTTGGATAATCAACTGCTTTATCTTTGGGACCCTGTTGTTTTCCTTTAGTATTTATGCCCTATGTTTAGGGGCGGCAAAAGGTAACAAACCTCGGTTTCTTGGCCCTGTTACCCCACTTGGGGGACTGCTTTTGGTAGTGGGTTGGGCGTTGTTGCTCTATTCCTTTGTTTCCAATTTAATTTAAAGACGCAAGTACATGTTCCCGTTTATGGTGTTCAATTTTAGACGGTGTTTGGCACTATCAAATCTACCTTCAACTTTTTGACCAACATAACGATCGGATATGGTCAGTTCCATATTTTCGTCTGCATAAATATTACCATGAATGGTTTCAGCGACCAATTTGGAATTCTTCATTACCAAATCTATTTCACCGTTGATGGTTTGTAGGTCCATGTCACCGTTATATTCGTCAATGTCAATATCCCCATTGATCAATTCAGCAGTAAAATCACCTTCGATGATGTCCGATGTAAGGTCACCGTTTATACTACTTACTTTGAACGTTGCTCCTTTGGGAACATAAAGTACATAGTTGAATTCGTAAGTATCTCCGGTAAAATAGTATCCTTTTTTGTTGGACTTTGTTCTGTCCCACTCATCTTTGAAAGCCTCAAAAACATCCTCGACGTTGGAGGCAATACTTAAGGAGCTGCTGCTTTCATCAATATCCAGTTTAAATTTATCCAGGTACTTTCCGTCTTCAATTGTAATGTCCGCCTTAAAATAAACCGTGGACTTATCCCAAGTTTTTACCTCGATATCCTTGGTAAATTTTACATCAAGGTCGATGGATTGACCTGAATAGTTGAAGTTTTTCTCAATGATTTTCTGTGCACCCAAGGTCAGCGTTGCTAACCCCACAAATGCGGTGATGATCAATTTTTTCATGACTGTTCGATTTTTTGATTTTAAAATGTAATAGATGTTTTGTCATCTTGAACACTGTCGAAAAATGGTTAAAGAACATCTCGACTGTGCTCGATTTGACATTTATATGTTATTTCTTTCGGAGATACATGTTCCCATTGGTGGATTTCATGGATATTTTTACGCCACCACCGTTTATGGAGGCTTTAATGTTTCTTCCCAATACAGATTTTAATCCATCTTTATCATCGGCTTTTACATCAAAATCTGTATAAACGTTTCCATTCAGAGTGCTCAAGGCCAAGTTGGCCGGAGTGTTCGAAGGAAGACTCACATCCACAGCCCCATTGGTGGAATAAAGAGAGATGGGAGAGTCCTGTGTTACTGTTCCAAAGACCACCTCCAATGATCCGTTCAAAGAGTTGGCGGTGACGGGTCCATTGACATCCATTAGTTGTATACTTCCATTGAGTTGCGCATCGGCTTCTATTTCTCCGGAAAATCCTTCGATGTCGATATCGCCGTTCCAAGTGCTCTTAACGGCAATGTTCTGTGAAGCTGGCAAATAGATTTCAGCTCCTTTGCTCTTGCGTAGGTTGTACACGATTAAAGTGTTTCCATCCTGCACCACGGAAAAACCAACATTGGTATTGTCCGTGCCCCCTTCTCCGACCAATTTTAGTCCTTTGGCACGTTCTGGGGTTTTGATTTCTGGACCAGATTTGATCAACAGTTCATTGGTGCTATGGGTTTTTACCACAATGTCTGTTTTGGACTCAATTTTCACCCATTGGATCCCATTTAAGGATTTAGTGTAATCGCTCTGTGCTTTTGCAATGTTGGCCACAAACAGGGCCATTAAAATAAATGTGAATTTTCTCATGATTTTCGCTTTTTGATGTTTATGATATACTTGGCAATACTGCCCTGATTTGATCTTTGATAAAGGGTTGTGTGTCCTCTTTTTCCAATAATTTTTTCATCGGTTCGACTGCTTTTCTCTCTTGTATTTGAACTAAAGCTTGAATAATGGCGACCTGAATACTTGGGTTTTTTTCATTTTCCAAGGCTTCAATAAAAGTGTTTTTCACAGTTTCGGAGGAAGTGAACTTGGTCAATGCATCAAAGGCAGACATTCGAACATTGTCGTTTTCATCATAGAGCATACGGTTACTCAATGCCTGGATGATGGCCTCATCTGGCTGCTCAAACTCTTCGATGTAATTCACCCCTTGAATACGTTTACTTGCTGATTGGTTCTCCATTAACGACAACATGGCTGTTTGCTTCATTTGATTGGTCTCGTTCTGAAGTTGCGCGATGTCCTCGTTCACCTTTCGCTGCTGAACAAGACTTCCCATTTGAAAAGCGGCGACCAAAAGAGCTATGCTGGCTGCAATTTTCAAGACATTGCCTGTCCAATTTGATGATTTGTTTTCGTTTAGTTGGACTACTTTGCCCTGACTCATTTTTTCTTGCTCAAGCACCGATTCAAACTTTGTTTTAAGCCTGCTTGAAGGTGTTGGTACTTCATCGTCAAAAACATTGAGAAAGGCCTTTATCTCTTCCAATTCCTTTTGGCAATCGTTACATTGTGCTATATGTTTTTCGAAAGATACCTCGTCCGACTTACTCAATTTGCCATCCAAATAGTCTGGTATTTGGTCAAAAACATGATTATTTCCCATGGCTATATACTTTCTAAATAAGTATTCTTCAATTTTTTCAAAATTCTGCACACTCTGGTTTTTACCGCACCTGGGGTACTCCCCATGATTTCTGCTAGGTCATCGTATTTGATTTCCTTATAGCGGTTCAAAATCACAAGTTCCCTATCATACGGATCAAGTTGACTCAGGGCATATTGCAAATGCGCATTGTTTTCGCTTGCATCGTTTTCTTCCTCTACTGCTTTATAGGCGAAAACCTCAATATCGTCGTGCGATCTATGATTTCTTGTGAAATGTGTTTTTAGGCTGTTACGCGCTATGGTGAACATCCACGACAGGAACGACCCTTGGTTGTATGAGTTCCGATACTTGATCAGTTTGTAAAAAACATCTTGTGTAAGATCTTCGGCCAACATACGATCGCCCGACATTTTGTACAGAAAATTGTACACGTGTTTATGGTGTCGGTCAAAAAGCTCCTTGAGTAGATCCAAATTTCCCTCGGATACTTTTTGCATGATCATTTCATCTGAAAGCGTTTCCAAATGCTGTTTTTTAGTTGGCGTTTATCTTATATAGTCAGGAAATTGTAAAAGGTTACAGAAAGGTGAAAAAAAATATTTGAGCGCTGGGAATTTACTTATAAGTGGTTATCTTGATTACGCCGCTGGCGGCTCTTGAGCCATATGAAGCGGCTTCTGAACTGCTAAGTGCATCAATACTTTTGATGCTGGCGCTATCCACTAATTGATCGAGGGATTTAAATGAATTGCCCAAAATATATCCATTTACAATATACAAAGGTTCGGTCGCAGTCCCGGATATTTGGTTGGCCGATTTCATGAAATAGGGTATGCCACCTCTAAGTGTGATTCCTGGCAAACGCCTTATTCTATCCAACAATGGAATGGTTTTGTTATTGTTTTCGGCTATTTCTTCGGAAAGGTTTTTGTTGTAAGCAGAGCTTTTGCTTGAAGAGCAACTTCCCAACATCAAAACAAATGTTAGGGATAAAATGAGTGCAAAGTTTTTCATTGGAATATAATTGTCCTACAATCTACCCTTTTTTGATGAAAAACAATTATAAAAAAGTAATGGGTATTAACTGCACCCACAGTTGTCTTGACCACAGGAATTGGAATTGTGGTTTCCCTTGCGGAAGAGCGATTTGGGAAGTAAAAACTTCCAAACCAAATAGCCCGCCGCTATCAATAGAGTTCCGTATGCTAGTATTTGCTGAATCATGTTGGAATTAGATTAGAATTTGATAGGCTATCAATGCAATAATATAGGCAAAAACACTCATAAAGCCCAATTGGATTAAGGGCCATTTCCAAGAGTTGGTCTCTCGTTTTACAATGGCGAGGGTACTCATGCATTGCATGGCAAAGGCATAAAAGAGCATTAATGAAATACCGGATGCCAGATTAAATAATGGCTTGCCTTCTTCATCCAATTCGGCAGCCATTCTATTTTTAATGGTTTCTTCCTCGTCACTACCTACACTATAAATGGTAGCCAAGGTCCCAACAAACACTTCACGTGCAGCAAAGGAGGTTAAAACCGCGATTCCAATTTTCCAATCGTAGCCCAATGGTTTTACAACGGGCTCAAAGGCTTTTCCTGCTTGTCCGATGTAGGAATGCTCCAATTTGTAACTGGCAATTTCTTGAGCAACTGCTCTTTCCGAAAGCTCTGAAGTCAAAACCGCAACGGAATCCTGTAGAGCACTTTGTGCCATGCCTTCCTTTAAGGCAGATTCACGGTAAGACTCTATGTTGTTTTGGATGTAATTTTTACTGTAAGTGCTCAGTCCCTGTTTTTCTATTCTTTCGGTGACAATGCTCTCGGCGTTTTCAAAATCATCGGAATATCCGTTGGATCCCAAAAACCATAACACTATTGAAATGGCCAAGATTATTTTACCTGCGCCCAGTACAAAACTTTTTGTTTTTTCTATCACCGTATAGACGACATTTTTTAACAAGGGTAGGCGATAGGTGGGCATTTCTACCATAAAAATGGACCTCGTTTTAATCTTGAGGACTTTATTCAAAACCATGGCGGACAAAAGTGCCATCCCAAACCCGATCATGTAAAGGAGCATCAAGGTCAAAGCTTGGTAGCTAAGTCCCATAAATTTGCCTTCGGGAATTACGAGAGCGATTAAAATCAAATATACGGGCAGCCTTGCCGAACATGTGGTAAATGGTGTCACCAAAATGGTGATCAGCCTTTCTTTCCAATTCTCAATGGTACGTGTTGCCATTATAGCGGGAATGGCACAGGCATTACCAGAAATAAGGGGTACTACACTTTTTCCGCTTAATCCAAAAGGTCGCATAAGCCTGTCCATTAAAAAGACTACACGGCTCATATATCCTGATTCCTCTAAAAGGGAAATAAACAGGAACAAGAAAGCAATCTGCGGGATAAAAATGACAATACCACCGATACCTGCAATAATACCTTCGGCCAATAAATCTGTAAATAAGCCTGGTGGCAATGTGTTCTTGATCCATTCGGCAGCCATGGCAAATTGCTCGTCTATAAAGTCCATGGGGTACCCACTCCAATCAAAAATGGCTTGGAAAATGGTGAGCAAGATCACAAAGAAGATGAGGTATCCAAACACTTTATGTGTAAGGATTTTATCTAAAGAAGCACGTAGGCCTTTGGCTGCCATGAAATCAACCTTATAGGTCTCCTTTAAAATATTGTTGATGAGCTGGTAGCGGAGCACGGTCTCCTTGTGCTGTAACTTTTTGAGTTCGTCCTTGGACTTGGTGGCAAAATCGGATGCGTCTTGAATCCGTTTTTTCTCAATGGGCATAAAATTCACGTCTTGCGTGATTACCAGCCATAATTTGTAGAGGTCTTCTTGGGGGAATGTTTTTTTGAGGCGATCAAAGTACGCTGGAGAAATTCGGTTTGGATCTAGAATGGGCTTGGAAGATATGCTTTTGTAATCTGCAATGAGTTCTTTGATACGTTCAATACCCGTATTCTTGCGTGTACTTACCAAGGCGATTTTGGTGTCCAGCTTTTTTTCCATGGCCTCTACATCCAACGATATTCCCTTGCGGTCCATTCTATCGGCCATGTTCACCACCAAAATGGTGGGAATCTTTAGGTCTTTTATCTGGGTAAAAAGAAGCAGGTTCCTTTTAAGGTTTTCAACGTCACTGATTACAACTGCAACATCGGGGTAGTCCTTATCGTTTTTGTTGAGCAATAGTTCCACCACCAAACTTTCATCCAACGAGGTCGTATTCAAACTATAGGTGCCGGGGAGGTCAAGAATATGGGCTTTTACTCCTCGCGGAAGTTTACAGATACCTTCTTTTTTTTCGACCGTTATGCCTGGATAGTTCCCAACTTTTTGTTTGAGTCCTGTAAGCTGATTAAAAACCGATGTTTTTCCGGTATTTGGATTCCCGATCAGGGCTACATTGATGTTCTTGCTCATTTGGCCTATGTTTCTTCAATAATCTCCAGCTCTATGAGTGCTGCCAAAGACCTTCTAATAGCGAGATGACTTCCACTAAGGTTGATGTAGATGGGGTCGTTGAAAGGGGCAATCTGCAAAAGCTCCACGCTGTTGCCGGGTAGGCATCCAAGTTCCATTAATTTTACGGGGAGCGTGTGTTCGGAAAAATCTTTGATTATTCCCTTTTGTCCATACCTTAAGTCTGCAACCGTCGCCACTGTTCTTATTTAGAATAAATTTAAGTAAGGCAAAAATAAATAAAAAAGGGAAACTACAAGCTTAAAATGGGAATAAAGCTCCAAAGAGTTATTCTTCATAACTGGCCTTAAGTATTTTAATGTCCTCAAGGAGCTTATCAATCTCTTCTCGATTGGTGCCATCGTAAAAACCCCGAATCCGTTTCTCTTTGTCCACCAAAATAAAATTTTCGGTATGGATCATGTCAAACGGACCACCATCGCCATCGTTTTTAACGGCAAGGTAGGATTTTCGGGCCAGCTCATAGATTTGCTTTTTATCACCTGTCACCAAATTCCATTTGCTGTCGATTACACCTTTTTCCAGCGCATATCTCTTTAGTTGAGCAACGGTATCTATTTGTGGAGTAACCGAATGGGAGAGCAACATAATATCTGGGTCATCCTTCACGACCTCTTGTATTTCCCCCATATTCTTGGTCATAATGGGGCAAATGGTCAAGCAAGTAGTAAAAAAGAAGTCCGCCACATATATTTTATCCTTGTAATTTTCTTGGGTTATGGTGTCCCCATTTTGATTGACCAAAGCAAAATCGGCTACTTTGTGGTATTTTTTGGTATAATGCAATGTGCTATCTACCAAAGATTTGTCCACCATGGAGGGCTGGTAGACCGGAAGCATTTTTTTGGGTTGCAGTGCATTGTAAAAGAGGTAAATAATTACTGCGGACAACCCCAGCATTACGATTCCGAACAACTTGTACTTTGCAAAAAATGATCCCATGGTTACAAAATTACGGCCCAAAGGTCTATTCATCAAGGAGAAAGCTATCTTTTGTTGCTAAATCTTTCTTAAATAACAAGTGGGATTAAAACCGAGGTTTTTTTATCAATCCCTAAAAGGTTACTTTTGTTCGTTTTAAGAAAAGACAACGGATGACCCCTATAGTTATAAAGACCATACAATTCTTTCTAAGCTTATCGCTTTTAATAGTGCTTCACGAGCTGGGACACTTTATCCCGGCAAAGCTTTTTAAGACAAGGGTGGAGAAGTTTTATCTCTTTTTTGACATAAAATTCTCGCTCTTTAAAAAGAAAATCGGGGAAACGGTTTATGGTATCGGTTGGCTGCCCTTGGGCGGATATGTGAAGATATCCGGGATGATCGATGAGAGCATGGACAAGGAGCAGATGAAGGAAGAACCAAAACCATGGGAATTCCGAAGCAAGCCAGCTTGGCAGCGATTGATCATTATGCTTGGCGGGGTGACCGTTAACTTTATTCTGGCGGTTATTATTTTTATTGGATTGGTTTTTACTTATGGAGAGCAGTACATCGCCAATGACAGTCTAAAGGATGGAATTTGGGTAACCGAGAAAAGTCTGGGAGACGAATTGGGTGTTAAGACCGGGGACAAAATTTTGTCCGTTGATGGTAAAAAGGTAGAAGCCTTACAGCAGATACTTCCGGAAATGGTTTATGGTGAGAGCTATACCATTGAAAGGGATGGACAGGTCATAGAAAAGAAAATCCCAGTTGACTTTATCGAAACCTTGTCCGAGGATAAGGAAAAGGCACGTTTTATCTATTATCGGGTTCCATTTGTGATCAGTGCAGTTCCCGAAAAATCGCCAAATGCGGACAGTGGTCTCCAAAAAGGGGATGCCGTTGTTGAAATGGCAGGCACAACGGTAGAATACAAAGATCAGGTGATACCTATACTTGAAGCCAATAAGGGAGGTGAGGTTCCCGTAAAGGTTAGACGTAACGGTGAAATGGTCGATTTGACGCTGAACGTTTCCGAAGAAGCTGCTTTGGGAGTTGGTTTGGGAATGACACCGGAAGAGTATAAGGAGGCAGGATATTTGGAGCAAAAGACGTTAAAATATTCCTTTTTGGAATCGATACCTGCTGGATGGAACAAAGGTGTAAAAACCCTTACGGACTACATTAGGGGGATGAAGAAAATATTTAATCCAGATACAGGTGCGTATAAAGAAGTTGGCGGATTTGCCGCTATCGGTGGTATGTTCCCAGACACTTGGAACTGGCCGGCCTTTTGGGCCACTACGGCATTTATATCGATTATTTTGGCCTTTATGAACATTTTGCCCATTCCTGCTTTGGATGGTGGGCATGTCGCCTTTTTGTTGTATGAAATGGTAACAGGGCGCAAACCAAGCGATAAATTTTTGGAGTATGCCCAAATGATAGGCTTCTTTATTTTAATTGCTTTGTTGCTGTTTGCGAACGGCAACGATTTATATAAATGGCTTTTTAAATAGAAAAGCAATTTTTTTGTTTGTGGTGTAAAAAAGAATCCATTATATTTGCACCCGCTTAAGGTAAAATATTCCTCCTTAGCTCAGTTGGTTAGAGCATCTGACTGTT